>JAKSBN010000159.1 GCA_022361175.1 Pseudomonadota bacterium | reverse complement strand
TCGGCGCGCGCCCGTTGGCGCGGGTGATCCAGACCCAGCTGAAGGACCGGCTCTCGGACGAGGTCCTGTTCGGCTCGCTGGAGAAGGGGGGCCGGGTGCAGGTGGACGCCGATCCGGACGGCCTGCGATTCGCGTTTCCCGGCGGGTCCGACCCGGCCTGAAACGCCAGCGCGGGGGCCGTTTCACCGACCCCCGCGCCTTTGCTGCGAACTTCGTCACCCCCGTGCCGAAGCCCGCCTGTTGAACCGCTGGTAGCGGGCTAGTAGCGGTAGTGGCGCTCGGTTCGAACCACGCGGCGATCGCCGCGGTGGTCGGAGTGCCGCTTCACCACCTTGCGCTCGTAGGTCACGACCCCCGCGTGTCCGCAGTCGTCGTGGTGGCGGTGCCGCCGCCGGTCCCGGTGATAGTCGCGCCGGTGGTGCCGCCGGTGATGCCAGTCGTGGTAGTCGCGTCGGTGGTGCCGGCGGCCGTGCCAGCCGTGGTGGTCGTGATGACGCCGGTGGTGCCAACGCCGGTGATGCCGCCGGTGTTTGCGATGGTGTCGGCGCTCGTCGTGGTAGCCGCGGTCGTAGTGTCCGTACGCGAAGGCCGGTCCGTGCAACACCAGCGCGCCGGCGTGGCGGGCCACGATGCGCCCGAGCTCGTCCTCGAACCCATTGGCGAAGTCGTTCTTGGCGCTGGCCGATCCGGCGCTCACCAGCAGCAGGGCGATGGCGGCCGTGCCGGTCCACAGGGCGATGCGAAGTCGTCTGGAGACGGGTCGCTCGGGCTTCATGGCTTCTCCTCTCCCCCGGCAACGGGGTCGGTTGCTTGGGGGGTTCGACGGGGAGGAGCCGGAAAAGATTCACCCCGCTCGCGCGGCGGCCCGCTGCCAGCTTCCCCGCCGGAACGAGACGGCCAGCCACAGCGAGCGCGCGACGTGATCGAAGACCAGGGCGATCCAGACCCACACCACGTCCCACTGGAAGACGGCCGCGAAGGCCCACGCCAGGGGGACCCGGAAGAGCCAGTTGCCCACGCTGGCCGCCAGCAGCGGGGTCCAGGTGTCGCCGGCTCCCCGGTGGGCGCCGCCCAGGGTGAAGTGGAACTGCAGGAAGGGCTGGGCGGCGGCGAGCACCAGCAGGAAGGGCCCGAGGGCGGTGACGACCGCTTCGTCTGAGGTGAAGAGCCGGGCAAGCGATTCGTGGGTGAGCGCGCAGACCACGCCCAGCAACACGGCCGTCGCCACGGCCAGCCCGCTCGCGCGCCAGCCGATGCCGCTGGCCCGGTCCGAACGGCCCTGGCCCAGGGCCTGGCCGACCAGGGTGGCGCAGGCCTGCGCGTATCCCGTGCCCGGGATCCAGGAGAACGACAGGAGCGCCACGCCCACCGTGTAGGTGGCCACGGCCAGCGTGCCGTAGTACTGGGACAACACCCAGAAGTAGCTGAGCATGCCCAGGTTCATGATCAGCCGCTCGACCACGCCCGGCAGCGAGATGCGCACGACCTCCCGCCGCAAGGGGCCGCCCGCCGTCAGGTGGCGCCAGCCGAGCGCCAGCGGCGCCGGCTCGCGCAGGCGCAGGAACACGAGTGCGAACAGCGCCAGCCCCACGACCTGGGACACCGCGGTGGCGATGCCCGCGCCCAACAGGCCGAGCCGCGGAAAGCCCGCGGTGCCGAAGATCAAGAGCGCGTTGCCCACGAGCTTCACGACGGTGACCGCCAACGCGATCCACATGGGCGTGCGCGTGTCCTTGTTGGCGCGCAGGCCGCTCTCGAGGGTCATGGAGATGGACAGTGCGATCGAGGCCCCCAGCACCAGCCGGTAGTACGGGAGCGTCGCCTCGATCACCTCGGGCCCGGCGCCCAGCGCAGCCAGCAGCGGCTTCGCCCCCACCAGCATGGCGCCGGACAGCACCGCGGTGACCGCCACCCCCACCTGCAGCGAGGCCCCCAGCGCGGCTCGCGCCCGCTCCGGCTCGCCCGCGCCGATGGCGCGCGCCACCAGCGCGACGCACGCGAAGCCGATGGCGAAGATCGTGGACTGGATCAGAAAGAAGATCTGGGTGGCGTAGCCGACCGCGGCCAGGGGCAAAGCTGCGCCGTCCGGCCCGCCCAGGCGGCCGATCATGGCCCGGTCCACCAGGCCCACCAAGCTCACCATGGCGCCGGACAGCATGACGGGCCACGCCAGCCGCAGGACCTCGCGCGTGATGCCCGTGCCGGTGGCGGCGGGAGGGGCGGCCGGGTCGACCACGCGGGTGGGCGCGGCCAGCGTGGTGGAGGGCAGGGCGGGGCCCGCCTCGGGATCGCCCAGCTCCTCGATCTCCGACTCCACTTCGGCGATCTCGGCGCGACGTTCCGCGTCGGGCGACGGGCGCGGGGCGTCGGGTTGCTCGGGCGGGCTTGGGCGGGACATGGGACGGCGAGCCTACCCGATCCGTCCGCGCGGTGCGTCGGGCCTGGCCCGGTGGCTCAGGAGCGCAGCTCGACCGGCAGCTTGAACGAGACGCCCTCGTCCACTTCGGCCAGCGATTCGACGGCGGCGTGGGCGCCCCCCAGCTCGCGCAGCCGCTGCACCACCTGCTGCACCAGGAACTCGGGCGTGGAAGCGCCCGCGGTGACGCCCACGCAGGAGACGCCATCCAACCAGCCGGCCTGCAGATCCTCGGCACTCTGGATCAGGTGGCTCCGGGCTCCGCGCTTGCCCGCCACTTCCACCAGCCGATTGCTGTTGGACGACTCGGGTGCCCCCACGACCAACACCAGCTCGGCCCGGTCGGCCAGCTGCTTCACCGCGTCCTGGCGGTTTTGGGTCGCGTAGCAGATGTCGTCGCGCTTCGGCAGCACGATGGCGGGGAAGCGCCGCGCCAGGGCGTCCATCACGTCGCGCGTGTCGTCCACCGACAACGTGGTCTGGGTGACGCAGCCGAGGCGGTGCGTGTTCGGGAGCTCGAGCGCCTCCACGTCGGCCACGCTCTCCACCAAGTGCATGCGATCGGGCGCCTGGCCCATCGTCCCCTCGACCTCCACGTGGCCCCGGTGCCCGATCATCACGATGTGGTAGCCGTCCGCCGCCATGCGCCGGACCTCGTTGTGCACCTTGGTGACCAGCGGGCAGGTGGCGTCCAGGGTCGAGAGGCTCTGGTCGTCCGCCGCTTGTCGCACCGCCGGCGACACCCCGTGGGCGCTGTAGACCAGGCGCGCCTCGCGCGGAACCTCGGCCGGGTCCTCCACGAAGACCGCGCCCTTGGCCCGCAGTTCGTTCACGACGTGGCGGTTGTGGACGATCTCGTGCCGGACGTAGACGGGCGGGCCGTAGCGGCTGAGCGCCCGCTCCACGATCTCGATGGCGCGATCCACGCCCGCGCAAAAGCCGCGGGGACTGGCGAGAAGAATGCGCATATCGCCAGGGTAGCAGCGGTGCCTGCGAGCCGGCGGCGGGGAGTGCGAACGAGCGATTGGCGACTGGGGGCCCTACACTGGGAGACCCGCTGCGCCGCGGCTCGCCCGCGGCCGGCACCCCGGGGCCTGCGGCCGTCGCGCCCGGCCCACAAGCGTGCAATCAGGAGAACCCTCGCATGGCCGATTTGGAGAACTTCCGTTCCGAGATCCGGAGCTGGCTCGACGCGAACGCGCCGCAGTCGATTCGGGGCACCGTCTCGACCGAGCTGGACGGCAACTGGGGCGGCCGCCGCGCCAGCTACCCGAACCCGGACATGAAGACCTGGCTCGAGGTGATGGGCGCCAAGGGCTACACGGCCCCCACCTGGCCCCGCGAGTACGGGGGCGGAGGGCTCTCCAAGGAGGAGGCCAAGGTTCTGGCCCAGGAGATGGCCGCACTGCGGCTGCCCCCGGCGCTGATCGGATTCGGGCTCACCATGATCGGCCCCACGCTCCTGCAGTACGGGAGCGAGGAACAGAAGCGCGAGCACCTGCCCCGCATCTGCCGCGGCGAGATCCGCTGGTGCCAGGGCTATTCCGAGCCGGGCTCGGGCTCGGACCTGGCGTCGCTTCAGACGAAGGCCGTGCGCGACGGCGACGACTTCATCATCAACGGCACCAAGGTCTGGACCTCCTACGC
>JAKSBN010000264.1 GCA_022361175.1 Pseudomonadota bacterium | reverse complement strand
GCGTTACTACGACCCGGCGGCGGGTCGGTTCATCACGCAGGATCCGTATCTGGGCCGCCCGTCGCGGACACTCCCAACATGAGCGCGATCACAGAGCTGTTCACCCACGTGGCCAGCTGCTGCAGCTTCGCGAGGATCGCCTCGTCGTAGAGGGCCCGGACGGCCGGTCTCTGACGCTGACCCGAGGGCCACTCGTGGGCTCGAAGTAGAGATCCCCGCCGTGGCCTCCCTCGCCCTCGATGCGCAAGCTGGCTCCGAACGTGGCCCGGCGGGGCAGCTGGAGGCGGTAGGGTTTGCCGTCGACGTGAACCTCGATCTCGCGGCGTTCGGCCAGCTCCTGGTCGTTCACGTAGACGGCATAGTGGATGTCGAAGGCGCGCGTCACGGCAACTCCCGGTGGGCGGCGACACCGCCGTCTCCACCTATCGGCCGGGCGAGAAGACCGGTTGAGAGCGCCGTGCCGGGGGCTCAGTCGTCCAGATAGCCCAGGGCCTCGAGGGCGCGGCGCGTCTCGTCGTCGAGGGGGCGGCTCGGCGCGGTCGCGGCGGGGGCCGATGTCCGCTGGGCGTGAAGGACGAGGGCGCTCTCGAGCTGGGCCATCACGCCGGGATGAGCTGCGGCCACGTCCCGGGCCTCGCGGGGATCGGCCGATCCGTCGAAGAGTTGCGCCCCCGTGCCGCGGCGCAGGAGTACGTAGCGGGCCGTCGTCAGGCGCTGCTCGCGGCCGAACTCGGTGATGACGGCGTTGGCAGTGCCCGCCACTGCGCGGCCCGTGACCACGGCCGCCTGGCTCGTACCCTCGGCACCGGGCAGGGGCGGCAGGCCCAGCAGGTCCAGCAGGGTGGGGGTGAGGTCGAGCAGCGGAGACGGGCCGGGGATGCGTTGCGGTCGCGCCTCGCCGCCCGTGATCGCCAGCGGGACGTGGGTGTTCTCCACGTGCACGTCCGCGTGCTCGAAGCGGCCGTGCTCGCCGAACTGCTCGCCGTGATCGGAGACGAACACGAACCAGGTGTCGCGCTCGATCAGGCCCAGCTCGGTGAGTCCCGCGTGGAGACGCTCGACTTGGCTGTCCAGGTAGCGGACCTCGTCGCGGTAGAGGCGGCGCATCTGGGCCACCTCGTCCGGAGTGGGGCCGCCCGCTCGTTCGATGGCGCGGTGCACGGTCTTGGCGCGGCCGTCCATGTCGCCCGCGTAGGCCCGCGTATCGGCGGCGCGGTAGGCCGCGGGCGGGCGGTAGTCGATGTGCGGGTCCATGTAGTGCGCGTACAGGAAGAAGGGCGGGGCCTCGTCGCCGGCGTGGCGGCGCGACCACGCGCGGGCCACTCGGAGCGCCGCGTCGGTCGTCTGGGCGGCGGCACGCAGCTCGGCGCGGTTTCCGCCGACGGCCTCGTAGACGTGGAAGCCCTGTTCGAAGCCGGAGCCAGCGGCCAGAAACGGGTTCTTCTGCACACCGGCGGTGGCATACCCGGCGCGCTGCAGCGCCAGCGCCAAGCGCGGTATGTCTTCCGGCAGACGGGGCAGGTCGTGGCCGTGGTTGTGGGAGCGGCCGCGGCCGACGGGATCGAGGGTCGAGGGATACCGGGACGTCATCAGGCTGGCCATGGACGGGTAGGTCCACGGTGCCTGGGCGAAGGCGTGTTCCCAGACGGTGCCGGCGGCCAGGTAGCGGTCGAGAAAGGGGCTGGGCGAGGGGTTTGCCCCGTAGAGCCCCAGGGCGTCGGCACGCAGCGTGTCGGCGACCACCAGGATCACGTGGGGGGCCGAAATCCCCGGCTTCGATGCGGCGGCGAAACGGCTCGCCAGGTCGCGGGCGTCCAGCGCCAGTGCGGAGAGCGCGACACCGGCGGCCGCGAGGCCTGCGGCCGCCATGTGAACGGCGCCTCCCGGCCGCCAGCGGCGGCGTGTGGCCCCGCAGCCCACGAGCGTCAAGGCCAGCGCCACGGCACCCGGTCGCAGGGGATCGCCGACGGAGAAGCCGGGCCCTGCGATGGGCCCGGTCCAGCACACCGCCGCCAGGACGGCGAGGACGGGCAGGGCCAGGGCACCCGGCCAGTGCGCCCGCGGCGCCAAGCCGGCGAGCAGGCCGGCCGCGGCGACGCCCAGCGCCGGGCCCCACACCTCGAACCACGAGACCCGCCAGCCCGACGCCAGGTCCAGATCGGCGCCCCCGAAGGCCGCGAAGACGGTCGGGGGAAGCAGGGCGAGGAGCGCCAGGGCCGCGAGCGCGCGCATGCGAGAAGGAAGTCGCAGAGGGCCGCCGCGCTGTCAACGGGGCTCGAAACCCCGAGCGCGCGCGGGCATCGAAGTCGCAGTCGGCCGCCCGTGACGGGCGTCGCAACGGAGTGGAGGCGGACATGGGCAGGGGAACGTGGATCCGGACCCAGGCGCTGGCGACGGCGACGTTGGGGTTGATGGCCTGGGCGGCCGTCGCGCAGGCCGAGGCCGATCACGCCTCGCATCGGCAGGAGATCGTGGCGGTGACGGCCACGCGTCTGGTCCCCACCGTGCTGTCGGTGTCGTCACAGGACGCCTTCGGCTGGCTCAACTACTCGCCGCGCCAGGTCACCATCGCCTTCGACGCCGAGGTGGCGAAGGAGCTGCGCTGCACGGGGCCCTCGGGATTCCAGGTGGACGACGACACGCTTCGCTTCGGCAGCCTCACACCCCAGGGCTTCGCCACGCTGTGTCGCTTGGCGCCCGGCGAGTACGACTACCGGGTGGAGATGCCGGCGGGCGATGGCGCCCCGGAACGGACTCTAGTGGGCAAGATCGTCGTGCAGTAGCGCGCCGGGCGGCGTGGGCTCAGTCGGAACGCGAGGACGGCGACTCGAACTCCGCCACGTTGGCGGCGGCCGCGCGGCGAATGGCGTGCAGCGCCAGGAAGAGCCCGGACAGGGAGACCCCTCGCGACCAGAGCGAGGGCTCCTCGCCGCCCCACACCTGGCCGCCCACCACCACGGCCAGTCCCAGCCAGAACGTGGGAGAGTGCAGGGTGCCGTAGAGGGTGATCTCGAACGGCGTGTGTACGCCGCCTTCGGGATCGGCCTGCAGTCCCGACACCAGTAGCAGCAGCCCGGCGACGCCGCAGGCGCCCGCTACCACAGTGAGGGCGCCCGGGTTGGCCGGGGTACCCGCCCAGGCGGCGGCGCCCATCACGGCCGCCACGACCACGAGCACGGCGCCGATGGAAATGCGGGCGTTGCGACTCACGGGCGCCTAGCCCGACTGCGGATAGATGCCCTTGAAGCCCATGTGGCGCGTGAGCCAGGCGTCCATACCGTGCATGAAGCCGAAGACCATCAGGACGACGACACTGGCGACCACCAATCCCACCGATTCGCCACCCACGACGAGGCCGTAGAGAACGGGGGTCACGATGGCCCAGGTCACGACGGCGCCCAGCACTTCGAAGGCGCCCAGCATGCGGTGCCCCAGGTACAGATCGCCGGCACCCGGGAAGGCGAGCGACAGCCAGCCGGCCCTGGCCCCGGACTTGAAGGCGCCCTGGCAGTGGGGGCAGGCCGCGGGGAAGCCCGTGACCGCGCGCGCGCAGTGGGGGCAGAGGTTGTCGGGGCCGTCGTGCTGGGGCACCTGCACCTCCTGGATCGCGGTCTGCAGCAGCTCGCGCACGATCTTGCGGTCGCTTCGCGGGATGCCCTTCAGTGCCATCTTCTTGCGGTTGCGGAAGACCAGCACCAAACGGCCGAGGGCTCGACCGCCCAGCTTCTCGATGGCGTCGTAGCGGATCTGGAAACGCAGCTCCTTCAAGTTGCGGCGGCTGTCGATCTGGAGCAGGAGGACGCGCCGGTCGGTCAGCACCACGGCGCGGCGGTTCAGAAGCAGGGCCCAGAGGCCCAGGAAGGAGAACTCGAAGAACGAGTAGTGGATGCCCCAGCTCACGTAGCGGACGTTCTCGCCGTCCTCCATGAACTTCTGGAGCTCGGTGTCCAGCGACTGCATCAGCTTGAGCCGGTTCTTGTTGTTGCGGCCCGCGCCCATGCCCTCGGCGCTGAAGATGGTGTTGAACTCGTACGGCATGCTGCCGTCGTCCACATGGGCGAGGTCGCCCGGGTTGGCGGCGCGGGTGAGCGCATTCTCCTGGCTCAGCGCATTCTCCATGGAGGGGTACTCCTCGGGCCGGCCCGCCGCAGGAAGGGGGCTGGTCCAGTCGTTGGGATCGATGTCAGGCGATGGGCGCCGGGCCGGTGCCGTGCGGGCTCTCCATCGGTTCCTCGTGCTGTACGGGCTCGGGTTCGCTCTCCGAGGGGTCGCGGCCACCGCCCATGAAGAAGCTGGCAACGCCCGCCAGGGCCATTAGTCCGCCGCCACCCATCAGGCCGTAGGCCGTCGACACCGGCGTGGGCGTGCGACCCTCCTCGAGAATCACCACGCTGCCGAGGATCAGGTTCGGGAAGCTCTCCTGCAGGAGCTGCTGCTCTTCCGAGCTGAAGGAGTCGAAGCCGTTCACCATCATGCCGTGGATCGGCTCGCCGGGCTGCCAGGTGGGCTCGGGCAGCGAACCGAAGGTGCTGAACGCCTCGGACTTCACGAGCATGGCGTACTTCTCGAGCTCGGGCATCTGCTCGTCCGGGATGTTCTCGGCGCCGTTGTAGAGCTCGGCCAGCTGCCCGATCTCGCGAATCACGCCGTGGTCGAGCGAGATCACCGGGTAGTACACGTGGGTCAGCCGAGTGGAGTCGTTCAGCTCCTGCCCGGTCTTGAGCTCGTACGAGTAGACGAGCTGGTCGTACAGTCGCCAGTGCTCGCCGATCTGCAGGTGCCGGTCCGCCGGCCACTGGCCGCTCTCGAGCGTCGCCAGCTCGGTCAGTTGGGCTTCCGCCGACGCGCCTTCGCCGAGCTGGAGCTCCTCCCAGCCGTTGGCGGCCATGGCTGCACCAATCACCACGATGAAGAGCTTGATATAGATCATCGCTCACCTCCCCCGTTCCCCTGGTATTACGGCGAACGCGAGCGGGAGCCTGAGGAGAGCTTGCGCCGCTCGCGAGGCGAGTCGGGGCGGCCGGGGAGGCTTCTGTGGGCGGTCTGCGAGGTCGCGGCGGCAGTTGGCGCGCGAGCTGCGCACGCGGGCATACGCAAGGCGCACGCCTCCTTCACGATGGGTGCGGTCGAACTGCGCCTTTTCGCGGCGGCTAGAGCCCGTTCAACGTCCAGTCGTACTCGTCGTCTTCGATTTCGCGGAGATCCGCCAGCTGGCGCGCCAAGGCGGGTTCGGCGTAGCGGCGCAGGTGCGCGATCACGCCGGCGTCCGTGCCGCCGAAGTCCACCTGGAACCACGAGTAGATGCTGGAGACCACCAGCCCGTCGGAAGTGACGCGGGCGCCCCGGGGATGGTTCACGTACTGACGGGCGGCTTGGTCGTCGACACTGGCGGTTCGGTAGTCGTCGACGGTGTGGCAGTTCTGACCGACTCACCCGCCCCCGTCGGCTCAGCAGTCTTTGGGGATGAAGCAGCCTCGGGGGTTTCACCGGCTTCGGCCAGCGCGGCCGAGACCGCGGGCTCGGAACTCAAGGGCGCGAGCAG
>JAKSBN010000284.1 GCA_022361175.1 Pseudomonadota bacterium | reverse complement strand
GACGACGTCCTCCCGGCGCTGGTCGCCCAGTACACCTCCGAGCTGTGGGTCGAGTTCGTCGAGGGAGAGCGGATCCGCCCGGGCGAGCCGGGCACCGCCGCCGCAGTGGCGCGCGCGTTCGCAGTTCTCTACCGCGCCGATGCGCGCCAAGTTCCGGAAACGGAGACCGGCGTCCACGCCGAGCTGTGCCGAGATCTCGAGTTCCTTCGCGAGGCGGGCGTGCTGGACCGCCGACTTCACCATCGGGTGCTGGCCGGCGCGGAACGCCTGCGCCCCGAGAAGATCTGGGTCGGCTACGACTACATGGACGCGATCGTCCCGAATCTGCTGCGGCGTCCGGACGGCCGCGTCTGCATCATCGACTTCGAGAGCGTAGAAACCGATCGACCGCTGGGCTCCGGGGTCGCGAAGGCCTTCATCCGCTGGTTGGAGCCCGAGCGCGAGCCCTTCCTGGAGGCGTTGCAGCGCGAAGGCGTGCCCGACTTCCTGCCGGCGCTGCCCTTCGCCGAGCTCGCCTTTCTGGCTTCGTGGATGAAGCGCGCCGTGATTCGGCGGCGCTGGAAGCACGTCGGGCCAGAGCGCTTCGTTCGGTTCGCGGACCCCTAGGAGTCTTGGGTCAGGCCTCTAGCCGGCTTCGGCCCGGCAGCGCTCCAGGTAGCGGTCGAAGTAGGCGGGATCGAGCACGTCGGCCTTGTTGTGCAGCAGCGCCCGCTTCTGCCAGCGCGTCAGAAACCAGAGTTCGACGAAGGGAAGCGACGGTGCCAGGTCGGGCCCGGGTCGCGCGGCCAGCGCCGCCAGCAACGCGTCTCGTTGCGGCTCGAGCCCACGCGCAAGTGCCTTCGCCACGCCCATCCCGAGCGGTCGGTCGGCCACCAAGCTCTCCACGTCGATCAGCCGCAGCCGGCCGTTCCGGTCCCACAGGAAGTTCCGGCACAGTGGATCGGTGTAGTCGAAGCCGAGCCACACGCGGTCGGGAGCCAGCTCGCGCGCCAAGACGCCGAGGCGACGCGCCGTGTCCCGCGACAGGATGCCCGCGCGTTCGAGGAGATCGAGGTTGGCGGCGACGGCCCGCTCGAGGCCCGCCTCGGCCGGCGCGAGGGCCCGCGGTTCGCAGGCGTAGAGCGTGGAGAGAGCGAGGGCCACGCCGTCGACGAGGCCCGGATCGGCGGGCTTCGCGGGGCGTCCCTCCACGAACTCCGTGTACAGCTCGTTGCCGTAGCGGGCCACCACGCGCGGCACCAGCTCGGTGTCTCGGAAGCGTTCCAGGTTGCGTTCGGCCTGGGCGGCGCGGGCGGAATCCTCCAGGATCGTCCGCTTCAGCCGCCGCCCTCCCGCCTCCACCAAGTAGACCCGCTGGTCCTTGGCGGCGTGGCCGCTCACCAGTCTGCGCCACACGCGTGCCGCGCGCTTGCGCCACGGCTCGAGCGAGCGCTGGCGATAGGGAAGCGGGGTCGGCATGGGGCTAGCGGGTGTCGAAGACGCTGAAGCCCTGCGCCACCAGGTCTTGGATGTCGATCAAGCCGGCGAGGCGATCGTCGTCGCCCACCACGGGGATTTCGTCGATCGAGTGCCGGCGCATCACGTTGAGAGCCTCCATGACGGAGGCCTGGGTCGACACGCGCTTCGGGTCACGGCTCATGTGCTCTTGCACGGGCTGGTCGAGCAGCCGCTCGTGATCCTGGAACAGGCGAAAGAAGTCGCCCTGGGTGACGATGCCCACCAGCCGCCCGTCGTCGTCGACCACCGCGCCGGCGCCGGCTCGGCGCGGCGCTTTCAGGATCGCCTCGTAGCACTCTCCCAGGGTGGCGTCGGTGCCGACACGGGGGCAGTCCGCGCCCTTGCGCATGATCTCGTGCGCCCGGAGTAGAGAGCGGCCGAGGGCCCCGCCCGGGTGGTAGGCGGCGTACTGTTCGCGCGCCACGGCCTTCTGCTCCATGACCGTCAGCGCCAGCGCATCACCCAGCGCCAGCATGGAAGCCGTGGAAGAGCTCGGGGCCAGGCCCAGCGGGCAGGCCTCCGCGGTGTCGCCGATGAACAGCACGTCGTCGGCGTGCTCGGCGGCCGGTGAATCCGGCTCGGCGGTCAGGAGCAGGATGCGGCAGCCGAGTCGGCGCAGGCGGGGCAACAGCTGGACGAGCTCCGAGCCTCCGCTCTTCGACAGGGCGATGACGACGTCGTCGCGGTGCACCATGCCCAGATCGCCGTGGAGGGCTTCGACGGGGTGCAGCCCGTAGGCGGGCGTGCCGGTGCTGGCCAGGGTCGCCTGGATCTTGGCTCCGATCAGTCCGGCCTTGCCGATGCCCGTGACGCACACGCGTCCGCGACACGCCAGCAGAGTGCGCACCGCCGCCACGAAGGCGTCGCCCAGGTGGCTGTGGGCCTCCTGGATGGCTTGCGCCTCCGCCGCCAGCACGGCGCGCCCGCGAGCCAGGATCGCCTCGTTGGGGCCTTCCGCCGAGCCCGCCTTCTTCCCCGTATCGTCCGCCATGGCGACCGAGTATCCGCCAGCTGGCCCGCCGCGGAAACTGTCCCCTCGGGAAAAGTCAGAGCTCGTAAGCCCACGGCGATTCGCCCCTGGGGACAGAAATACAGAACGATGGGAATAACACCCATTTACGTTCAAGAGCGTGAGGTGTGAGCCCGATAACTACTGAGTGTTCTCCCTGACTCCGAACCTCGGAGTTGGGCCGAGGGCTACTCGGGTGGAAGGCATGAGCGCGAGCAGTCCGACAGAACCGACTCGCCGCCGGGTTCGCCGTCGCCGTCGAACCTGGAAGCGACTGCTGCGCGCCGTGGGCCCCGTGGTCCTGCTCTGCGCCTTGCTGCTGTCGGCGAGCCTGCTCTCCATGAATGCACTCGAAGTGGCGCCCACCACGGCGCCGCACCCCATCGAGTTGCCGCCGCCCACGACCGTGCCCGCGCTCGAGATCCCGCGCCCCGAGCTCCCTGCCGCCGACGGGGAAGAAGAGGCGGCGCCGATGCCGTTCAGCCAGACCGAGCGGCGCTACTGGAAGACGACACCCCGCCAGGCGCGCGCGCGTCAGTACGAGAAGCTGGAAGAGTTGCTGCAGGAGGGCCAGGGCCTGTTGCTTCCGGACGTCGCGGCCGGGGAGTGGACGCCGCCGCCGGTGCCGAGTCTTCTGAACGAAGCCGAGCCCGAATGGACGATCGAGCGCGGCTCGACGCCGGAACCCATCGACGAGTACCGCAACATCATGCCGGACACGGCCTGTGATTCACTCGAGGAAGACCTGGTGGATCCCGCTTGGTACGAGGACGCGGGCATGATCTGCGGCTGGAGCCACCTCTACGAGTTCGAGACGTCCGACGGCTTCTCGTTCCGTTCGTTCGATGGCGGCGGATCGACCTTGATCCCGACGCCGGAGCCGAACACGGCGCTGCTCGTGGCGGGCGGGCTCGTGGCCATGGTTCTGGGACGGCGGCCCGCGTAGCCCCGTCGAGCCCTCCCCCTACTTCGACACGATCTCCAAGAGCTCCACCTCGAACACGAGCGTGGCGCCTCCCGGAATGCGCGGCGGTGAGCCGCGGTCGCCGTAGGCGATGTCCGACGGGCAGGTGATGCGGCTCTTCTGGCCCACCTTCATGAGCTGCAGGGCCTCCGTCCAGCAGCGGATGACCCGGTTCAGGGGGAACTCGGCCGGGCTGCCCCGCTCCACCGAGCTGTCGAAAACCGTGCCGTCCCGGAACGTGCCGTGATAGTGGACCTTCACGGTGTCGCTTGCGCCGGGAGAGGCTCCGCTGCCGGCCTTGAGCTCCTGCAGCACCAGACCCGAATCGGTGCGGACGGCGCCGGGCTGCGCGGCCTGCTCGGCCAGGAAGCCGGCGGCGGCCTTCTTTTCGAGGGCCGCCTTCTTCGTGCGCTGCGCAGTGACGAAGTCCTGGATCAGCGTCCTGTGGAGAGCGCTGTCGACCTCGAGGTCGCGTCCCAGCATCTGGTCGGACAGTCCCTTTTGCACGCGCTTCAGATCCTCAGGGCTGAGTTCGTATTCCTCCAAGCTGCGCCCCAGCATCGCGCCCATGGCGTAGAGCGCCTTGTCGCGTTCGGCGTCGGCCTGGGCGGGGGCGACCGGGCAGAGTACGACCACCAGGAACGCGGCGGTGCAGGCGGCGCGGAGCGCGCTCCGGTCCGGGTGAGCAGGGGTCGGGTGCAGTCGATCTCGCGACATGGGCGCTCCTGTGGTGATCGGGGGGCGAAGCATACCAGAGGACGGGCCGTCGAATCCGTGAGTTCGGGCCGCTTGTGAGATGCGGCCTCCAGGTGGCTACCGTCACACCATGGCCGATACGGAGCGGCGCGAAGATCGGGACCCCTGGCTCGAGGCGCTCGGGCGCTTCGGCCCCGCGCTCCTGGGCGTGCTGGCCGCCTTCGAGCACGTCGAGCGGCGCCTGCACCCTCCGGAGCTGCCGGGCCTGCGCCAGTCTCTGGCTCCCTGCGCCGAGTCGCTCTCGGAATCCCTCACCGCGTTCGCCGAGCTGCCGCCGCCCTCCGAGCTTTCCGAGTTCGCCGGCGCGCTCCGGGCGGCGGGAGAGTCGGCGCTCGAGGCCGCGCGGCTCTTCTTGGGCCAGAGCGGCGGTGGATCTCCGGTCGAAGACGTCCTGGCGGCGCTGCGCGCGCGCTGTCGCGCGCAGGAGCTCCTGTTTCCGCTTCGGCGCGGCCTGCCGCCCGTCAACCAGTGGTTCTTGGAGCCGGCGGTGTGGGGCCTCGTGGACCAGCTCGACCCGGAGCCCTCGCCGTCGCTCTCCGTGGGCCTTCATCGCGCGGCCGGCGCCGACTCCGACCGGGGCGGCTTCCATCTCTACGTGCCGGAGTCGTACCGCGGGGATCGGCCCTGGCCGTTGGTGGTGGCGCTGCACGGCGGCTTCGGGCACGGCCGGGATTTCCTGTGGACTTGGCTGCGCGAGGCGCGCTCGCGCCAGTTCCTGCTGCTGGCCCCCACCAGCCGCGGATCGACCTGGTCCTTCGGAGGCCTGGACGTCGACGGCCCGGCGCTGCGATCCATGGTGGCGCGGGTCTGCGACGGGTGGCGCGTCGACGCCGAGCGGGTGCTGCTGACGGGCCTCTCCGACGGCGCCACCTACACGCTGGTGTGCGGTCTGCAGGAGGATTCTCCCTTCACGGCTCTGGCCCCCGTCTCCGGCGTGCTGCACCCGATCAACTTCGCCAACGGGAATCTGTCGCGGGCGGAGGGGCGCCGGATCTACTGGGCGCACGGCGCTCTCGACTGGATGTTTCCGGTGGCACTCGCACGCGAGGCGTGCGAGCGGCTGCGCGAAGCCGGGGCTCGGCTGGTCTACGACGAGGTGGCCGACCTGTCGCACGCGTATCCGCGCGAGCGGAACGCCGCGATTCTCACCTGGTTCGCTTCCGAGCTGGCGCTTTCCGAGGCTTCGACCTAGTTCGCGACTTCCCCAGCAGCTCCCCCAGGTAGCGCCCCGTCGGCGAAGCGCGCACCCCGGCGATGCGTTCGGGCGGTCCCTCGGCCACGATGCGGCCCCCGGCAGGGCCGCCTTCCGGGCCCAGGTCGATCACCCAGTCGGCGGTCTTGATGACGTCGAGGTTGTGCTCGATCACGATGATCGTGTTGCCTGCGTTCACCAGCTTGTGAAGCACGTCGAGCAGCTTGCGCACGTCGTCGAAGTGAAGTCCGGTGGTGGGCTCGTCGAGGATGTAGAGGGTTTGGCCCGTGGCGCGCTTGGAGAGCTCTCGGGCGAGCTTGATGCGCTGCGCCTCGCCGCCCGACAGCGTCGGCGAGGGCTGGCCGAGATGCAGGTAGTCGAGCCCCACTTCCTCCAGCAGCGCCAGCGGCCCCGCGATCTTGGGATGGGCGGCGAACAGCTCGAGCGCCTCGCGCACGGTCAGCTCGAGCACGTCGGCGATCGATTTGCCCCGGTACTGCACTTCCAGGGTCGCTTCGTTGAAGCGACGCCCCTGGCACTCCTCGCACTTCACGTAGACGTCGGGCAGGAAGTGCATCTCGATCTTGCGTACGCCATCGCCCTGGCACGATTCGCAGCGGCCGCCCTTCACGTTGAACGAGAAGCGCCCCGGCTTGTAGCCGTGGACGCGCGCTTCGGGAAGCAGTGCGAAGAAGCGCCGGATCTCGTCGAAGACCTTGATGTAGGTGGCGGGATTGCTGCGCGGCGTGCGCCCGATCGGGCGCTGGTCGATGTCGATCACCTTGTCGAGGGCGTCCAGCCCCGCCAGCGAGCGGTGGCGGCCCACCTTGCGCGACGAGCCGTGAAACTTGCGCGCCAGCGCCGGATACAGGATCTCGTTCACGAGGGTCGACTTGCCGGCCCCCGAGACGCCGGTCACCGCCGTGAGCACGCCCAGCGGAAACTCCACGTCGACGTTCTTCAGGTTGTTCTCACAGGCACCCAGCAGCTTGACGCCGCCGCTGGGCGTACGCCGCGCAGACGGCACCTCGATCTTGGAGCGGCCGGAGAGGTAGGCGCCCGTGAGCGACCGCTGGTGCTTCGCGAGGCTGGCCGGCGTGCCCGCGTGCACGATGCGACCCCCCCGCACGCCCGCTCCCGGCCCGAAGTCGATCACGTGGTCGGCCGTGCGGATCGTCTCCTCGTCGTGCTCGACGACCACGACGGTGTTCCCGATGTCCCGCATTCGGGTGAGGGTCGCCAGGAGACGCGCGTTGTCGCGCTGGTGCAGGCCGATGGACGGTTCGTCGAGGATGTAGATGACGCCGG
>JAKSBN010000455.1 GCA_022361175.1 Pseudomonadota bacterium | reverse complement strand
TCTCTTGCGTCGCTGAGACAAAGAGTCTAGACCCTTCGAGCCTGCTGGCTGTGCCTTCTTCTTTCCAAACGGGTTGACGGCGATGAGTGCACGGTGGCTGCGGCGTCGATGACGAATCCGGCGCCTCTCCAGAATACACCTGAGCGCATCTGGGAACGAGCGCGGGAGATCCTTCTCACGCAGCTCGGACCGGTGATCTACAAGCAGAGCGTCGAGCCGCTCCGACTTGGTGCTGTCTCGAACGAGGGCATCGAGCTGGTCGCACCCGACGCCCCGCGCCTTCGCTGGCTGCAAACGAACCATCCAGGCGCGATCGAGGGCGCGCTCCGCCGGGCCGGCTTCGCGGCACCCGTCACGGTCGTCGTGCGGCCCCCCGAGCATCCCGTCCGCGGGCGGACCGCGCCGGGGCAGGGCGAGCTCTTTGCCGGGAGCGAGCCCGGGAAGCGCCGGCGTTCGCCCCGCTTTCGGGCCCTGGTGCCCCGCTACACCTTTGAGTCGTTCGTCATCGGCGCCGGCAATCAGTTCGCGCACGCGGCCTGCAAGGCCGTCGCCCTGCAGCCGGGCAACCACTACAACCCACTGTTCATCTACGGGGGCGTCGGGCTCGGGAAGACCCATCTGGCAAACGCGATCGGACACGAGACCCTGCTCCGCGACCCAGACGCGCGGGTGGCTTACCTGAGCGCCGATACGTTCATGACCGAGCTCATCACGGCGCTTCGGCGCGACCGGATGGAAGACTTCAAGAATCTCTTCCGCCGGCTCGACGTGCTGATCATCGACGACGTCCAGTACCTCGCCAAATGGGAGCGTACGCAGGAGGAGTTCTTCCACACCTTCAATGCGCTCTATGAGTCGCGCCGGCAGATCGTGCTGATCTCGGACACCATCCCCAAGGATATCAACGGTTTGGAGGAGCGCCTCCGGAACCGCTTCGAGTGGGGCCTGATCGCCGACATCCAGCCGCCCGACATGGAGACGCGCGTGGCCATCCTCGAGAAGAAAGCCGACCTCGAGGGCCTCGCGCTTCCGCGCGACGTCGCCATCTACATTGCCTCCCACGTCGACTCGAACGTGCGCGAGCTCGAGGGGCACCTCCGGCGCCTCTCGGCGACCGCGTCGCTCTCCAAGATCGCCATCACGGTCGACGTAGCGCGGACGGTCCTGCGCGACCTCATCCGCGACCGTCCAACGGTCAGCATCGAGACCATCCAGCGGTGTACGTGCGACCACTACGGCGTACGCATCAACGACTTGATGTCGCGCAAGCGCACCAAGAACTTCGCCGAGGCCCGCCAGGTCGCTATGTATCTGGCGCGCAAGATGACCAACGAATCCTACCCCGCGATCGCGCAACGTTTCGCCGGACGGGACCACTCCACCGTCATCCACGCCTGCAAGACGATCGAACGGCGCATCGCCAGCGATGAGACGCTTCGCGCCACGGTCGAGCGCCTCGAGCAGATCGCCCAGAGCCAAGCCTGAGGATGTGGATGAACGTTGGATCCACGTTGGATGGAAGTGTGAACCCAACGTGGACGGGAGCCGCAGCGCGCTTCCGCATCCACCCGCCCGACACCCGCTTCCACACCGTGGCAGCACAGGGCAGCATCTGTTTCCGGGTGCTTCCCGTGCTTCCTCCACAATCGCCCGTACCTATTACTATCAGTTTCTTCTTTCCCTGAACTCTTAGTATTGGAAGAGGACGAAGGGGCTCTCCATGGATCTGCGAATCGTAAAGGAAGATTTTCTCGACGGGCTGTATCTCACTCAAGGTGTCGTCGAGAAGCGGAACACGTTGCCGATTCTGGCAAACGTCCTCATCGAGGCTGCCGACGACGACGTACAGCTCACGGCTACCGACCTCGAGGTGGGCATCCGCAAGGTCTGCAAGGGGAAGGCGAAGACCAAAGGCGCAATCACGGTGAGCGCGCGCAAGCTCTACGAGATCGTTCGTGAGCTCCCGGCCGAGGAGATCACCGTGCGCTCCGGCGAGGGCGGGCGCGTCGAGGTCACCGGGGGAAAGTGGCGCTACCGGATGGTCTCGCTCGATCCGAAGGAGTTTCCGAGCATTCCCGCGGCGCCGCCCGTCGGCAAGAAGGGCGGCGTTACCATGAGCCTCGGCGGGGACGAGTTCGGGGAGCTCGTGGAGAAGACGCTGTTCGCAGTGTCGACCGACGAAACGAGGCTCAGCCTGGGTGGGGTGTATATCGAGAGCCCCGACAAGGGTCAGATTCGGATGGTGGCGACTGACGGCCACCGCCTCTCGCTCATCGAGCGCGAGGTGGCGGGTGCCAATCTCAGCCCGGGCGTCATCTTGCCGCGGAAGGGACTGGTCGAGGCGAAGCGGCTGCTCGAGCACGGCGAGGCCGACGTTGCGGTCTCGGTGGGTGGGAACCTCGCCCGGATCGAGCGCGAGGGCGTCGAGCTCTTCATGCGGCTCATCGAAGGGGAGTTTCCCGACTATCGGCAGGTGATCCCGAAGAAGACCACGAAGACGGTCCGGGTGGACCGGGACGCGGTCTTCGGGGCGCTCCGCCGGGTGTCGATTCTATCCAGCGAGCGCTCGCGCGGCGTGAAGCTCAGGCTGCAGCAGGGAATGCTCGAGGTGGCGACGGCCAACCCGGACATCGGGGAGGCCGTGGAGGAGGTCGAGGCCGACTACGAGGGCGAGGAGTTCAGCATCGGATTCAACGCCCGCTACCTCATCGACGTCCTGTCCCTGGGGGGCGTCACGGGGTCCGTGGAGATCGGCTTGAGCGACGAGGTGAGCCCCGGAATCCTGCGTCTCGGGGGGGACGAGGGCTACACCTACGTGGTCATGCCGATGAGGCTCTAACCCCCGAAAATAGCTACTCGAAAACTTTACCGCGGGGGCGTCCGCTGATAGAATTCTGAGGTTGGGAAGTGCGAGGTTCGGGTGGCCCCCAGAGGGTGACCTTCGCCCTCCCGATCCGACCACATGGCAGACGGGATCGCAGCCGATAGCGCGTCGTATAGCGCCGACAACATCCGGGTCCTGGAGGGTCTCGA
>JAKSBN010000492.1 GCA_022361175.1 Pseudomonadota bacterium | reverse complement strand
TCTCGACGAAGCCTCCAACCCACCGCCTGGCTCACCTGTTCAGAACGTTCTCCGCCCCCCAAGCGAGCCATTCGCCTTCGCTCCCCTCGCCGCGCCCGCGCCGGACGAACTGGGGCACCGCCCACTCCTCGCGGCTAGCAGCAACCACGCGCCTCCGGCTGAGGCGCCACCTCCGGCTCGGCGTCGCGCAGCACCCGGTACCACTCCCACTTCGCGCCCTCCGGATCTTCGGACCAGACCTTGTTCTGCACCGCATGGCAGCAGGTGGTCTCTTCCTCCACGGGGCCGCGGATGCCGGCGACGGCCAGGCGCTCGGAGGCGACGTCCACCTCGGTCTGGTCGAAGACCTCGACGCCCAGGTGGTTCAACCGCTCGGAGGCGTTCGGGTTCTCGAACAGCACCAGCTTGAGCGGCGGGGCGTCCAGCGCGAAGTTGGCGTAGCCGGGCCTGCGCTTGTTGGGCTCCGCGCCAAACAGCTTGGCGTAGTAGGCCACGGCCTCCTCGATGTCGCGCACGTTGAGGGCCAGTTGAACTCGCATGACGGACTCCTTTCGATCGGGATCGATCTTTCGATATTTTGATTATTATCGAAATAAAGAAATGTGTCAAGATCGAGCCGAACCCCGACACGGAGGCTCTCATGCGCGGATTCCTGGCTCTCCAGCTCGTCATCTGGTTCCCCTACGGCGTCTGGTGCGCGTTCCAGCCCGGCTTCCTGGCCGAGTCCATCGGCTTGACGGCCACCACCCCGACGGCGGAGACCGAAATCCGGGCCATGTACGGAGGCCTCCAGATGGGCGTCGGCATCCTGGGCGGCTGGGCCGCATGGCGCCCGGAGCACGCGTCGGGTGCCCTCGCCGCACTCGTGTGCCTGGCCGGCGGGCTGTTCGCCGTGCGGCTGCTCGCGGCCGTCGCCACCGCCGACACGGCCGCGTACACCCTGGCCGCCCTGGCCTTCGAGATCGTCATCGCCGGGTGCGCCCTGGCGTTCCTCGTGCGTGCCCGCGCCGCCGCCGAGAGCCCTGCGTGAATCTCCTGACCGCACGGGTGTCTCGTCAGAACGCTCGCGCGGCCGTCGTTTCTCTCCATCCGAGCCGCGATCCGGCCGAAGAAGGAGCCTCGGCTCGGGTCGGAACCGCAGCCGCTCGAGCTTGGTCGAACGAGAGACGCCATGGACGACGACGCCCAACGCTCCGCCCCCCAAAACCGCCGCCGTCGCGCCTTCGTCACCGGCGCGGGCCTCGTGGGCGCGGTCGCCGTGGCGCTGTCCGCCTGGGCGTTCGGGTTCGAGCCGGCCAGCCTCTCCGTGCGTCAGCACGTCGTGGCGCTGCCGGCCTGGCCCGCCGAGCTCACCGGTCTGCGAGTGGCGGTGTTGGCGGACATCCACACCGGATCGCCGTGGAACGACGAGGCCAAACTCGAGCGCATCGTGGCCGCCACCAACGCGGAGCAGCCCGACCTGATCCTGCTGGCCGGCGACTTCGTGATCCACGGCGTGGTGGGCGGTCGCTTCGTAGCGCCCGAGGCCAGTGCGCGAATCCTGTGCCGACTCGAGGCGCCGCTGGGTGTCTACGGCGTGCTCGGCAACCACGACTGGTGGCTGGATGCGGGCCGCATCCAGACCGCGTTCGAAAACGCGGGCATTCCGATTCTGGAAGACCGCGCCATTCGCCTCGACGCCCCCGGTGGCGCCTTCTGGCTGCTGGGCATCAGCGACTTCTGGGAGGGACCCCACGACGTCGAACGGGCCCGCTCCTTCGTGGTCGATACGGCGCCCGTCCTGGCGTTCACGCACAACCCGGACATCTTCCCGCTGCTGCCGCCCGGCTTCGCCTTGACCCTGGCCGGGCACACCCACGGCGGCCAGGTGGCGCTGCCGCTCTTGGGACGACCGATCGTGCCGTCGATCTACGGTGAGCGCTTCGCCATCGGTCACGTCGAAGAGGACGGGCGGCATCTGTTCGTGACGCCCGGGCTCGGCACCAGCATTCTGCCCGTGCGCTTCCGCGTCCCGCCCGAGATTTCGATCGTCGAACTGCGCGCGGCCGCGGGCGCGCTGGCGAGGAGGCCCACGTGACACCGCGCCGTCGCAGGCACGCGGTCGGGATCGCCGTCGCCCTGGCCCTCGGTCTGGTGGTCTCGCCGCGCGCGGACGTACCGCCGCCGGAGGTCGCCGCGGGCGAGTACGTCGTCTTGCTACACGGGCTCGCACGCAGCCCGCGCGCCATGAAGGGCCTCGAGCGCCGCCTGCGGGCGGCGGGCTACGCCGTCGAGAACGTGGGCTATCCCTCCACCCGCCGAACGCCGCGCGAGCTGGTGGCGCGCATCGATCGCCACGTCCGCGACTGCTGCCGCGACGACCGCCCCGTGCACTTCGTGACCCACTCCCTGGGCGGCGTGCTGACGCGCGCCTATCTCGCGGAAGAGCGGCCGCCGAATCTGGGGCGCGTGGTGATGTTGTCGCCGCCCAACCACGGCAGCGAGCTGGTGGACCGGTTCGGCCGGGTCTGGCTCTTCGCCAAGATCCTCGGCCCCACGGCCTCACAGCTCGGCACCGACCCGGAGAGCCTGCCCAACCGCATCGGGCCGCCCGACTACGAGCTGGGCATCATCACGGGGAACCTCACCCTGAACCCGGTGAGCGCCTGGATCCTCTCGGGCCGCGACGACGGAGCCGTCAGCGTCGAGAGTGCCCAGCTCGAGGGGATGGCCGACTTCCTGGTGGTGCGCGAGAGCCATACCCTGATCCGCAGCGATCCCTACGTGGGGGAACAGGTCGTTCACTTCCTGCGTCACGGGCGCTTCGCGGCGCCGGAGAAGAACGGCGAGCCCCCCGCAGCGCCGCCCGGGTCGCCGCCGTAGGCCCAATCCAAGAGCTCGATCGGATGCACGACGCGGGCTCGAAGTCCCCGGCGCCGGAGCCCGCCCGCGATGTGCATCAGGCAGCCCGGGTTGCCCGTCGCCACCCAGTCCGGGTCGGCCTCGGCCAGGGCGTTCAGCTTGCGGTCCAGAACGGCCCCCGCCATCTCGGGCTGGGTCAGGTTGTAGGTCCCCGCCGCGCCACAGCAGGCGGCGGCGTCGCCGTGCGAAATCAACTCGAGCCCGTCGATCTGTGCTAGCAGCCGACGCGGAGCGTCCCGCACCCGCTGGGCGTGGACCAAGTGGCACGGGTCGTCGTAGCAGACGCGGGCCGCCACGCGCTGACTCGGCGCCCGGAGACCCCGCTCGTCCAGGAACTCGCACACGTCGCGCACGCGGTCGGCGAAGGCCTGGGCGTCCGCTCCGAGCCAGTGGGTCACCTCGCGCAGCGCCGCGCCGCAGCCGGCCGAGTTCACGATCACCGCGTCCAGGGCACGGTCCTCGAACGCGCGCACGTTGTGGGCCGCCAGCTGGTGCGCCGTCTCGCGATCGCCCGCGTGTGCCTGGAGCGCGCCACAACAGCCCTGGCTGCGGGGCACCCAGACGTCGTATCCGTTGCGGACGAGCACGCGCACGGTGGCGGCGTTGACGGCGCCGAAGAGCTCCGGCATGACGCAGCCCGCGAAGACCGCCACGACCCCACGCGAAGTTCCCTCCGCGGGCAGCCACTCCGGAAGTGCTACGCGCTCGGCCGCGGGTGGGACACGCGGCGCCGCCGACAGCAAACGCGCGAGGCGCGCGGGGAGAACGCGGGCGGCGAGGCGATCGAGCTGCAGCCGCTGGGCCAGGGCCAATCCCGACAGCGCCAGGCGCAGGCGGCGGGGATGCGGCACCAAGTGCTTCAGAAGAGCGCGCTCCAGCCGCGCGGCCGGCGAGCGGCGCAGCCCCTGGTCCACCAAGGCGGTGCGCGTGTCTTCGAGCAGCGATCCGTACTGGACGCCGGAAGGGCAGGCCGTCTCACAGGCGCGGCAGCCCAGGCACAGGAACGCCTCCTCCTGCAGCAGATCGGCGAGCGCCGCTCGCCCTTCGGCGACGCCCCGCATCAGGTAGATGCGGCCGCGCGGCGAGCTCGTCTCTCGACCGGTCGCGCGGTAGGTCGGGCAGGCGTCGAGACACAGGCCGCAGTGGACACAGTCGAGACTCTTGGCGTAGGTCTCCGGCGCGAGCGTCGTCACGGCGCGGCCTTCAGCATGCGGCCCGGGTTGAGCAGTTCGCGCGGATCGTACTGGCGCCGAATCCGCTGCATGATCCCGCGCGTCGCCGAATCGAGCGCGAAGACGTCGCGTTCGCGCTTGGCCTCGACGGGCAGCGCCTCCATCACGTAGGCGCCTCCCGGCGAAAGCGCCAGCGCGTCCACCACGGCCAGGCCCTGCGCCGCGGTGGCGAAGCTGGCCCAAACGACCCCCGATCCGGGCAGCACCACCAGCGCAGCGGCCGTCTCGAGGCCCGCGACGAGGCCCTCCAGCTGCGACACCGGCGCGTGACAGCGGACGCGCAGCCCGCCGGGTGCGGGCGGGTCGCGGCGTCCGCCCACCCGTGCCAGATCCGTGGCGTCCCCGGACTCGAGCGCAACGCGGTCGCCGAGCCACTCGGCATCTTCCCGGGGCCCCGGGTCGTCTCCCGCGAACTCGGCCACCAGCTCCCAACCGCGCTCGTCCTCGTGCCACGCCAGGCCGACCGCCCGCGCGCTCGGACGCCTCGCGGCGGCGCGCCCGAGTTCGAGGCCCTCGGCCGCGTTCGCCACCCGGGCGGTCACAACCTGCACCTGGGCCGGACGCGGCCGCAGTCGGAGCCACGCCCGCTCGATTACGCCGAGCGTTCCCAGCGAGCCCGTGTAGAGCTTGCAGAGGTCGTAGCCGCTCACGTTCTTGACGACGCGGCCCCCGCAGCGCGTGTGCTGGCCGCCGGCCAGGACCACGTCGAGGCCCAGAACGGCGTCCCGCGGCGGCCCGAACCCCAGATGGCGCGGGCCGAAGAGCGCGGTCGCCAGTGCTCCCCCCACGGTCGTGCGTTCACCGGGCGGGTCGAGGGGCAGCTCCCAGCCGAGCTCGCCCGCCTGACGCCGGACGTCGGCCAGGGGTGTCCCGGCTCCCGCGCGCACCACGCCGTCCTCGGGCTCGAGGGCGTCGACTCCGCAGAGCGCTTCGGTGGAGAGCCACAGGCTTCCCCCCGACAGCCGATTGCCGTAGTCCTGGTGCTCCCCGCCGCCGCGCACCACCGCCGGCTGCGCGTGCTCGTCGAGGAGCCGCAGCGCCGTGGCCAGCGCGTCGGCGGACTCCGGCGCCACGGTCGCGGCCAGCGCCTGCGCATCGACGGAGATCGGCTCGTGGAGCCGCACCGCGGCGTCGCCCAGTTCGTCGCGCAGCGCGGTCAACACGGCGTCCGGGGGGGTGCCCCCCGGCCCCGTCACGCCAGCGGCACGCGGTCGTAGCCGCGCGCGTGCGGGTTCGCCTCGGCGCAAAACCGCGGGGTGGGCAGGAGCTTCGTGGGGTTGCAGCGGCCCTCCGGGTTGAGGGCCGTCCGCAGGCGGCGCATCGCGTCCAGGTCGTCGTCCCGGAACAGCAGCGGCATGAAGTCGCGCTTCTCCGTGCCGATGCCGTGCTCGCCGGTGATGACGCCGCCGGCGTCGATGCACGCCTGCAGAATCTCGCGTCCCGCCTCCATCACCCGCGCCAGTTCGCCGGCGTTGCGCCGATCGAACGAGATGATGGGGTGCAGGTTGCCGTCTCCGGCGTGGAACACGTTCGAAAGCGGCAGCTCGTAGCGGTCGGCGATGCTGCAGACCACCTCCACCACCTCGGCCAGACGCGCGCGGGGAACCACCGCATCGTGCAGATAGATGTCGGGAGCCAGACGCCCCATGGCCCCGAAGGCGTTCTTGCGGGCCTTCCAGAAGAGTTCGCGCTCGCGATCGTCGCGGGCGATGCGGACACCCGTCGCGGACTCGGCCTCACACGCGGCGTGGACCCGCTCGCTCTGACCGGCCAGCACGCTCTGCGCGCCGTCCAGCTCCACGATCAGCACGGCGCCGGCGTCGCGCGGGAGCCCGGCCGCGTAGACGCTGTCTTCCACCACGGCGATCGTGCGCTGATCCAGGATCTCGAGGGCCGCGGGCACCAGACCGCCACGCACCATCCGCCCCACGGCGCGACAGGCCGAAACGATGTCCGGGAAGATGCCCAGCAGCGTTTCCACCGCCTCGGGCAACGGCTCGAGACGCGTCGTGATCTCGGTGACGACCCCCAGCGTGCCCTCGCTTCCCACCACCACGCCCACCAGGTCGTAGCCCGGCGCCCCACCCGCCGCGGAGCCGAGGCGCGCGACCGCCCCGTCCGGCAGCACCAGCTCGACGGCCAGGACGTGGTTGGTGGTGGTGCCGTACTTGAGAGTGTGGGGTCCGCCCGAATTCTCGGCGACGTTGCCACCGATGGTGCAGGCCGCCTGGCTGGAGGGATCCGGGGCGTAGAAGAGACCGTGGGGCGCCACCACCCGCGAGAGCTCGGCGTTCACGACGCCGGGCTGGACCACCGCCACCCGGTCTTCGGGGCGCACCTCGAGGATGCGCCGCATGCGGGAGCACTCGATCACGACGGCGCCGTCCACCGGCCGGGCGCCGCCGGAGAGGCCCGTGCCCGCTCCGCGGGGCACGAAGGGCACGTCGTGCTCGATGCACGCACGCACCACGGCAACCACTTCGGAGGTCTCGCGGGGAAGCACGACGGCCGTGGCGCGCCCGGTGTCGAGGGCCAGCCCGTCGCATTCGTAGACGAAGAGCTCGTCGGGCCGGTGCAGGCAGGCGTCGCGGCCGACCGCGTTCTCGAGCGCCTGGTGGAGGCTCGGCATCAAGCCAAGCCTAGGCGCTCCATGTCCTCTTCGTCCAGGCCGAGGTAGTGGCCCACCTCGTGGCGAAGGGTGATCTGGATCTGCTCCACCAGCTCCTCGCGGTCGCGACAGATCTTCTCCAGGTTCTTGCGGAAGACGTAGACGCGGTCGAGGTCGAGCGGCTGGTCGGTGATGCCGGCCTCGGTGCGCGGTACGCCCAAGAACAGCCCCAACACCTGCGGCGACACGTTCTGCTGCCGCACCATCTCGGACGAGGGCCAGTCTTCGACGAGCACGGGAAGGTGCTCCACGTAGTCGCGGATCGAGCGGGGCAGGTCGCCGATGGCGTCCACCACGGCGGCCCGGCACTCCTCTTCCGTGCACGAAACCGGCAGCGGATAGTGGTCCGGATCCAGCGCATTCGCCCGGGCGAAGGCCGGCTCCGACTCCTCGGCGTCGCCCACGCGTTCCATCACCAGCGCCAGGTGGTACACGGCGTGAGCCGCGTCGGGATCCAGGGCGACGGCCTGATCCAGGGCGCGCCGCGCCTCGACGTAGCGACCCAGCTCGAACAGGATCTGGCCCTCGAAGGCCTTGTAGACCGAGACGTCGCCGCCGACGCGACTGGCGCGGCGCACCAGGAAGAGCGCCCCGTCCAGGTCGTCCCGGTAGAAGAGCGCCTTCGACTTCAGGTACAGCACCTCGGCCTGCAGGCCGCGGTCGGGGCGCGGAAGCTCGCTGCGCCCCTGGAGCAGCTCGTCGCACTGCTGCAGGGCCAGGTCGAACTCTCCCAGCTCTTCGATCAAGAGCTCGGCCCGGTTCAGATAGGAGGCGGAGAACTTCGAGTCGGCCGCGATGGCGCGCTCGAACTCGTGCAGCGCCTCTTCGACGCGGCCTTCGTCCCAGAGAATCTCGCCGCGGCCGTTGTGCGCCTCGGCGCCACCGGGGTGAACGCGCAATGCCTCGTCGAGCCAGGCGAGGGCTTCATCGGTGCGACCACCGTTCGAAGCTTCCATCGCCTGATCCAGGCAGTCCCAATACCGATCCTTGTCGCTCGTCATCGTCCTTGCCGCGGAACCGTTCGGGGGGCGCGGTGCGCCGTCGAGGGCTCGCATCATAGCAGACGCCGACTCGTCCCAGGGTCAACGGTTCTCGTCGAGAAGTTCTCGTAAGTATCTGAAAAATGGTCGCTTTACCTTCTGGTCCCAAGTCGATATCCCCTGGGGACACGAGCGGGGTCGTGGCGGTTTCAACCGCCGTTTCGGACCGGGGACGCCGAATTCCGGCTTCATCCGGTGCGGGAAAGCGGCATGCTGTCGGTCGTGGGGCTGCGAACCGCCGCCGTATCGATCTCGCTGCTGCTGCTGGGGATGGGCTGTCAGGGGCCGACGGGCCCCCCGTTTGCCCCCGCGGCGGCCCCTGCCGGCGACCGCGGACTGGTCTACGTCTACCGCGCGGGAGACCTGTCGCCCCACGGCCGTGCCCGGGTGCGTGTGGGTGCGCTCCAGGGCAGCCTCGGCCCGGGCGAGTCCCTGTGGATCGATCTCCCCGCCGGACGCCACCAGCTGCGCTTTCTGTGGACCCAGCTGATCGCGGTGTCGGCCGGCTGGACCTCGTTCGAGCTGGACGTGCAGCCCGGGGTCACCCACGCCGTTCGGGTCCAGACGACCGCACGCGAGGTGGAAGCCGCCGGCTCGGTTCGCGAGGCCCGGGCCCAGAACCGCACCCTGTCGGTGCGGGCCCAGCGCGTCCCGCTGGAGCAGGCGCTCCGCGAGCTCGCCGACACCCGCCAGAGCCCCGATCCGCCCAGCATCCGCTGACGGACCCCGACACGGGATGTCCGCCGGCTCGATCCCTCGCCAGCGGTCGCGGACCGGCAGCTCTGCTCACAAATCCTCGATTCGATTCAAGAACCCGACCGCCTCAGGAGCCTGGCACAGGCCTTGAACTGCTCCTCCGGAAACCCCTTGGGCGCTGGCGCCCAGACAGACCGGAGGCGAGAGCAATGACTTCCCCCTTTCGACGTTGGACCGCGTCCCTGGTGTCGCGGGTCGACTGGATGGTGACCCAGGTGGAGAACCACGAGGCCCTGGTGGACGCCGCGATCCGCGACGTTCGCCGCGCCGCGGCCCGCGCCAAGGTGCAGCTGGGCCGCGTCAGGCAGGACGGCCAGCGGCTGCGCGAGCGGCTGGCCCAGGAAGAGGAGGCGGTGATCCAGTGGAGAGAACGCGCGCAGCGCTCGGCGAACGAGAACGAAACCCGCGCCCTCGAGTGCCTGCGCCGGAGCAAGCGCGCGGGGCGCCGCGTGAAGGAGCTCCGCTCACGCCAAGCACAGCACGACCAGACCGAGAAGCAGCTCGCCCAGGACGTGAGCGCCGTCGAGGAGCGGCTCGGCGCGCTGATCGAGCAGCGCAACCTCATGCGAACGCGACAGTCGCGCGCGGACGCCCTCTCGAGCGTGCGCGGCTGCCACGCCCAACTCGTCGGCGATCTCGACGAGGTCTTCGACCGCTGGGAGACCCGCGTGACCGAGGCCGAGTTCGAGGGCGGCTGCGCGCTGGAGAACGACAGCCTCGAAGAGGAATTCCTCTCCGCCGAGGAAGAGGACGAACTGCGCGCCGAGCTCGACGAACTGCGCGACGGCAACTAGGAGCGCGACCGACCCACGTTCGAACGGACGTGAACAGAGAGGATTGCAACCATGATTCCGCAAGCAACGACGACGACGACGACGACGTCCCGACGCCGCCAGCCGGCGGCTCCCGAACCGAAACCGGAGGTGAGCGCCGACGACCGCGCCGCCACGCTCTTCCGCATGCTCCGCGGCATCGGCGCTGCGGTGCTGGTGGCTTCCGCGTCGACCTTCCTGCTGCAGCAGTGGCAGGCGGGCAGCGACATCACCCGCTACCTGACCCTGCTGGCCCAGACGGGCCTGCTGTCTGCAGCGGGGCTCTTCTGCGGGATCACGTTGAAGGAGAGCAAGGGCGCGCGCACGCTGCTGGCCCTCACGCTGGCCACCCTGCCGGTGCACTTCGCCGTGCTGGGCGGCTTCGTGTACTCCCAGTTCCACTGGGACGCGGGGCCCGGATCCGTGCCGCCCTACGTGTCCTGGGTCGCATCGAGCGCCCCGGCGGCGGTCGCGATCGCGGTCGGTGCCCTGGCCCTGCTGGCGCCGCTGGCGTGGGTCTCGCTGATGGCCCTGGCCCGCAAGCAGGCCGCTCGACTCGCGCCCATGTTCCTGGCCGTGAACGCGGCGCTGCTGGTCCCGGTGCGGGACGGCAATGCCATGGCCGTGCTGCTGGCGGTGCTGGTCGCGGGAGTGGGCTGCTACGAGCTTCTCGTGATGCGGCGCGAGACGACGCTGCAGACCTTCGAAGGCCGCCTGGTGCGGGGCTTCTTCGCCGTGCCGATCCTGTTGGTGGCGGCGCGCAGCGTGGCCCTCTACGAGCCGACCTCGCTCTTGGTCGCCGCGCTCTGGTGGGCCGTCGCCTTCGTCCTGTTCGCGTTGGTGCCGACGCTCTTCGCGAACCCGCGCGAGAAGGCCATCTCCCAGGCGATCTCCACGCTTCCGCTGGCGGCCGGGTGGGCCTTCGTGGCGGAGGCTGCGTTCCGAGCGGGCCTGCCCCGAGAGGCGTTCCTGCCGCTCTTGACGCTGCCGTTCGCGGGATCTCTGGTGGCCCTGTCGGCGGTCGCCGCCGGATCGGGCGCCGGCTACCGCCGTGCCGCGGCCATCGCCGCGATCGTGGGAGGCACCTCCAACCTGGTCCTCTTCGACGGCGTCTTCGCCTCGTTCACCTGTCTGGTGGTGGCGATCGGCACCCTGGCCTACGGATACTGGGTGGAGCAGAAGGCCATCTTCCTGGCCGGAGTGGCGGGCAGCTTGTTCGGGCTGCTCTACCACGTTCGCTACGCGGTCGAGCTCTACGCGGTCTCCCACTGGGGCAGTCTGGCCGCGCTCGGCATCGCCATCATCCTGATCGCGTCCTTCTTCGAGCGCAACCGCAACCAGCTGCTGGGGCGCGCCGCCGCCCTGCGCCATCGGGTGGAGGCCTGGGACTACTAGCGAGGACCGGTCGCGGGTCGCACCGCGATCCACGGTGGGCGCGGTCTGTCGGGACTCCGGCAGGCCGCGTTCGCATCTGGAGCGAAGGTCGCCGCCTAGATGCCGTGCTGCACCAGCGCGTTGATGCGCCCGGCGATCGCCGACAGCGGAAGCACTTCGTCGGCCAGCTTGGCCTGGACGACGGCACCCGGCATGCCCCAGATCACGCTGCTCGCCTCGTCCTGGGCAATGCAGTAGGCCCCCTTCGCCGCGAGCGCCGTCACTCCATCGAGACCGTCCGTTCCCATCCCGGTCATGATCACGGCGAGAACGCCCCGTTCGTACACCTCCGCCACCGACTTCCAGAGGTGATCCACCGAAGGACGGCAGCTGTTGACGTAGGGGCCGTCGACGAGGTACAGCGGCAGGCCGCCGCCGATGCGGTTTCGTCCCAGCTCCACGTGCGTGCCACCGGGCGCGAGCAGAATCCGGCCGGGCTCGAGCGGGTCCGCGTGCGCGGCTTCCTTCACCGGAAGCGGACACGCCCTGCCGAGTGCGTCGGCCAACGAGTGGGTAAAGCCGGTCGACATGTGCTGGACGACTACGATCGGACAATCGATCTCGGGGGAGAGATCGGGCAGCATGGTCATCAGCGCGCGAGGTCCGCCGGTCGACACGCCGATCAGGACGAGTTCCACCGGGTCGCGCGTCTTCCCGCACGATGCGTGTGGCGCGTAGGCAGTCGTTTCCTGCCCGGCCGTGCGAGAGCGGTTTCGGCTCAGGGCCTGGACGGTTCTGATGACCCGCTCGAGCGACCCCATGAGTCGGGCTCGCGCGCCCGCGCCCTCGGGCTTGTGGATGTACTCGAGCGCCCCCAGCCGCAGCGCCTCGATGGTGAGCCCCGCATCCGCCACTCCCGACAGGACCGCCACCGGAACGGGCGACTCGTCGCGGGACAGGGCCTGCAACACCTCGATCCCGTCCTTGCGAGGCATGTCCATGTCCAACAGCACGAGGTCCGGGGAAGTCGCGGCGATCTTCTCCAGCGCCTCCTGGCCGTCGCCTGCAACCGCCAGAACCTCCACGTCTTCGATGTCGTTCAACACCGACTCCACGATTCGCCGGTAGACGCGCGAATCGTCCGCGATCAAGATGCAGGTGGAACGCGACACGGACTCAGACCGGCCGCGATCGCGGGAAACGGGGAAGCGGAGATGTTGCGTGGCGAAGCGCCATGCGGGGCCTCTGGAGTTGCGCGTTCTGCTAGGGATCGGTGTGCAGGTGCCGGTCCTTGAACCTCCCGTGCGCGAGGCGGGACTCCGAAGCGGAAAAGCACCGGGGAGTCGGCCGGGGAACACCCGGAGTCCTTGCGGCACCGGGATCAGAACCGAAACAGCAGACCGAAGGTCGGTCCCGGGGAGCCGCGCTTCAGCGCGGCTTCGAAACGCGCTTCGGTTGCAGCTGTCCCTGGCGCAGGAGCTCGAAGAAGAAGTCGGCCGGCACCGGCGGACTGAAGAGATAGCCCTGCATCTCCGGACAACCGCGCGCCGCCAGGAAGCGCTGTTGCTCGATCGTTTCGACGCCCTCGGCCACCACGCGCAGCCGCATCTTCTCTGCGATCGAGATGATCGCCTCGACGATGGACGCGTCGTCGGGATCGACCATGATGTCCCGCACGAAAGTCTGGTCGATCTTCAGGCTGTCGACCGGGAAGCGCTTGAGGTACGAGAGCGAGGAGAAGCCCGTTCCGAAGTCGTCCAGCGACAGGCCGACGCCCAGCTCGGTCAACTCCTCCAACACCTTGACGGCGACGTCCTGGTTCTGGATCAGAGAGCTCTCCGTGATCTCGACTTCGATGGAGCTCGGGTCGAGATCGGCCTCCATCAGTGAGTTCAGCAGCGACTCGCGGAGCGTGTCCGGCCGAATCTGCTTGGCCGACAGGTTCACCGACACCTGCAACTTCTTGTAGCCGGCTTCGCGCCAGCGCTTCTGTTCGGCGCAGGCGCGACGGATCACCCAATCGCCGATCGGCAGGATCAGGCCCGTCTCCTCGGCGATCGGCACGAACTCCTCGGGCGTGAGCGACCCCAGTTCCTGGCTGTGCCAGCGCAGCAGTGCCTCGGCGCCCACGATCACGCCCGTCATGGTGTCGACACGCGGCTGAAAGTGCAGATCGAGTTCGTCGCGCTCGAGGACACGGCGGAGCTGGCCCTCCACGGTCAGCTTGCGTGCCGCCACGGCGTCCATCGACTGGCTGTAGAACTGGTAGGCGTTGCGGCCCTTGCTCTTCGCCTGGTACATGGCCGAGTCCGCGTTTCGGATCAGGGTGTCCGGATCCTCTCCGTCGCGCGGGAAGGTGGCGATGCCGATGCTGCCGGTGATGCTGTGCTCCTCGCCGTCCAGCAGGAACGGCGTCTCGAGGGACTTCAGCACCTTCTCGGCCACATGCGCGGGCGCGTAGTCGAGATCGTCTCCCTGCAGCATCATCACGAACTCGTCGCCGCCCACTCGCGCGACCATGTCGCTGCGGCGAAGCGAGCTGGAGAGCCGCACGGCCATGGTGATGAGCAAGCTGTCGCCCACCTGGTGGCCCAGCGTGTCGTTGATGTGCTTGAAGCGGTCGAGATCGAGGAACAGAACCGACACGTGCTTCTTGTGGCGCCGGGCGTACGCGAAGGCCCGCTGCAGCTGGTCCCGGAAGTGCTCGCGGTTCGGGAGCCCCGTCATGCTGTCCCGCGTGGCGTGGAAGTGTTCTCGCTCCTGGGTGGACCGCAGCTCCACCAGCAGCTCGTGCTGTTCCACGGCGTTGCGCAGCGTGCGGCACAAGAGCGAACCGTTGAGCTTCTGCTTGATCAGGTACTGCCGATCGCCCAAGTGCAGGGCCTGGGGCTCGTCCTCGCGGCGGATCACGGGGATCACGGGGACTTCGGACGACACGACTTCCGCCCGCGCCAGCGCGGCCATCCCCTCGCCCTCGGGATCGGTCAGATCGACGAGGGCCACGTCGAACTTGCCGCTCTGCAGCAGCTGTGGCGCCTTCGCGATCTCGCTCGTGTGCGCGATCTCGAACTTCATGTCCTTCGAACCGTCGACCAGGTCGCAGATCCGAACCATGTCCGCATCGCTGAACTCGATCAACAGCAGCCGGATGTGGAGAATCTCGTGGGCCACGGTTCCGTGCGGATTCACGATCACGCGGGAGTCGCCGGAGGTCGAAGGATCGGCGAAATCGACCCGCTGTCGCTTCTTGGCCGATGCCACCAGGCTCACGAAGCGGTCGTAGGTGTCGTCCGGATAGTCGCCGCTGGGCGAAACGGCCTCTTGGAGGATTCCCATGTCGAAGGCCGTGAGCGCCTGTTCGAGCTCCTCGAACTGCAGCCGATCGCTCGCCAAGAGCTCGTTGACCGCGGCGACCGCGCGCTGGCGGTCCTCCGGGCGGATGTCACGGGAGTCGCTCATACCCGGTGTTCTCCTGAACGGCAACAGGTTCGCCTGGGCGCGGCACGGGGGCGCTCGGCTTCTTCTCGGACTCCTGGGTGCATCGACCAACGTTCTGTTGGGCTTGACGTCACAGTTCCATGTCCCAGTTTCGGGACCTGCCGGGTGCTGATGAGCTTCCGCGATGCAACAAGATCGACCTACCGAAGGCGCCCTGAAACGAACACTTGCAGCCCTGGTTGCCGACTTGCGTGGTGCAGCGCGGCGACGCTTCTGCAACCCCTCGTTGCGCGGCAGAAGGCGCGCAAGAAGCTAGGTTCGAGTGGTCGCGCCCGGTCGGGAGGAACCCCCATGGTCACATGCGATCTGCGCGTCGAACAGGCGCGTACCCTCGCCGCACCGCGACTCGCCTACGGCGCGCTCTCGCGGGCGCTCTTCGCCGCGTTGGATCTCGTCTACGGCCGGCGGTCCACGCTGGCCAAGTTCCGGGTCCTCGAGCTGGTGGCGCGCGTTCCCTACCAGGCGTGGGAGAGCGTCGGCTACGTGGCCATCACCCACACCTCCGGCCGACCGGGTTTCGCCCGGCGCATCGTCGACTTCGTCGAAGAGGCGCGCGCTCACCAGGACAACGAGCAGTGGCACCTGCTGATCCTGGAGGAGCTCGTTCCGAACCGGTTCGGATGGTGGCGGCGGGTCCTGATCCCGCAGCTGCTGGCCCTCGTCTACTACCACGTCTCCTGGCTCCTCTACGTGCTGCGGCCCGCGTGGAGCTACCGGTTGAACGCCGAGTTCGAAGACCACGCGGAGCACACCTACATGGAGTACGTCGCGGCGCACCCCGAGCTGGAGCGGCGCGCCTTTATGAGCGCGTTCGAGCGCGAGTACGGCCGCTTCGCCTCGATGGCGGACCTGCTCCGGTGCATTGCGCTCGACGAGCGCGAACACAAGGACCAGAGCCTGGCGCGGCTGGCCGCGCCGCGGTTCGGGTTGGCGGCGTAGGGGGACCGCGAACGTTGAGCTTGGGCAGCGCATCCGGGGGAGGGAAGCCTCCGGCGAATGGCTCGCTTGGGGGGCGGAGATCGTTTTGTGCGGGTGAGCCCACCGGTGGGTTGGGACTTCGTCGAGGCGGGGGGAGGCTGCGCTTGATTTCGCCGGAGGCTTCCCTCCCCCGGATGCTTGCGCGGTGCTGGCGCGTCGGGGATACGGCGCGGCCAGCATGGGAATGAGAAGAAGGAGGGTGGAGGGTGCAGTCGCTTGACTAGAAGGTGTTCCAGGCCATGGCGATGCCGGAGGCGAGGAGGGCCAGGTGGACGAGGTCGGTGAAGCGGGCGACGGAGAGGCGGGCCAAGGCCGCTTTGCCGGCGGCGTTGCCCGCCAGGGCGCCGGCCCCGACGAGGGCCCCGGCGAGCAGGACGGACGGGGTCAAGAGACCGAGCGAGGCGTAGGCGACGAGTTTGGCCACCTGCATGAAGAGCGTGCTGGCGGCCTTGGTGCCGATCATCTGCTCTTTCACGACCCCCGCCGCCAGGTACACCGGGTTCATCAGCGGACCGGCCGCGCCCACCACCGCGGACAGCGACGCCGTGGCGAACGAGGACAGCCCAAAGTGGATCGGCCTGGCCGCCGGTAGCGACACCCGCACCGGCGCGAAGTGCAGCACCGACAGCACCACCAGGAAGCCGGCGACGACCAGCGTCAAGCCGTCGGCGCGCAGGCCCCGGAGCGCGAACGCCCCCACGAGCGCGCCCAGGGCCAGCCCCGGAACGTTGTGGAACAGGATCGGCCGCGAGATGTCGCGCCGGTACAGGAAGCAGCGCTGGACGCTCGAGACGACCGAGGCCACGGCGATGACCGGAGGCACGTCCTGCGGCGCCAACGCGAACCTCGCCACCGGCAGGAAGAGCACCGCCCCACCGCCCGCCGCCAGCGAGCTCAAGAACCAGGCCGCGAAGCCCAGGCCGATCAGCAGAGCCGGTATCACGGCCCGAGGCTAGCCCGCCGTGCGAGCTCCGGCGCGGGGCCGGATCTGCAGCGTGTGAACCCGACGCTGGGTCGTGTGGCGATAGACGACGATCTCTCGCTTGGCGTCCCACTCGGCACTGCCGTCCGACACCTCGACGTCGACGCCGTGCGGATAGGTGTAGGCCGGTACGGCGATCTCCGTCGGCGCGGATACGGCCGGATCGTGTCGGAACGCGAACTCGAACTGCCGCCGACGCCGGTCGTAGTGCATCCGCAGCGGCTCGCCCGCCGTCGCCCGCGCGTAGGGGCGCGCCACGGCTTCGAGCGCCCGGCCGCCGGAGTGGAGATCGCTCGGATCGCTCTGCTCGTCGCGACAGAAGATCGAGAGATCTTCCCCGTTCCAGTGGTCGCCGTGGGCGTGCGTGTTGTCCGGGGTGTAGTTCCAGAGCGTGCCCGACAAGAGCGCATCGTCGAGCGCCCGCAGGCTTCGGTCCATCGCCTTCACCTGCGCGCGGTCGTCGCCGGTTCGGTACGCGCGCTTGCCGTTCAGATCGAACGCGATGCCGAACTCGCCGATCAGGGTCGGCGCACCGCCGAGCCCGCTCCCTTCTTCGCGGAGTTCCTCCAGTTGCCGCGCGAACGAGCGGCGAATCCGCCACGGCGTCGCGACCAGGCGGCGCCTGCGGTTGTCGACGGCAAGCCAGTCGCTGTAGCGCTTGAAGAGGAGCACGAAGCCGTCGTACCAGTGGGGGGCGTGTACCAGGCCGGGTTCGTCCCACTGCGGCGGAGCGCAGTCGGGAGCCGTCTCGACGAAGACGAGCGCGCCCGGGTGGGCGTTGCGGACGGCCGCTGTGAAGCGGCGCGCGAACGGCAGGTAGAAGTCCTGGGAGAAGTCCACCGCGCGGCCGCGGTGACGCGCGAAGTGATCGGGGCGCAGCAGCGTCGGCCTTTTCTCGGCGTCGACGTCCCACACGCCGTTCTGTCGCCACACGCAGTCCGCCTCCGCGCGCCAGGCGCGCGCGCCGTCGGGATTGAGCCTCGTCCGCCCCGTGCGTCGGAAACCGATCGGGGTGGCGGCGAAGGTCGCCACCGTCTGCGGGTGCCCGGCACCCGCCAGCATGGCCTGGAAGGGACTCGGGCAGGCGCCCACCTTCACCATGCCGCCGGGCTCGGCGAGGTCTCCCCAACCGATGTAGCCCGGCAGCGGCTCGTTCAGGGTGTCGTAGCCCACCACGTGGGGCAGATCGCGGAGGCGCTCGGCCAGCTGACAGACGGCATCGATGTAGTGACGCTGGAGAAACGCCTGGACGGGCTCGCCCTCGACGCGCGTTTCGGGCGCGAAGGCATCGCCGGCGAAGAAGAGTGTGAACATCGTTGCCGCCGCCAGCTTGGTCTCGTTGGAAGGCCAGATCATGCGCGGCAGCGGGCCCGAGTGGAGCTGGTGAACGAACGCCGCGCCGGTGGCGGCCAGCTGCGTCAGATCGAAGCCCACCGCCTCCAAAGTCCAGCCGGGAGCACCGTCGCCTCCCGAGAAGCGACTCCACACGTCCTGGTGGGGATCGATGAAGACGTGGAAGCCGTGCTCGCCGGCCCGCTCGACGAGCGCTCGCATCGAGTCGAGATAGGCCTCGTCGTAGCGGCCGGGGCCGGCGTGCTCGATGGCTTCCCAGGTGACGAGCAGGCGCAGGAAGGTGAAGCCCCAGGCGCGCAGCCGTTCGAAGTGGCGGTCCGCCTCGGCCAGGGGAAAGGGCCGGCCCACGAAGGAGACGTCGCGGTGTTCGAAAAAGCCCTCGCGGTGGTGGGTCGCCCCGTTCGGCTGCCGTGGGAGCTTGCAGCTGCCGCCGAGGTTGACGCCGCGCAGGATCAACGTGCGACCGGCCTCGTCGACGAAGCGAGACTGTTCGGTGCGAATCGTCATGAGCCGAGGCGCAGTCTATCGAGCAGCCCCCGCCCACGCCTTTTTGTGTGGCCTTTTTGCATCGGTCATCGCCCAAATTTGCGGTGAATATGCAGGACATCCGTTCCGAGTCTCGTCAAGTCCGCCACTCGGTGAGTCGATTCGGTCTGGCGTCGCAACGCGTTCATCAATCCCATCGAACTCCGAGAGGAAAGGCATGATCTGGCTGGCGGCAGTCGGAGGCGGCTCGTTCGTGCTGGTGAGCTTCGTGCTCGGCCCGCGCCTGCTGCTGTTGGCCCGCCGGACGGGGCTCTTGCCCGAGCTCACCATGGGCCTGTGTCTGCTCTTGATGGGCGGCTTCGGCTATCCCCTGGCCACGGTTGCGCGCGTGGCGACCCCGCTTTCCGACGAGTGGCGCGGCTTCTTCCTGGGCTGTGCCGTGCTTTGCAACACCATAGGCTTCTCGGCCCTGGCCATCTTCAACTGGCGCACGTTCCGCCCCGAGAGCCGCCTCGCCGCGGCGGTGGTGGCGGCGCTGCTGCTGGTGCTCGGCCTGCTGCTGCCCGCCGAGGGCGTGTGGCCCGGGCTGATCGAAGGGGCGCTTTCGGTCGAGGCCTATCCAGGTCTGCCGGGCAACCTGCGCGTCGTCCTGGGACTCGTCGCACTGTACTGGGCCTTCGGCGAAGCGTTGCTGTGCGTGGTGCGCCTCCGCAGGCGCCTGACCCTCGGCCTGGCCGACCCCGTCGTCACCGACCGCCTGGGCCTGTGGGCCATCTCCATGGGCTCCGCCTCGCTCAACTTCAGCATCGCCTACGTGATGTCGTTCCTGGGCGTGGACCTGCCGGCCTCGCCGCTCGGCGCCGGCACCATCGGCATCCTGGGCGTCACCTCCTCGATCACCGCCTGGCTGGCCTTCCTGCCGCCCCAGGCCTACGTGCGCCGGGTGCGCGCGCGCTACGCAGCCGTTTCGGCCCCGGCCGCCTGACCCCCGGTCTCGCCCATCGCTCCGGTGTAGCTCCGGTGTAGGATGGGGACGCCGCGCGAGCCACGTCTCGTGCCTCCCGGAGGCTCCCATGCCCTTCGTGCGTTTGCGAGACCTGCGCTGCTACTACGAGCGAAAAGGCGAGGGTCCGCGAGTGTTGGTGCTGAGCGGCACCGGCGGCGACCTGCGCAAGCGACCCAGCCTGATGGACTCGCCACTGGCCGAGCGCTTCGAGCTCCTCTGCCACGACCAGCGCGGCCTCGGCCAGAGCGAGCGGCCCGACGTCCCCTACAGCATGGCCGACTACGCGGAAGACGCCGCTGCGCTGCTGGACGCCGTCGAGTGGCCCTCGTGTGCCGTGCTCGGCATCTCGTTCGGCGGCATGGTGGCCCAGGAGCTGGCGATCCGATTCCCCGAGCGGGTCGAACGCCTGGTGCTGTGTTGCACCGCCAGCGGTGGCGAAGGCGGCTCTTCCTATCCGATTCACGAGCTGACCGACCTCCCCACCGAAGAGCGCCTGGCACGCTTCCTGGAGATCCAGGACCGCCGCCTCACCCCGGCCTGGCAGGCCGAGCACCCCGACGAAGTCGCCCGGTTCCGCGCGCTCTTCGACCCCGCCCGCGATCCGGGCGCCGGCGAGCCCGGCCGCGAGGCAGGCGCCCGCCGCCAGCTGGAAGCGCGCGCCCAGCACGACACCTGGGACCGCCTCGACCGCATCGCCGTCCCCACGCTCTGCTGCGGCGGCGGCTACGACAACCAGGCCCCGCCCGACCGCATGCAAGCCCTCGCCCGCCGCATCCCGGCGCCAAAATCGAATTCTTCGAAGGCGGCCACCTCTTCTTCCTCCAAGACCCAAGCGCCTGGCCACGCATCACCAGCTTCCTGGCCGGCGAAGGCTAGAGCCCCCAGTACAAACGAGGCTCCACCCACAGGCACCGCACCTCGCCCGGCCGCCGAGACGCACCGTTGGCAACGAGGCCGTAGCAGCGCTACGGCGAGCGAAGCCCAACGCCGCCAGCGGCGATGGCTCGGCGGCCGGAGTTCAAAAGGGAGTTGCTGACGTACTTCACGACCCCGCAGTCGACGGTGTGGGCGCGGGCACCGAAGATGCGGAAGCCAGGTAGCAGCGCGTCGATGCGGCGGCGGTCGGCTTCGCTGTGATACTCCACCAGCACGGAGTC
>JAKSBN010000098.1 GCA_022361175.1 Pseudomonadota bacterium | reverse complement strand
GGGATCCTCCGCTTCGCCCACACCCACGAGCTGGCGCTCGCGGACTGGCGACGCATGCTGGACGTCAATCTGACGGGCACGTTCCTCATGTGCCAAGCCGCCCTGCCCCACCTGCTCGAGCGCCAGGGGTGCATCATCAACACGGCGTCCACGTCCGCCCTGGCAGGGCTTCCCTGGGGAGCGGGCTACGGCGCCTCGAAGGCGGGCATCCTGGGGCTGACCTCCGCTCTGGCGGTGGAGTACGGCAAGCGGGGGCTGCGCGCGAACGCCGTCTGCCCGGGCTCGATCAAGACGCCCATCACCAAGACCCCCACGCCCGCCGACATCGATCCGTCGCTGGTGCAACGTCTGATGCCGCTCGATACGCCGCGCGGCCCGGAAGCCGTGGCGGGCGTCATCGCCATGCTGGCCTCCTCCGACGGCGCCCACATCAACGGCGAGCACATTCGCATCGACGGTGGCACGCTCGCGTAGCTCCAGAACCGGCGAGCGAGCCATTGGCAGCGCGTGTGCAAGGCACTCCCTAAGCCCCTCGCACACGGCGGAATCCGCCGTGCCGCGCGCTCCGCCCTGACCCTCAGGTAGGGGAACCCGGCCATTCAGGGGTTCTGACGGGAGGCCGAAGAGGAGTTCCTGGAGAAAAGCCGCGCCCCTGCCATGCCCAACTTCCGAGACCTCCCCATCCGACAGAAGCTGATGCAAATCAGCGTGCTGGCGAGCGGCGTGGCGCTGCTTCTGGCCAGCGCCGGGTTCCTGACCTACGAGTTCGTGGCCTATCGCGAGACGACGCTCAACCGCCTCTCCATGGTGGCCAACGTCACCGCCGCCAACAGCGTGGCCGCGCTGGTCTTCCAGGACCGCACCTCGGCGGAAGCCACCCTGCAGGCCCTGCGCGCGGAACACACCATCGTTTCGGCCTGCCTCTACACCGCCACCGGAGAGCGCTTCGCATCCTATCGCCGCGAGGGCGAAGAGGAGCACTGTCCCGATCGCGATCCCGGCGGCGACGGCTTCTCCCTGGCGGGCTCGAACCTGCTCTTCGCGTTTCCCATCGAGTCGACCCGGGGCAAGGCGGGCGCGATTCTCATCCGCGCAGAGCCGATCGAGCTCTGGGCCCGCCTGACCCGCTACGGCGGGATCATCGGCGGCGTCACCCTGGTCTCGATGCTGGTCGCCTTCGGCATCGTGTCGCGACTCCAGCGCTTCATCTCGCTTCCGATCCTGCGTCTGGTGGAAACGGCCCGCCACGTGACCTTCGCCCGGGACTACGCGATTCGCGCTCACTCCGACAGTCGCGACGAGCTGGGGCTGCTGATCACCTCCTTCAACGAGATGTTGGAGCAGATCCAGACCCGCGACCGCGAGCTGAAGAAGCACCGGGACCACCTGGACGAGGAAGTGCAGTCGCGCACGGCGGAGCTCTCGAGCGTCGTGGACGAGCTGCGCAGCGAGATCGCCCAGCGCGAGCAGGCCGAGGAGCGCATCCGCTACCTGGCCTACTACGACGTCCTGACGGGCCTGCCCAATCGGCAGTTCCTGAAGGAACGGCTGGATCAGGCCCTGGCCGAAGCCGCCCGCGAAGACGGCCGTGTCGCCCTGTTGTTCCTGGACCTGGACCGCTTCAAGGAGATCAACGACAGCTTCGGCCACAGCACCGGCGACGAGCTCCTGCGCCACGTGGCCGAGAGGCTGATGCAGTGCGTGCGCTCGTCGGACACCATCGTGCGCAAGGAAGAGGCGGAGTCGAACCCGTGCCACACCGTCTCGCGTCAGGGCGGCGACGAGTTCACGATCCTGCTGACCCAGATCCAGAGCGTCTACGACGCCAGTCGAGTGGCGTCCCGCGTGCTGGCGGCGCTGCGCGATCCGTTCCACCTGGACGATCGCGAGATGGTGATCGGAACGAGCATCGGGATCGCGGTCTATCCGGACGACGGCCGCGACGGGGACACGCTGCTGAAGCACGCCGACACCGCCATGTACCACGCCAAGGAGGCGGGACGGAACGACTACGAGTACTTCTCCACCTCCATGAAGGTCGAAGCGCTGCGCAAGGTCACGATCGAGAGCGACCTGCGCCGGGCGCTCGACCTCGAGGAGTTCGCCCTCTGCTACCAGCCCAAGGTCCGGCTCTCCGACGGCTGCGAAGACGGCCTGGAAGCGCTCTTGCGGTGGAACCACCCGGACGGACAGCGGCTCCCCAACGAGTTCATCCCCGTCGCCGAGGACTCCGGGCTCGTGGTGCCGCTGGGCGACTGGGTGCTGCAGGCGGCCTGCCAGCAAGCCCGAGAGTGGGAGCGGGCCGACGTTCCGTTCTCCCGCGTCGCCGTGAACGTCTCCGGGCGCCAATTTCGCAAGGGCGCGCTGCTGCAGTCGGTGACCCGCATCCTCCACGAGACCGGCCTGGCCCCCGAACGCCTGGAACTCGAGGTGACCGAGCACACGATGGTGCAGAACGAGCAGGATGCGATTCGCACGCTCCGGCGCCTGCGCCAGCGCGGCGTCCGCGTCTCCCTCGACGACTTCGGCACCGGCTACTCGTCACTCTCCTACGTGCGGCGCTTCCCGCTCGACTGGATCAAGATCGACTCGTCGTTCGTGGGCGACCTGGAGGAGAACACGGGCATCGTGACGGCGGTGATCGCGATGGCCCACAACCTGGGGCTGCAAGTCGTCGCCGAGGGAGTCGAGACGACGGAGCAGTACGAATTTCTGCGCGCGCAAGGCTGCGACGCCGTTCAGGGCTACCTGGTGGCGAAACCGCTGCCGGCCGAGGAGGTGGCGTCGTTTCTGGAGGGGCACTTCGGGCCGGACGCCACCCAGCGAAAGAGCCTCAAGGCGCGCTGAAGTCCTCCACGGAGATGGCCGCGCGCAGGGCCTCCGGCGCCCGCATCTCCACCGGGTGTTGGTCCGCCGTCAGCCAGGGACCGAGTTGCGTGGCGAAGGTCGGATCGCCCTGGCGCGAGTTGGATCCCCCCGGAATCGCGTTGTAACCCACCACCCGGAGCTCCGGATCCACGCTGGCGCCCGCCGCGCCCGCGTAGCGACGCACGGGCCCGCCGCCGAAACGGAAGGAATTGAGGCCGGCCGCCCGCGCGCTGAAGCCCGAGGCGTTGACCACCTGGTAGCCGCCGTCTCGGGCCGCGCCGGGCAGCCCCGGCCCCAGGTCCTCGAGGCCGGCGGCCGGCGGTGCCGAGAAGCTCCCGCCCAACTCGTGGCCGAAGGTCTTGCGGTGCAGGCGCCCCCACCGGTAGTCGTCGAGGTTCGTCGAGTTTCCGAAGGCCGCCGCGTAGGTGTCCCCGGCCAGCGCGTCCAGAGCCTCGCCCATGGTCTCCAGCAGCACCCGGTCGCGCCGGTCGGCCGCGCCGTCCGCCGCGGGCTCGGGAAAGAAGTCGATCCCGGAGGCGCCGACGCCGGTGAACGGCGTCTGCGACAGCAGGTGAAAGAGCCCCTTCAGCGCCTCGCCCGAACCCACGCCCGGGACTCCCAGCCCCGCCAAGCGCGCGTCGATGACGCGCCTCACGAGCAGCCCCCGCCACACGTTGTAGAGCGTGGCCGCCACGCTGGCCTCGGCCTCCGCGCCGGAGATCAGCCCGATCCGCTCGCCCTGGTGGTCGTGGGCGTCGTAGCCCTCGGGCACGCCGGTCGGCGTCGAGAAGTCCCAGGTGCGCAGCCGCTCGACGGCTTCGCCGATGGCCGGCTGCGCGCTGAGGATCTCGGCCAGATCCGGTGAGGCCTCCGCGGCGTCGTACGCCGCCACCAGGAACGGCACCATCAGCTCGGCGTCCAGCTGCTGGGTATTGCCCTGCATCTTGCGCAGGAAGTCGAGGGACACCCGACCCTCGGCGTCCAACGCGTCGCGCAGGAGTTGCGTGATGCGCCCGGCCCGCAGCCCGATGGCGTAGCCCGGCGAGAGGTAGTAGATGGCGTTCGGGTTGGAGAGACGCCGCTGGTTCAACGGATCGTTGTCGAGCGACGTGCCGGCCGGATCGTTGTTGGCGTTGGCGAAGAAGCCGTTGCTCGGATTCAGCGACTGCGGCATCTCGGCGAACGGCAGGATCTGGAACGGAATCGTCTGTCCCTGGCTGCGCGCGGGGTCGGGAACCCAGTTCGCCTCGCCCGAGCCGGGGCGCACCACGAAGGGCGGTCGATTCTCGAACACCGTGCCCTGTTCCAGGTCGGCCCGCAGCGGCATTTCGGCGCTGGCGAAGTAGCCCAGGTTGCCGTCCGCGTCGGCGTAGGCCCAGTTCTGGGAGCCCGCGTCGAAGAATTGGAGCCCGTCCAGGAACTGGTCCAGGTTGCGGGCGCGGTTCCAGAGCCGGAAGGTCCGCACCTCTTGGGTGGCGTGGAAGCCCGTGTACTGGAGGACGAGGCCGGTCGCCGATTCGCTCGTTCCCAGGATGACGCCCGGATCGTCGAGCCCGATCACCGGGCCGAAGCTGCGGAACGGCACCGTCAGGATCAGAGCGCCCGGGGCCGTGATCGGCTGGTCGAACACGACGGTCGTGTCGGGCTGGGACGGATCGAGCGGGTTGAAGCGGTAGCTCGCCGTGGTGGCCTCGACCGGGTGCGACTCACCGGCCGAGACGATGCAGGGGCCACCCGTGCAATTGGGACTCGAGCCGGCGTAGAACGTGTCCTCGAAGACGTCGGACACGTCCATGGGATTCGTGGTCGCCCCCCAGGCGACCCGCTCGTTCTGGCCCAGGATGACGTACGGCACGCCCGGGAACGTGACGCCGGAGACGTTCAGCGGCCCTTCGATCGGATCGTCGCTGACCACCAGGTGGTTCTCGTAGAAGGTGGACGGCCACCCCAGCGACAGGTGGGGGTCGTTGGCGATCATCGGGTTGCCGTTGTCGCTGGCGTCGGCGGTCACGCCCCAGTGGTTGCTGCCGATCTCGAATTCGCGCCGAGCCATCACGGCCGCCAGCAGCGGCGCCTTGGCGGCGCGCTCGCGAAACTCCGCCGCCAGCCGGGCCGCCCGCTCGAGCCGGGCGGACTCGCCGGAAGCCAGCGGCGAGGGGCCGTCCACGTAGGGACGCGTGTCGTCGGCATCCGGCTGCGTGGCCGCGGGCGACATGGGGGCCGACCGGTTCACGTCCTGGGAGAAGAGCGCCTGGCCGTCGAAGCCCTGCGCCTCGCCCGCCGCCACGTAGGCGGCCAGCGCTTCGGTCAGGCCGGTGTCCAGGTCGAGCGACAGACTGGCCGCGATGCCCTTGCCGATGGCCAGGGTGTCCACCACCTCCCACGGCCGCACCTGCGTGACGTAGATCTCGGCGTACTCCGGAGGCAGCGTGCCGGCCGCCTCGGCCTCGGCGATGTAGGCGTTGACGCCGTCGGCGTACGTCTGCAGGACGAGCCGCTCGTCGTCCGTGAGCTCGGCCTCCGTGCGGCTCGCCGCCCGCGCCAGGCCGATCACGCGGATCTGGATGTCGCCGGCGATCTCGCCGATGCCGAGAAGCTCGGCGCGGGTGCCGTCGACCTCGCGCCGGGTCAGGTCCATCTGCCACAGGCGGTCGCGGGCGTGGACGTAGCCCTGGACGCGGACGAGATCCAGGTCGCTCTCGGCGAAGAGATGGCGCACGCCGAAGCGGTCGGTGATGACCTTGACGGGCGCTTCGAGCCCCTCCAGCGAGAGTGCCGTGGGCGGCGGTCCCTGCGGATTGGGACACATGAAGCCCAAGACGGCCACGGCCGCGGCGGAGAGAGAAACGGCAAACCAGCGGCGCACGCGCATCGGCACTCCTTCTCGAGGCTCTGGCTCCGGGCCCCACGGCGAACCGTGGGACCCCGAAGTCCCCAACCCGAAGCGACCCGGCGCCGCGCTCTCGCGTGGAGCCGTCGCCTCAGTCTCGGTGGCGGCGCCCGGCCCTCGTCAGTCCCAGCAGCCCCGCCAACAGCAGCGCGGCCGTCCCGGGCTCGGGCACCACGGTCTTGTCCAGCAACAACACGCCCAGGTCCTGCCCGAACAGCTCGCCGTCGAGGCCGAGGTCCTCCAGCAGGTACTCGAACGTGTCGCTGATGCTGAGCCCCAGGGCGAGCGCGTCGCCCGGGTCCACCTCTTCGCCGTCCGGCCCCAGGCAGGGATCCACCCCGCTCGAGAGCGCGCACACGCGCACGTCGAACACGCTCACGCCGGGCTCGAAATCGATCACGGTGCTGTCCTGGAAGAGGCTCAGATCGGCGCGGACGACGGCCTCGGTCAGGTCGAGGGTGAAGTCCTTGAAGAGGAGCTTCTCCCCGGAGCTCGCCTTCAGGGCGAAGTTGACGCGGTCGTACTGGACCTGCCCCGTGAACTCCTCCAGGTCGAGATCAAACGCCGAGGCGGCCAGGTCAAAGGCCCCCGACTCGAGCGGGGTCACCGCTCCTCCACCCAGGTGCAACCGCAAGTCGCCCAACAAGTCGAGATTGACCGGGATGAGCGTCGTCTCGACGACACAGTCGTCGTGACCCACCGGGATGGCCAGAGCGCTGCCCACGGGGAACAGGAGCGCGGCCAACGCCCCCACCAATAACTGCAAGTATCGAGAACGCCGAGTTGTTTTCTGCTGCTGACGGCCCACGTTCCACCTCCGACGTGCGGGTGTCCAGAGTGCGAGGGTCGATCTCACCCCTCTCTCTGCTGTGGTGGCAGCCGGGGCTTTGTGTCAGCGCGTCACCGGTTCGCCCTCAATCCGCAGGGGGCGTGCGGAATCCCGCGGAAAATCGGAGCTCTCCGGCACTTTTTTCATCACCTCCCGCCGGGCGCCCGGCACGTACCTTCAAAAGCCAGATTCCCTTTCCAAGTCGGGGGCTCGCGGATTCGCGGGCCCTCGTCTTTTGCAGCTGCCGCCCCGCGACAGCGGCAACTGCTACGGTGCCCGCTCGGGTCGCCCAGCCGTGCGCGGGCCCGACGAGCGAGGGGCGTTGGTGGCTGGGGCGAGCGAAGACAGGAGCGATCCCGGGCCGGGAGCGGGCCCGGCGCCGGGCGTGCACAAGCCGCCCCCCGGCATCCTGCAGCTGGCGCTGCCGACGATCGCCTCCAACCTGCTGTACTCCCTGGTCGGCATCATCGACATCAAGATCGTCGGAAGCCTGGGTCCGGGAGCCGTGGCGGCGGCCACTACCGGCACCCGGCTCTTCTTCGTCCTGCAGGCACTGCTGATGGCCATCACGGCCGGCACGACGGCCATGGTGACCCGGGCCTGGGGCGCGGGGGATCGCGAGGAAGCCGCCCGCACGACGGGTACGTCGCTGCTCATCTGCACCGGGGTGGCGGCGGTCCTGACGCTGCCCGGCGTTCTCTTCGCCGAGGCGCTGGCCTCGTTCTTTCGCCTCGACCCCGAGGCGCAGCGCCTGGCGGCGACGTTCATCCGATGGATTTCGCTCTTCAACATGGCCTTCGCGATTCCCTTCACGCTCTCGGCCGCCCTGCGCGCGGCCGGCGACACGGTGACCCCCCTCTGGACCGGCGCCATCACGAACGTGGTGAACGTGTTCCTGGTCTACGGCTTCGTCTACGGTCGCTTCGGCCTGCCGGCCCTGGGCGTGGCGGGCGCCGCCCTGGCCAACGGCCTGGCCTTCTGCGTGGGCTCGGTGCTCTTGCTGGGCCTGTGGGGCAGCGGCCGGCTGATGATCGCGCCCATCCGCACGAGACTCGTCTCCGGCGAGCGCATCCGAGAACTGGTCCGCATCGGAACCCCGGCGGGCCTCGAACAGGTCTGCTGGCAGGGGGGCTTCCTGGGCTTTCTCTGGATCGTGTCGCTCTACGGCACGGCGCCCTATGCCGCCTACGGGATCGGGGTCAACTTGCTGTCGCTCTCCTTCGTGGTGGGCTTCGGGTTTTCGATCGCCGGCTCCACCCACGTGGGCCAGCATCTGGGCGCTCGCGATCCGGCGGCGGCCGCGCGAAGCGGCTGGCGGGCCATGCGGCTCGCGCTGGGCACCATGATCGCTCTGGGCGCGGCCATCGCTTTGAGCGCGCCGCAACTGGCGCGGCTCATGATCGACGATCCGGAGGTGGTGGGCCTGACCGTCGCCTTCATCTACATCCTGGGCGCCGTGCAACCGCTGATGGCGATCGAGTTCGTTCTGAGCGGCGCCCTGCGCGGCGCGGGCGACACGCGTTTCCCCTTCCTCACGGTCCTCACCGGATTGATCGGGGTGCGGCTGTCCGTCGCGGCCTTCTGCGCCTACCTGGAGCTGCACGTGGTGTACGTGTATGCGGCGCTGATCTTCGACTACATCGTGAAGTCCACCATGCTGATCACCCGGTTCGCGCGCGGACGCTGGCAGCAGATCCGCGTGGGCGGCCGCGTGGCCGCGTAACCGGCGTGTAACGTCTTCCGCCCTCCCCGAACCGGGGAGATCGCGGGGTCGTCTGTTTCCCGAACACCATCGGGAGCGACCCCGTGCAAGCCCTGCTGGAGCGACTTCGACAGGCTTTCGCCGATCCCCGCCACGGCCAGATCGCGGCCCTCTTGGGGTTGACCCTCGTGGGCCAGGCGACCGGACGCCTCGACACGTCGCTGTGGGGCCACGGGGTGGCGCTGGCGGCGGCGCTGGCCACGCAGCGCCTGCTGGACCGCTGGCAGGGCCGACGCCACGACCCGCGCAGCCCGTTCATCTCGGGGCTTTCCATCGGGCTCCTGCTGCGGGCCGACGCCGTCTGGGTGCTGGCGCTGGCGGCCGTACTGGCCATCGCCAGCAAGGGGCTGGTGCGCTGGCGCGGCAAGCACGTCTTCAACCCCACCAACGTGGCCATCGTGGCCCTCTCGGCGGCGCACCTGGGCTGGGTGTCGCCCGGCCAGTGGGGCACGGATGTGTTGCTGGCGGGGGCTCTCATGGGCACCGGAGCCCTGGTGCTGGTGAGGGCCGCCCGCTTCGACATCACCGCAGCCTTCCTGGCCACCCTGGCCGGGCTCCTCTTCACGCGCGCGCTGTGGCTGGGTGACCCGCTGGCACTGCCGCTTCACCAGCTGCAGAGCGGATCCCTGCTGGTCTTCGCGTTCTTCATGCTGTCGGATCCGAAGACCACCCCCGACGCCCGCGGCGCGCGCCTGCTCTTCGCCGCCAGCGTCGCCACCGCGGCCTTCGCGATCCAGGTCTTCACCTACCGCCCGGACGCGGTGCTGCTGGCGCTCTGCGCCTGCGCGCCGCTGGTTCCGCTGCTCGATGCGCTGTGGCCCGCAGAGCGATTTCGCTGGCCCGGTGCCCCTTCGCCTTCCCCCTCGACACAAGGAGAACCCCGTGCCGAACTGCAACCGACTGTGGCCGCTGGCGGCCGCGTGCTGGCTCGTCGCCTCGTCGGCTGAGGCCTTCTGCGGCTTCTACGTCGCCAAGGCCGACGCCTCCCTCTTCAACCGCGCCTCGCAAGTCGTGCTCGTGCGCGACGGCGATCGCACCGTCCTCACGATGGCCAACGACTACCAGGGAGAGCCGAGCGAGTTCGCGATGGTGATCCCGGTGCCCACCTTCCTCGAGCGCGGCCAGATTCGCGTGGCCGACGCCGCCACCATCGCGCACCTGGACGCCTTCACGGGGCCGCGTCTGGTGGAGTACTTCGATCCGGATCCGTGCGCACAGCCCCGCCGCGAAATCTGGGAACTGTCTCGCGACACCGCAGCTCCGCTTCCGGCCGCGTCGCCCCGCAACAAGGCGACGGGCGTGACGGTGGAGGCCAGCTACACCGTGGGCGAGTCCGACATCCAGATCCTGTCGGCCGAGGAGAGCAGCGGGCTGCTGACGTTTCTGCAGGACGAGGGCTATCGACTGCCCGACGGCGCCGAGCCCGTGCTGGCCAGCTACCTGAAGCAGGGTCTGCGCTTCTTCGTCGCCCGGGTCAACCTGGCGGAACAGGAGCGACTCGGCTTCGCCAAGCTGCGGCCGCTGCAGATCGCCTACGAGTCGCCGCGCTTCATGCTGCCGATCCGACTCGGCATGGTGAATGCCGACGGACCCCAGGACCTCGTCGTGTACGCCCTCACCCGCCGCGGTCGCGTGGAAGCCACCAACTACCCGACCCGCCGGCTGCCCACCGGCCAGGAGATCCCCGTCGGCGTCCGGGGCGAGTTCGGCCGCTTCTACCGCGACTTCTTCGCCCACCAGGTGGAGGAAGCCAAGACGGGCGCAGTCTTTCTGGAGTACGCGTGGGACATGAGCTGGTGCGACCCTTGCGCCGCCGACCCGCTGACCGCCGACGAGCTGCGCGAGCTGGGGGTCTTCTGGGCGGCCCAGCGCGGACCCGCCCAGAACGTCTTCGTCACCCGCCTGCACGTGCGCTACGACGCCGAGCGGTTTCCCGCGGATCTGGCGTTTCAGACGACGGGCGACCGCTCGAACTTCCAGGCCCGCTACGTCCTGCGCCACGCGTTCGACGGCGACACGTCGTGCAGCGCCGGGGCGGAGTACCGCGAGCGCCTGGCGGCCCGCCGGGCCGAGGAACTCGCTCGCCTCGCCTCGCTGACGGGCTGGGACCCCTCCGAAATCGCGCGTCGCTACGGCGTCGAGATGCGGCCGACGCCGCGCTGGTGGGAGCGCCTCTTTCGCACCGCGAACTGAGGCGGCCGCGGGGCCCGGCTTCGCCCGGACCCGCGGCGCCCCGCCGTCGGGCCGAGCACACGAACAACCTGCTACCGTCCCGGCCGTGAGAGCTCCCCGTGACGCGGCCAGCCTCGTCATCGTGCGTGGCGAAGGCTCCCGGGCCCGCGTGTTGCTGGGACGGCGCCCCACCCGCGACCGCTTCATGCCGGACGTCTACGTGTTTCCGGGTGGAAGGGTCGATCGGGCCGACGCGCGGGCGGCCGTGCACGCCGATCTGGCCCCCGGCGTCGCCCGCCCCCTGGCGGCGACCCGCGTTCGCGCCCAGCCCCGCGCTCTGGCCGTGGCGGCCGTGCGCGAGACGTACGAGGAGACCGGGCTCTTGTTCGGACGCGCAGACGCGTCAAGCCCCCTCTTCGACTTGTCTCCGCTCGAATACCTGGGCCGGGCCATCACGCCCGCATCGAGCCCGATCCGCTACCACGCCCGCTTCTTCTTCGCCCGGGCCGAAGCGGCGCGCGGTCGCCTGCGAGGCAACGGCGAGCTCCTCGACCTGCGCTGGTTGCCGCTGGCGAAGGCGCGGGAGCTGCCGATGATCGACGTCACCCAGCGCATGCTCGAAGAGGCGGCGGCGCGGCTCGGAGTCGCGCGATCGCCGCGACCGCTCTTCATCCACTATCGGGGCGCTCGCCGAATCGAGACGCGCGACCGCTGACGCCGGCCGTCCAGCGGGCGCGTTCCGGAGTCGTTGGGCGAACGGGTGGGACCGCGGGGTCGCTAGCCGGTGCGCCGCAACTCGAAGACGACGCGATCGGACGCCGGGCGGTGGCTCGAGACGACGACCTCCGCCTCCGCCGTCCGCCCCATGAGGACGCGCATGAAGCCCTCGGCCGCGATCTGCGCCACCTCGGGATAGTCCTCCGCCTCCTCCACTTCGATCTTGAAGTGGTCGTCCGCCAGCGAGCCGAGCAGGTGCCAGTCCATGAAGTCGTAGAAGCTCTTGGAGAAGCCGATGATGGCCTTGGCCATCTGGTCCCCGCCCCACTTCTCGGCCGTTTCGACCACCTTGGCGTAGATGCCCGAGGCCAGAATCCGCTCCGCGGCGTCGGCGCCGCGCTTCACCAGGTAGTCGCGGTCGCGGTTGCCCTCGTGGGTCCACAGGAAGTCGAGCAGGCGCCCGTAGGAGGCCAGCGAGTACCACAGGGTGGGCATGGGAGACTCGCCCAGCAGCTCCAGGTCCTCCGGCTTGAGCTCCGCGTCGAGTTGCTCCTGCGTGATGTGTCCGGATTCGAGCAGCCGCGTCACGTCGTCGACCACGGACATGAGCGCGATCCCCTTGATGTGCGGAATTCCCATCTGCGATCTCCCCAAAATCGGGCTCCCGTCCCGGCTCCCATCCGAACGGAGATCGGCCGGAATTCCGGCCAGCTTGAGAGCCACCCGGGCCTCGCGAGGGCGTGAGAAACGCCTCGCCCGCGGGCCCGGAGGCGGCGGCCTAGGCCGGCTCGACGAGGGGCACCAGGCGCAGCTCCACGCGCCGATTCCGCTGACGTCCGAACCCGGTGGCGTTGGTCGCAATCGGCTCGCTCTCCCCGAAGCCCGCGGTCAGGAGCCGTCGCGAGTCGACGCCCTGGCCCCCCAGGTACTCGGCCACCCGCAGCGCGCGCCGCTCGGAGAGGGCCAGGTTGTGGGCCGCCGAACCCGTGCTGTCGGTGTGGCCGCTGACCTCCACCAGCGTCCTGGGATACTCCTCCAGCACCAGGGCCACCGCGTTCAGCACTTCGTAGAAGTCGCCCCGAATCTCGGCGCGATCACTGTCGAACGTCACGTTGCCGGGGAGGTTCAGCACCAGCTCGTCCCCGTAGCGGTCGACGCTCACACCGGTCCCTCGCAGACGCTCGCGAAGCTCGGCTTCCTGCGCATCCATGTAGGCCCCGACGGTGCCCCCGGCCAGGGCCCCCACCCCGGCCCCGATCCAGGCCCCGCGGCCGCGATCGCGGCCGGCCAGGGCGCCCCCCGCCGCGCCCGCCGCGGCACCGAGGGCCGCTCCGGTGGCGGTCCGCCTGAGCTGGGGCTGCCCCGTGTAGGGATTGGTGGTGCAGGCGGCCG
>JAKSBN010000011.1 GCA_022361175.1 Pseudomonadota bacterium | reverse complement strand
GCCACCAGCGTGACGGCCCCCACTCCCAACCCGACCAGCGCGGCGCGCAGGGCGCCCGTCGGTGCGGACGCAACCGGGGCCTGGCCGCCCGAGGCCGACGCCACGGCCGCCCCGAACCACAGCGCGAGATCGGTGGCGCCCAAGGCCAACAGCAGCCAGAACGCGACGCCGAGCCAGATCGACGCCGGCCACGCGACGACCCGCGCCAGGCGGGGCGGCGCGAAGCGCTCGCCCAGCGGCTGCAGAACGATCGTGGCGGCCAACAAGGCGATCCCCACCTGGAACGCCTGCGACACCGCGGGCGGAAGGCCCGCGTCGAGCACCAACCGCTGCGCGATGTAGAGGTGACCGCCCACCAGCAGTGTGGCGAAGACGGTCAGGACCGGAATGACCAGGAGCCAGCGCGTCACCCAGGAGAGCCTAGCAACCAAGCGCCGACCCGACCTTGCACCGCGCGAGCGGGCGTGGCGAGGGGAGCGAAGGCGAAATCAAGCGCAGCCCTCTCCGAGCGCGGCCGTGACGGAGCCTTCCCTTGACTCCACTGGGGAGCGAGACGCGCTGCCCGCGGCGAGCCATTCGCCGGAGCCCCCTCGCCACGCCCGCGGCGTTCGAGCAGGGTCCTCGAGCGCCGGCTCGGGCCTAGACTCCACCCTGGACGAGCGGTTCGAAGCGTCCCTTGTCGTTCGCCTTCATGTAGGCGTCGCGGCCGGTGATGCGGCCTTCCTTGGCGTACTGGAAGAGGACGTCGTCCATGGACTGCATGCCGGCCGACTTCCCCGACTGGATGATCGAGTTGAGCATCGTGTTGTTGCCTTCTCGGATCACGTTGGGCAGGCCCTGGGTGCGCAGCAGGATCTCGTTGCAGGCGCAGCGGCCCTTGCCGTCGGCCGTCGGCAGCAGCAGCTGAGACACGATGCCGGCCAGCGACTCCGACAAGCTGATGCGCACCATCTCCTGTTCGTCCGCCGGGAACGCGTCGATGATGCGGTCGATGGTCTTGGCGGCGTTGTTCGTGTGGAGGGTGCCGAAGACGAGCATGCCCATCTCGGCCGCCGTGATCGCCAGCGAGATGGTCTCCCGGTCGCGCATCTCACCCACGAGAATCACGTCGGCGTCCTGACGCACCGCCGCCCGCAGCGCGGGTCCGAAACCGCGTGTGTGGAGCCCGGCCTCGCGGTGGGAGAAGAGCGACTGCCGGTTCTGGTGCACGAACTCGACCGGGTCCTCGATGGTCACCACGTGCTTCGACTGGCTCTTGTTCACGCGGTCGATGATGGCCGCCAGCGTGGTCGACTTGCCCGAGCCGGTGGGCCCCGTGACGAGGACCAGCCCCTGAGAGAGATCGGCCAACTGCACGATGGCCTGGGGCAGCTTCAGGTCCTCGATGGGGATGATCTCCTCCGGAATGATGCGGAACACCGCCGCGCAGCCCTTGTCCTGGACGAAGTAGTTGGCGCGGAAGCGCGCGACGCCGGGCAGCCCGTAGGCGAAGTCGACGTCGTTGGTGGTGTCGTACTCCTCCCAGTACTTGGCCGGGGCCAGCTCCTCGAGCATGCTCCGCAGGTCGTCGTGCTGCAGCACGCCCTGCCCTTCCACCACGTGGAGGGCTCCCTTGGCGCGGATCCTCGGCTCCAGGCCGGAAGCGAGATGGAGGTCGGACCCCCCCTCCTCCTTCAGTCGCATCAGCAGTTCGTCCAGTCGGGCCACGTCGTTCCTCAGCCGGTGATGAGTTTGGCGTCTTCGGCGTTGCGAAGAGCTTCTTCCTTGGAGATCGCGCCCGACTTCACCAGCGTGTTGAGGGACTGCTCGAGCAGGCACATGCCCTGGGTCCCGCCCGTCTGGATGGCCGAGCGAATCTGGATCGTCTTGTTGTCCCGAATGAGATTGCCGATGGCCCGGTTCACCTTCAGGATCTCGAGTGCCGGGACCCGACCGCTGCCGTCGGCCTTGGGAATGAGCCGCTGGGACACCACCGCCCGCAGCGACTCCGAGAGCATGGTGCGGATCTGCTCCTGCTCGTTCGAGGGGTACGAACCGACGATGCGGTTGATGGTGCGGACGGCGTTGTTCGTGTGCAGCGTCGCCAGCACGAAATGGCCGGTCTCGGCGGCGGTCATGGCCAGCGAGATCGTCTCCAGGTCTCGCAGCTCGCCGATGACGATGACGTCCGGGTCCTCGCGCAGCGCGCCGCGCAGCGCCCTGGCGAAGCTCGCCGTGTCGCGCCCGGCGCTGCGCTGATTCACCAGGCACCGCTTCGACGGCTGGACGTACTCGATCGGATCCTCGACGGTGAGGATGTGGTCGTCGCGGCTCTCGTTCAGGAGATTCACGAGTGCGGCCATCGTGGAAGACTTGCCGCAGCCGGCGGGGCCCGTGACGAGCACCATCCCCTGGTGGTACTCGACCAGCTTCGAGAGATCGTCCGGCAGGCCCAGCTCCGCAAGCGTCGGCGGCGCCGGAGGAATCGAGCGAAAGACCCCGTCGAAGCCCCGCTGCTGGCAGTAGACGTTGGTGCGGAAGCGGCCGACGCCGGCGACCGTGTAGCAGAAGTCGAGCTCTCCCTCGTCGGCCAGCCGGCGGCGCTGGTGCGGCTCGAGCGCGGAGGAGATCAGACGCACGGCCGTGTCGGCGTCCACGGGCTCGCTGCCCGCATCCACCAGCTGGCCGTTCACACGCTGCTTCAGCACGGCTCCGGCGTGAAGGTGGATGTCGCTGGCGCCCGCGGCGACGGCAGCCTGCAGAACCTGGTGCAGGCGCTGGCGGTCGTCGTCGCTGGCCTCCGGCACCCGAAGCTGGAGGCTGTCTTCACCGGCTTCCCCCGTGGCGGCAGCCGCGTCGACCTGGGGCGCCGCCTGCGGCGACGGGGCCGGCTGCGGCGGTGCGGGGGCCTGCGCGGCCTGCGGCGGCGG
>JAKSBN010000500.1 GCA_022361175.1 Pseudomonadota bacterium | reverse complement strand
CACTTGAACGACCTGGCGGCCGCGGTGCGCGAAGGCGTGCAGGCGGCGGGCCTGGTGGGGATGCGCTTCAACACCGTCGGCGTCTCCGACGGCATCTCGATGGGCACCGAGGGCATGAGCTACTCGCTCCAGTCTCGCGATCTGATCGCGGATTCGATCGAGACGGTGATGAGCGCCCAGTGGTACGACGCCAACGTCTCCCTGCCCGGCTGCGACAAGAACATGCCGGGCTGCCTGATGGCGATGGGGCGCCTCAACCGCCCGTCGCTCATGGTCTACGGCGGCACCATCAAGCCCGGTCGCGATCGCCAGGGCTGCCCCCTCGACATCGTGTCGGCCTTCCAGTCCTACGGCGAGTTCGTGGCGGGTCGCATCGACGAGGAAGAGCGCCAGGACATCGTGCGCAACGCCTGCCCGGGCGCGGGCGCCTGCGGCGGCATGTACACGGCCAACACCATGGCCTCGGCGATCGAGGCGCTCGGGATGAGCCTGCCCTACAGCTCGTCCACGCCCGCCGAAGACCCGGCCAAGCTGGACGAATGCCGGCGCGCGGGCGAGGCGGTGCGGAATCTCCTGGAGCGCGACCTCAAGCCGCGCGACATCATGACCCGGGAGGCGTTCGAGAACGCCATGGTCACCGTCATGGCCACCGGCGGCTCGACCAACGCCGTGCTGCACCTGATCGCCATGGCGCGGGCGGTGGACGTGCCGCTCGACATCGACGACTTCCAGGCCGTGAGCGATCGCATCCCCTTCCTGGCCGATCTGAAGCCCAGCGGTCGCTTCGTGATGGAGGATCTGCACAACGCGGGCGGTACGCCCGCGCTGCTGAAGCTCCTGCTCGCCGAGGGCGTGCTCCACGGCGACTGCATGACCGTGACCGGGCGGACCCTGGCCGAGAACCTGGCCGACCTGCCGGAGCTGACCCCCGGCCAGGAAGTGATTCGTCCCTACGCCGACCCGATCAAGGCCACGGGGCACATCGCGATCCTGCGCGGCAGCCTGGCGCCGGACGGGGCGGTGGCCAAGATCACCGGCAAGGAGGGGCTCGCCTTCAGCGGCCCGGCCCGCGTCTTCGACTGCGAAGAGGACATGCTGGCGTCGGTGGAGCAGGGGAGGGTGCAGAAGGGCGACGTCGTCGTGATCCGCTACGAAGGCCCGCAGGGTGGCCCCGGCATGCCCGAGATGCTGACGCCCACCAGCGCCATCATGGGCGCCGGCCTCGGCCAGGACGTCGCGCTGATCACGGACGGGCGCTTTTCCGGCGGTTCTCACGGCTTCATCATCGGGCACGTGACGCCCGAGGCGCAGACGGGCGGCCCCCTCGCCCTCGTGCGCGACGGCGATCGCATCGCCATCGACGCCAAGAAGCGTCTGCTGGAGCTGGAGGTGCCCGAGGCCGAGCTGGCCGAGCGCCGGCGGCAGTTCACGCCGCCGCCGCTGAAAGCCCGCCGCGGGACGCTCTACAAGTACATCAAGACGGTGAAGACGGCGTCCGAGGGCTGCGTCACGGACGAGTAGCCGCCACGGCGACGCCCACGCGCTGGCCGTGGGAGAGTTCCAGGTTGTGGCCGTCCGGGTCGCGCACGAAGGCCCAGTAACCCACCGGGTCGCCCCAGTCGTGGGGTCCGTCGGCCAGGCAGCCCTCCTCGCGGGCCAGGGCGCAGCGGCGGTCGACCTCGTCGCGGTCGCGGCAGGCGACGCCCAGGTGCGCGAACCCCGTCAGGCGGGGATCCACACGGCTCACCTGCATCAGCACGATCACGAACGGCCGGGTGCGGTCCGACAGCCAGACGACGCCCACGCCGTCGTCCTCGCGGCGGTGGACCACCTCCATATCGGCGTAGCGGCGGTAGAACGCGATGCTGGCATCGATGTCGCTGCACGGGAGCGCCACGTGGGTGAAGCCCACGTCCTCGGTGGGCTGCGGTGTCGGGGCGATCCCCGCGGTGGGCGGTTTGGGTCGGGAGATGGTCATGACGAAGAGCTCGCGGGCGCCAGGTCTCCCAGGCCCGCTCCGCCCGGCAGGCCGGACGAGAGGCCGCCCGCCAACAGGCGAAACATCTCGTGGGTCTCCTCGACGCGGTCGCGGTCCTGGGTGTCGGCGCGCAGGTCGTCGCCGGCGTGGCGGGCGTCGGCCGGATACCACGCTTCGATCGGCAGCTCGCGCGCGCGCGCCGGGTCGGTCGCGACGGTCGAACGCACGCCCACCGGGTGCGGGCCGCGTTCGAACGGGTCGTAGTTCACTCTGGCCTCCGGTTGCGGCATCCGAAACGAGCATAGAGAATCCCGCGCCCGGGGGATTTCAAGCCCTCGCGGCGCGCGTCCGAACCAGGAGGTCCATGTTCGATCCGGCTCCGGAAAGCGAGGGCAAGCGCTTCACTCCCGCCGAGCGCTGGATCACCGCGGCGCTGGTGCTGGGCTTCGGCGCGGCCATGGCCGTCGAGATCCTGGACCCGGATCAGCCCGCCAAGCTGGTCATTCCCCTGGCCCTCGTTTTCTGGGTGCCGCTGTTGGTGCTCCACGAGTTGGGGCACGCCGCCGCGGCTCACCTGTGTGGCTGGCGCGTGCGTGAGATCGTGATCGGCTACGGCCGGCCCGTGGCCCGCTGGCGCTGGGGCGACACGTCCGTCGAGCTCCGGCGCTTTCCCGTGGTGGGGTTCGTCCGCTGCTCCCCCATCGCGCTGGGTGGAGCGCGGCTCAAGAGCGCGTTCATCTACTTCGCCGGGCCGGGGATCGAGCTCGCCCTGGTGGGCCTGCTGGTGTGGGCGGTGGCGCCGCGATCGCTCTTCCAGCCCGCCGACGCGCTCGCTTGGGTGGCCCTCCAGAGCGCCGCGCTCGCCGCACTGGCCGGTGCGGGCATCAACCTGCTGCCCCACGCGTCGCTCTCGCGCGACGGCTCGCTTCCCAGCGACGGTCTCGGAATTCTGCTGAGCCTGCTGCGGCCCCCCAGTTACTACGCCGCGCTGCGGGCGCGGGCCGATCTCGAGGACGCCGAGGACGCGCGGCCGAGCGGCTCGCCTGGGCCGTGACTCCGGCCGCTATACTGCGCCGCAGGTGAGGGGGCGCCGTCCGTCTCGTGAAGGTGCGCGACGACTTCAGACGCTTCGCCATGCGGGGCAACGTGGTGGATCTGGCGGTCGGCTTTACCGTCGGCGCGGCCTTCAGCACGATCGCCAAGTCGCTCGTGGACGACCTCATCATGCCGCCCATCGGGATGGCGCTGGGCGAGGTGGACTTCTCGGACTTCTTCGTGGTGTTGCGGGAGGGGGCCCTGGCTGCGCCGCCCTACGCCACCTTGGCGGCCGCCCGCGACGCCGGAGCGGTCACGCTCAACTACGGGATCTTCATCAACCACTTGGTGGCGTTCCTGTTGATCGCGCTGGCCATGTTCGCGCTCGTGCGATTGGTCAACCGGCTCGACGAGAAGCTCGAGGCCGAGTTCGGCGACGTGCTGGGCGACAGCGAGCCGACGCACAAGAAGTGTCCCGACTGCCTGTCCACGGTGTTGGCCCAGGCGCGCCGGTGCAGTCAATGCACTTCATGGCTGGTCGACCCTCCCCCCGAGTAACTGACCCACCGTTAAAAAACCGCTTCTCTCCGGGATCCATCGCCGCGTAAGATGGATTCACGTCCGCGCCCGTCGTCGTTTCGGGGGCGCGGGCCGCGGTGGGGGCGATCCTGGGCGCGCCCCCGGGACCCGGCTCGGCGCCGCTGCGAGCCGGACGGACCGAAGCGCGCGCGCTCGACGCAAGCTTTCGGAGGGGAGTCGCCAATGAGATTCTCGGAGTGCCCGGGACGCGAGGTGCTGGTCGCCTTCGCCCTCGCGCTGGCCTTGCCGGCTTGCGTCATCGACGGAGAGCCGCCGGCGGTGTCGACGTCGGGAGCCGCCCTCTTCTCGAGCCCGCAGTCCTCGCCGCTGGCCCTGTCTGCGGACGGGACGCTGCTTTTCGCGGCCAACACCACCTCCGGCAGCGTCAGCGTGCTGGACGTCTCCGATCCGGGGTCGCCCAAGGAAATCGCGCAGATCAAGGTGGGCTTGGATCCCGTCAGCGTGGTGGCCCGGCCCAAGGTCGACCCCGGCGATCCGACGGAAGACGAGCTCTTCTTCGTCAGCAACTACATCTCGGACTCGATCAACGTCATCAGTCGGTCCAAGCTGGACGTGGTGCAGACCCTCCAGGGCCTGGCGCCCGACGGCGTGACCACGACGGACGAGCCCGTGGGGATCGCGTTCGCTGGCCCGTTCCTCGGCTTCGTGGCCCTGGATCAGGACAATCAGGTGCTGGTGATCGACGTCGACGCCGACGGCCACGCCAGCCTGCGCTCGTCGCGCCTGCCCATCACCGCCCAGGCCCCGCGCGCCGTCGCGGTGGCCGGCGATCGGCTGTACGTGGTGCCGTTCGAATCGGGCAACCAGACCGAGTTCCCGGCCTGTGGGCCGGACGACGAGCGGGGCCTCGACATCGGCAATCCGCACGACGAAGGCTGCGAGTTCAACCTCGAGTTGATCGAGGACATCATCATCGAGTTCGGGCCGTTCGGGTTCAACGTCCAGCTGGGGACGATCTTCAACTTCGCGGCGGTGGACCCGAACATCGGCGGCCAGGTCATCGTGGATCGCGACCTGCCCGACCGCGACCTGTTCGTCTTCGATCTGGGGGCGCCCGACTTCGACTCCGATCCCGGGCGGCCCGGTGTGCAGCCGCTCGAAGTCGTCGACGGCGTGGGCACGCTGCTCTACGACGTCCAGGCGGGCCCGTCGGGGCGCGTGTACGTCACGAATACGGAAGCGCGCAACGAGCTGGACGGCCTCTTCGACCTCGAGAACCGCATGTTCGACAACCGGATCTCGTACCTGGACTGCGGTGGGGGCGGCGGTTGCAGCGGCCTCACGCACGTCGACCTGGACGCTTCGGCCGGCAGCGATGGCAACGTCCCGACGCCCTACGGCCTCGAGATCAGCGACGACGGAGCCGTCCTGGTCGTCACTGGCGCCGGCTCCGACGGCGTGGCGCCGGGAACCGACGGCACCCACCCCGACCAGCCCGAGCTCTACGGGCTCGCGGTGCTGGACGCCGACGGCCAGGTGCTGGGCGGCGTCCGGGTGGGGGCGATTCCGCAGGGAGTCGCCCTGTGGTCGAACCCCGAGACCGGCGCCGCCGAGCTCGCCTACGT
>JAKSBN010000317.1 GCA_022361175.1 Pseudomonadota bacterium | reverse complement strand
GTCGCCCGGGTCCGCCCGCCACGCGCGCTCGGGCCGCTCGCAGGCGGCGGGCTCCTTGGCGCCATCGCCATCGGCGGCCAACCCGATGCGAATCTGGGCGGCCAGCTCGGCCAGGGGCTCGGGCAGCCAGCAGTGACCGGCCGCGTATTCGTCTCCGCGGCCGTCCAGGTCCAGGTGCACCTCGATCATGTCCGCGCCGTAGCGGTGCACCGCGCGCTGCACCACGGCCGGGTTCACGGTGTGATCCGACCACCCGAGCTTCCACGCGACGCCCGGCCGCGAGGCCACCTCGGACCGCAGCGTGTCGAGGGCACTCAGGTTCGCCGCCTCGGGCGGCGTCGGGTAGCCGGACACGCAGTGCAGGAGCGTGACGTCGCGCGCTCCCGCCGCCTCGACCGCATCCAGCGCGGCCCGCACTTCGTCCAGCGTGGCCATGCCGGTGGAGAGCACGATGGGGCGGCCGGTTCGGACGCAGGCCCGCAGCAGGTCGTGCCACAGCAACTCGTAGGACGCGATCTTGTAGAAGTCCACGTGGGGCGCCAGCGTCGTGACCGCGTCCAGGTCGAACGGCGTGCAGCCGAAGGCGATCCGGCGCTGGCGGCAGCGGTCCGCGATGACCGGGACGAAGGCGCTGGGAAGCTCCCACCGCTCGCGGTCCCGGTGGGCCGGGCTGCGCGCCAGGATCTCGGGCGCGAAGAGCTGCCGGACTCGGAAGAGCTGAAACTTGACGGCGGTGCAGCCCACGGCGGCCGCGCGGTCCACGAAGGCGAGGCAGCGCGCCAGATCCGTGTGGTGGTTGCTCGACACTTCGGCCACCAGCGCGGGCCCCTCGAGGTCGCCTGAACCCGAAGCGCCCGGCGCTCCTTGCCGGGTGCGCGTTTCGATCTGCAACGCACTCGCTTCATCTTGCAACGCGTTCGGCATTCCCTGGCCTTCTGTCGGGGGGGCGCTCGGGGAGCTAGCAAGATCGATGCCCCGGCCGTCGCGGGTTTCCCGCGCGCGATGCGCCTGCGCCTCGGCGCTGGCATGCGCCTTGCTCAACTCCTCCGCGCCAGGTCCCGCAGAGCGCCCGTTGCGCTCCGCGAGCCCGATGCGACGGCTCGAGCGAGGCGAGGAAGCGAGGCAAGCATGGTCCGAGTATTCGCGAACGACGGTGTGAAGGAGGTCGAGCTGCACCTGCGACTCCCGGCCGAAGCCAGCGTGGCTGACGCCGTGGCGCAGGCCGCCGCGGGCGGCGAAGAGGATTGGATCGTCACGGCCGTCGCGGTGAACGGCTGCGACGTGCCGGTCGAGCTCCAGGAGGACCTCGCGGACTACCCGCTCGACGGCGTTCAGGAGATTCGCCTGGAGCGCCGACGTCCGGCCGAGGTGGCCCGCTCGAATCTCGCCCAGAGCGGACGCTACGCCCTGGCGGTGGACGAGGCGATTCGCCGCACAGTCGGCCACTATCGAGACGGAGAGATCGACGCCGCCAACCGCCTGTGTGCCGACCTGGCGGACTCCCTCTCCATCCTGGTGACCGCCCTGGAGGCCGCGGGCCACGTGCTGGGTTCGCCGGGAGAGCCGCTGCAGGGCGTGGGCGCTTCGCTGCATCCCCATCTCGTACGCCTCGTGGAAGCCCAGGGAGTTCAGGATTGGGAGCAGGTGGCCGCTGCCCTGGAAGACGACATCCAACCGGTGGTGGTGAACTGGGTCCGCTCCATCGACGGCGTGCTGGCGACGGCGCCGGCCCTGGGGGCCCAGCCTTGACGGCGGCCTCCACGTCGAGCCAGGCACCGCGCTCCGGCCCCTGTCGCCGCGCGTATTTCCGGGTCTCCACCGCGCTGCCGGTGCGCATGTCGCGCGTTCCGGCCGGGGAGGAGGAGGCGCTGGCGCTGCGCATCCGCACGGGCCCCGCCGCGGCCCGGCCGGTGGCCGAAGGGCCGCTGGCGGACCAGCTGCGGAGCATCGAGGGCAAGCTCGACCGCGTGCTGGTGGCACTCGGGTTGGAACAGGAGTGTCCCGTGGGTGAGACCGACCGCCGGCCCCTGGTGTTGTCCGGCGCGGGCCTGTCGTTCGTGGGCGAAGAGCGCTTCGCCGTGGGCGAGTCGGTACGGGTGGAGCTGCTCCCCGGCGACGGCACACCGCTGCCCGTCCTGGCGCTCGCGCGGGTCGTGCGCGCCGACGCCGACGGACTGGGCCAGCACCGGATCGCGCTCACCTTCGCGGCCATCCACGAATCGGATCGCGATCGGCTGGTGCAGCACGTCTACGCCGTCGAACGGGGGCGTCTGCGCGGTGGACGCGCGGCGTCCCCGGGCGCATGAGCGAGGGGCGGCAACGGCCGGCCCGCCGAGGACGCTGTGTGGTGGCGTTGGCGGGCGTACTCGTGTGCGGCGGCGCCGGGGCCGAGCTGCGGCCGAGCCCGTACGACGTTCTCGCGACCCGCGCGCTGCAGGCCCCCTTTTTGGACCCGCACCCCGTGTGTCTGCCGGAAGCCACGCCCCCGGTGTGGCAGCCGCTGCTCTCGCTCTCCGCGAAGCACGGCTTCGGCGCGGCGTCGCGGGTGCTGGAAGCTCGGCTCCATCGCGAGTACGGGGAGTATTCCGCCGCGGACGATCCCGCCCTCGACGATCTGAATGCGCTCTGGCTGGCCCGCCGCGCCGAGAGCCGCCGCGAGGACCTGCGGGCGCTCGAGCTTCTGGAAGCCGCCGCCGCTCGGGAGGCCGATGCAGCCACCCGCTGGTGTGTCGGGGCGGAGAAGGCGCGCACGCTGCTGCGGCTCGGGCGCTGGCCCGAGGCCAAGGCGGCCGTGCGCCGGCTCGAGCGAAACGTCGACAGCGTGCCGGGGGTGACGGGGGCGGCCGAGCGCTTCGCATTCCTGCGAGCCGAAGCCCTCTACTACACCCGTGACGAGTTCGAGGCGCGGCAGGCCTACGTGGGGCTGCGGCGCGCAGAAGGCGAGGCCACGCGCACCGCGGCCGCCATCCGCCTGGTGGACCTCCGCTTCGACGCGGGGTTGAGCGATCGGGTGCGCGCCGACTACACGGCGCTTCTGCCGGGGGTGGAGAGGGCGGGTGCGCACCCTGCGCAGTGGGCGCTGCGCGTGGCCGAGGTGGCGTTGGAGGAGAAAGACTGGGCCGATGCCCACGCCTGGCTCGAGCGCTACTTGCGGAGCGAGGAAGACCCCGCCGCCCGCGGGCTCGCGCGCGTGCGCCTGGCCGATGCGGAGTACGGACTCGGGCGTCCGCGCGTGGCCGCGTCGGAGCTGCGCAGCCTCGACCGCCGCTTCGGTGCCCGCGCGCCGGGCGTGCTGGCGCGGGTACGGCGGATCGACATGGCGCTCGGGGACGAGCCGCTCTCCTGGCGCCGGGCCCGGCTCGCCGAGGCGGCGCGCAATCCCGCCGGCGGGCTCTCGGAGT
>JAKSBN010000021.1 GCA_022361175.1 Pseudomonadota bacterium | reverse complement strand
CGGTCAGGAGGGATCGAAGCCAGCGCAGGCCGGGGTCGGCGTCCTTTTCCTGCGGCCACTGCAGCGCCAGCTGGTGCGGCGTCGAGCCCAGCCTTCCCAGCGTGACCAGGCCCTGGCTTCGCTCGAGGCGCGTCGCCAGGCAGGCGGGGACCGCTCTCACCCACGGCGTGCCGCGCAGCATGTGGGTGTCCCAGCGGTCGTACACGAGGGCCGCCGGCACCCGGTGGCGAAACTGGCGCGAGTCGGGTGGAGGCGCGCCCAAGCGCCGCTCGAGTTCTTCGTTCCCGATGGCGAAGCGCAGCTTGCGCAGATCGCGCCAGCGCAGCAGCGCGTCGCCCGACGCGTGGTGGCTCCTACAGCCCACCACCACCCAGCCGTCCTCGAACACGATCGCGTGGGGATCGGTCGGGTTTCGCAGCTGGGCGGACAGCACCCACAGGTCGAAGGAGCTGCCGTCGAGCTCTTCGACCCGGTCCGGGTAAGCGGTGCGCACGTGCAGCCCGGCCCGGGGCGCTTCTCGCGCCAGTCGTTCGGCCAGCCTCGAGAGCAGCAGCTCGCAGGCGAAGTCGGCCAGCAGCAGGCGGAACGTCCGATCGCTGCGAGCCGGGTCGAAGGGCTCGGGCGCAGCCAGCGATGCGGCCAACCGCGAGAGTTGGGTCGCGATCGGCTCCCGCAGCGCCTCGGCGCGAGCGGTGAGCCGCATGCGGCGCCCGTCGCGCACCAACAGAGGATCGTCGAAGAGCTCCCGCAGTCGGCCCAGGGCCGCGCTGGTGGCGGGCTGGCTGAGGGCCAGGCGCCGTGCCGCCGCCGTGACGCTTCGCTCCTCCACCAGGGCCACGAAGGCCACCAGCAGGTTCAGATCGGTCCGACGCAGCTTGGAGAGGTCCATCGGGTCGCTCCATATATCCATCAAACAGATTTAGAACATTCTATCTATCGATTTGTCAGATGGAAGTGGCCTGCGTAGGGTGCGGGCGGGTCTGGCGAGGCGGGTCCGACCCAACAAGGACTCACATGCTGTGTGCGCTTCGCGGGGGGACGGCTCTTCTCCTCGCCCTCGCTGTTCCCGGGGCTTCGGCCCTGGCCTCCACCGCCCCTGCGGCCTGCGATGCGGGCAAGCTCCGGTGCGTCACCGGTGCGGCGCGGGGGCTCTTGGACTGCACCGCCGCGGCGGCCCGCCGCGGCACCACCCCGAACCCCGGTTGCGTCGAGAAGGCCATCGGGAAGCTGCGGGACGGCGGCTGCTTCGCCGAGGCGGAGCAAGCCGGCGCGTGCTCGGCCGCTCCCGACCCGGCGCCCCTGTCTCGCTCGGTCGAGAGCTTTCTCGACGAGATCGTGAAGTCGGTCTCCGCGGCACCGCCGGCGGCGAAGGACGGGGGCGTTCGCGATCGCTGTGCGGCGGCCCTCGAAGGCTGCGCCGCGGGCGCCGTCCAGCGCTACTCCCGGTGCCACATCCGGGCCGCCCACCGCGGCAAGCCCGTTTCCGAGAGCTGCCTCGACCGCGCCGGGCAGCGCGCGCGCCGCTGTGTCGCGCGCGCCGAGCAGAAGCGGTCCTGCCGCGGACGCGCGGGGAACGAGGAGCTCGTCGACCAGGCCGAGGCCTTCGTCGATTTTGCCGCCCGCAGCGTCGCGGGCGCGGGACCGCGCGACGCGGTTCTCGCCGACAGCCAGCGGATGCTCGCCTGGGCGCAGGAGATCACGGCCCAGGGCATTCGCCGGCCCGGCTACGACGCCGACGCCTGGGCGGAAACCTGGAGTCGCGATCGCTTCGCGGAGCTCGGGCTTCAGAACGTGGAGCTCGACCCGATCGAGGTCGAGCGCTGGCAGCCGCTCCACTGGTCGCTCGAGGTCTGGCACGAGTCGACCCCCGACGAGAAGCTCGCGATCCCCAGCTACGCCGTCCCGCTCTCGGCCGAGGCTGCGGGCGTCGAAGCGCCGCTGGTGTCCGCTTCTTCGGGCGAGAGCCTGGCCGGCGCCCTGGCCGTCCAGGACTTCCCCTTCCAAGTCCTGCCCCAGGTGATCACGCGTCTTTTCGCCACCTGGGAGTACGACCCGGCCGGCGACTTCGACACGCTGCTGCAGGTCCTGCCGTTCGGTCCCGGCTTCCAGGCCGTGATGGAGCCTTCCCGCGCCGCCGGCGCGTTGGGCTTCATCGGTCTGCTGGACATTCCCTGGGAGAGCGACCGCTACTACGTGCCCTACGACGCCGAGCCCCGCGCCATTCCGGGAGTCTGGGTCAGCCCCGCCAACGGGAAGGCCTTGACCGAGTTCATGGCCGAGGGCCCGACCCGGGGTCGGCTGGTGATGCAGCGCGATCTGCGCACCGTCGGCTCGCACAACGTGATGGGCACGCTGCCCGGCACCTCCGACGAGTGGGTCATCATCGGCTCGCACCACGACGGACCGTGGGCGTCCGCGGTCGAAGATGCGGCCGGCATGGCGCTGGTGCTCGCCCAGGCCGAGTACTGGGCCGGCGTTCCCGTCTGGGAGCGTCCGCACAACCTGCTCTTTCTCCTGAACGGCGGACACATGGCCGGAGGGGCGGGACTCAAGCACTTCGTGGAGACCCGGCTGTCCTTTCTGCAGGAACAAGTGGTGACGGAGATCCATCTCGAGCACCCGGCCGCAGAGGTGCGCGGCGAGAACGGGGTGCTCGTGCCGACCGGCGAGCCCGAGGTGCGCTGGTGGTTCACCAGCTTCATTCCGCCGCTGGAGGAAGCCGTGGCGGACGCGATTTGCCGCGAGGACCTGGGCCGCTCCTTCGTGATGCCGGTGGAGGGCTTTCCGCCGGGCAGCTCGAACCCGCCCACCGACGGCGCCTTCTTCCACCCCCACGCGCCCATCGTCAACTTCCTCACGGCTCCCATGTACCTCTTCGACGAACAGGACACGCTGGACAAGGTGCACGAGCCGAGCCTGGTGCCGCTGTCTCGGGCCGTCGTTCGCATCGTGAACGCGCTTGGCAGCGAGTCCGTTGCGAGCCTGCGGGACCAGGTCTACGCGCCTCCGCGCGCGGAGCCGCTGGTGGCCTGCACGCCGGCGGGGTCGAACCCGTGACGCGGACCCTGTCTGCGACGGGGCACCCGTTGCGTTTGTTGTACGTCGCAGTCCTGCTGGTGCTCGCGGGCGTGACCGCCGCCGGCGCGCAGAGCCCCGGCCGGGTGGAGACGACCGAAGGGCCCGTGGTCGGGCTGCAGGACCCCGAGACGGGTGTCTGGGAGTTCCGGGGCGTGCCCTACGCCGCGCCGCCGGAAGGCGCGCTGCGGTTCGCGCGGCCGGTGCCCCCGCCGGGGCGCAGCGAGCTTCTGATCGCCGACCGCTTCCCGGACGCCTGTGTACAGCAGACGGGCTTTCTCCCGAACGGGTGCACGGACGAAGCGCCGGCCGGGACCGTCGTGGGGAGCGAGGACTGCCTGGCGCTCAACGTCTTCACCGCGAACGACACCTGGCCGCCCGCCGAGCGCAAGCCCGTGATGGTCTTCATCCACGGCGGCGGCCTCGCCACGGGCTGCGCCCGCGAGTCGACTCCCGCCCTGGCCGACGCGGGCGACGTGGTGTTGGTGCGCATCCAGTACCGCCTCGGTCTCTTGGGCTTTCTCGCGACCGAGTCGTTGGCCGCCGCCGACCCGGCCGGCTCCGCCGGAAACTGGGGACTCCTGGACATGATCCGGGCGCTCGAGTGGATCCAGGACAACATCGCCGGATTCGGGGGCGATCCGGACAACGTGACGATCTTCGGCGAGTCCGCCGGTGGCGTCGGCGTGTGCGCGCTCTTGGCGTCGCCGCTGGCGCAGGGGCTCTTCGATCGGGCCGGTGTTCACAGCGCCAATTGCCAAATCGCCCGCCCGCTTCGGACGACGCCGGGTTCCGCCGTCGACGGCACCACGGAGGTCGACTTCGGCGAAGACATCGCCTCGGCCCTCGGCTGCGGGGGACTCGACGGGGATGCACAGCTCGCGTGTCTGCGCGCGCTGCCCGCGGCGTCGCTGGCCGGCGAGGGGCCGCCGGGGCTCGAACCCAAGCCCGGTCTCATGCTGGCGGTCGACGGCAGCGTCTTGCCCGAGCGCCCGCTGGCGGTCCTGACGGAAGCGGGGGCCGGCGGGCGCGAGGTGATCGTCGCCAGCACGCGCGACGAGCAGACCGGCTTCACGAACCTGGATCCGGTGCTCGTGGCCGCCGTCGCGGCGGACTACGAGCAGGCCGTGCGGGATCGCTTGGGCCCGCTGGCGGAGTTGCTGCTGCCGCTGTATCCCGCGCCCGGCGATCCCGCGGACAACCTCGCTCAGTTCAATCGGCTCTTCGGCGAGCTCTACTTCAACTGTCCCACCGTCGACGTGGCCGAGGCGCTGGGTGCGCGCGGCGAGGACGTGTATCTCTCCTACTTCACGGAGACGCCGTTCACGCCGGTTCCGGCCATCGCCGAGCTGGGTTCGTTCCACGCGCTCGATCAGTTCTACCTGCTGGGCAACCTGCCGGCGCTCGAGCGGCTGTTCGTGTTTCCGGGGCCGGCCGACGAGGCCCTGTCGGAAGCGATGATGCGCGCCTGGAGCGGCTTCGCGGCCGGCGGGCGGCCCGACACGCAGCCCCCGTGGCCCTCCTACCGGCCGGGGACACCGCGCCACTACGAGTGGAATACGGAGGTGGGCGACCCCGTCCGCGCCACGTATCGCGAGGGTCGCTGTGCGCTGCTGAACGCGGCGCTGGTGTCGGTGGATCGGGACCGCGACCAGGTCGGGGACTTCGAGGACAGCTGCCCCGCCACGGCCAACTCACAACAGCTGGATCGAGACGGCGACAGCCGCGGCGACCGTTGCGACGCCTGTCCGGACTCCGATCTTCGCCCCACGGTGGTGGTGGGCACCTGCGACAGCGGGGTCGCGAATCGCGCGTCCACACTGGGGTGCCGGATCGCCGACCCGGTGGTCGGCTGTGCGCCGAGCCCCGGACCGGGCGGGAAGAGCCCCCGCAGCGCCGCGCGCTGTGTCCAGAGGAGCGCCCGAAACCTCTTCTGGGCGGGGCTCGTGGACGAACCCGAGCGACGCGCGATCGAGGCGTGCGTGCAGGGGGGCGTCTGGCCGGATTCGTAAGCGGCACTTGAAGCCGCCGAAGGAGAACGCGATGCGACAGCGATGGAACCGATGCGGATGGTTCGGGGCTCTGGCGGTCGGAGCCCTCTTGTTGAACCCGACACCGACGGATGCGGCGGGATGCGACCCACTCCCGACCATCGTCCAGGCCCCACTGGGCTCACCCGTGGTCCCGACGCCCGTCACCACGGCGGTTCGCACGTCGGACTCCAGCTACTGCCTCTACGGCGACGTCTCCAACACCGCGCTGACGCGGCTTCTCTTCTACATCCCGGGCTACGGAGACGGATCCACGCAGCCGGTGGACGCCATGTTCCAGTACCTGGCCACGAACCAGGAGGGCGAGCTGGGAGAAGACGACCTGCTCGTGGCCTACGCCAACCGGCTGCCCTTCTGGCCGTGGAGCTGGCGCAGCCGCGCCGAGCAGAACCTCGAGGACGTCCTGGGCGACCTGGCCGCGCGCGGCATCGAGATCGAGCAGGTCGTGCTGGCCGGGTTCTCCGCCGGCGGCATCACCGCCGCCAACGTGGCGGCCCGCTGGAAATCCTCGTGGCCCACGCTCGAGGCCCTCGTCGTGAACGATCCGGCCGGGCTCGACTTCTTCTTCTCGCTGGGGAACCTGAGCGCGATTCCCGCCTCGACGCGCCTGCTGGTGGTGCAGGCCGAGACGTCCGTGGGCTCGAACTCGGCGGCCGGTCCCATCTGGGAGGGCACGGCCCACATCCCGTTGGTCTCGAACGGGCAGTATCACAAGAACTACTGGGTCGTCTCGTCGGACGTGAGCCACTCGCCCACGGTCGTCTCGGAACACCTGAGCATCCAGGCGACGGGCAGCGAGCAGCCGTACAACCACATCGACTACTACGGCTACTGGCGGCGTCTCTACCGCGCCGCGTGGCAGGCGTTCCTGGACGCGCCGCTGGGCGACGGCTCCGCCTACTGCAACGACGCGGGTCCGTGTGAGCTGTCCTTCATGGGCATCTGGCAGGACGGCATCCCGGCCACCGAGAGCCGCAACGCGCACGACCTGGGTCTCTGAGGTCAGCGCAGCACGAGCGCCTGGTCGGGGAGCAGCGCGCCCTCGTACCGCTCCCCGGCCGCGCCGTGCGAGGCCACTTCGACCGTCCACGACCCCGCGAGCGCGAGCTCGCGGGGCTCGTCGGTGAAGTTGACCAGGATCGCGCGCCGATCCTCGCCGTGCGTTCGCAGCCCCGCCAGCACGCCGGCGCACGTCGGCAGTGCCTCCCACGCGCCCCACCGGAGCGCCGCAGACTGCCGGCGCACCGCCAAGAGCCGCCGATAGAGGTGAAGGATGGAGTCCGGATCGGCGCGCGCCGTCTCCGCGTTGCGCGTCTCGGCGTGCGGACTCCACGGCAGCCACGGACGCTCCCCCGCCCAGCCGTGCGGAGGCGCGGCCCGCCACGGGATCGGCGCGCGGCAGCCGTCGCGGCCCCCGGGATCGAGGCGCTCGTCCGGCGCCACCACCGCGTCCTCCAGCCCGAGCTCTTCGCCCGCATAGAGAAAGGGCGTACCGCGCAGGGTCAGCAGCAGGACCGCTGCGGCGCGCGCCCGCGCCTCGCTGCCGTAGCGCGTGCGGTGGCGCGGGTTGTCGTGATTGGAGAGGACCCAGGTCGGCCAGGCGTCGCGCGGAGCGAACGCAGCCTCGACCCGCGCGATCTGCTTCTGCCAGCTCTCGGCGTCCCAGGGTGCGTAGAGCGGCGGAAAGTTGAACGAGAGGTGGAGCTCGTCGTTCGCGCCGTAGTAGCTGGCGACTTGTCGGGTGTCCAGCAGCACCACTTCGCCCACCGACGTGCGCTCTCCCGGGTAGGAGTCGATCAGGCGCCGGATGTCTCGCAGCAGGGCGTGGGTGCGCGGATCGTCGTTGAGAGCGCAGTACGGGATGGACTGGACCTTCTCGGGCACGTCCTTCAGCGCGGGGTGCTTGCCGATGCACTGGATCACGTCCATGCGAAAGCCGTCGACGCCGCGGTCCAGCCAGAAGCGCAGGGTGTCGTGCATGGCCGCCACCACTTCGGGGTGGTTCCAGTTGAGATCGGGCTGCTCGGCCAGGAAGAGGTGCAGGTACCACTGCTCGGTGGCGTCGTCCCAGGTCCAGGCGGGCGACTGGGTGAAGGAAGCGGTCCAGTTGTTGGGCGGACGCTCCGGTGTCCCATCGCGCCACACGTACCAGTCGCGCTTGGGGTCCTGCCGCGAACGCCGCGACGCCTGGAACCAGGGGTGCTGGTCGCTGGTGTGGTTCGGAACCCAGTCGACGAGGACTCGCAGGCCGGACGCGTGGGCTTCCGCCAAGAGCCGGTCGAAGTCCTCGAGCGTCCCGAAGAGAGGGTCGACGTCGCAGTAGTCCGCCACGTCGTAGCCGTAGTCCTTCATGGGCGAGCGAAAGAAGGGCGAGATCCAGATCGCGTCCACGCCCAGCCAGACCAGGTGGTCCAGGTGCTGGCGGATGCCCTCCAGGTCGCCGACGCCGTCCCCGTTCGCGTCGCAGAACGAGCGCGGGTAGATCTGGTAGACGACGGCGGATTGCCACCACGGCGGTTCGCCCATGGCGGCCCACGTTACCCTGCCACGCCGGCGTGCGTCTACCAGCGCTCGATCAAGGCGGCGGCCGTCTCCTCCATGGCGGCGTGCGCCTGGTCGCGCGTGAGTCCCTGGCCGGAGCGCAGGCCGTCCCAGGCCGAGAACGACGTGGCCAACTCCAGCGCGTCGGCGCGGGCCTCCGGGAGGTCGTCCAGTTCGGGGAACGCCGACAGCAGGAAGTGGCGCAGCTGGTGCCGCCCCCGGGCCTGCTGCTCTTTCACGAAGGCGAAGTGCAAGCCAGCGGCCTGTCCCGCGCGCTGATACGCCTCCACACGTCCGTAGATCCGGCAGGCCGTCGCCACCAGCTCTCGAACGCGCGCTTGGAGGGGCAGCGAGGGATCGATGGGGCGCAGGAGAGGCGCCACCTGCCGGCGCACCCTCGCGACGACTTCCGCGTGGAGGCTCGGCATGTCGCGGAAGTGCCGGAAGACGGTTCGCGGCTGCACACCGGCGCGCTTGGCCACCTGTTCGGCCGTCGGCAGCAGCACGCCTTGGCCGATCAGGTCCAGAATCGCCTGCAGGATCGCCTCGCGGCTTTGTCTGCCCCGCGCAACTCGCCCGTCTCGGGTGGACAGCGCACGCTCGCCCAACTAGCGCCCCTTGGTCAGTCTGCCCACGTCGAGGAAGCGGCGCATCCGGCCCTTGCTCTTCAAGGGAGTTCCGTTGCGGTCCCACACCTCGATGCGGTTTCCGGTTCCGGTCTGGACGTTGGCGATGATGTCGCTCACGACCGCCAGGTCGCGCGGCCGGGGCACGTTCTCCCAACCGGCGTACTCGGGGAAGTCGTCTTCGCTCCAGCGGTGGTTGTGCCAGATGACCTTCCACAGCTCGCCCTTGCGGTCGTAGGCGAAGGAGTAGAGCGGCTCGAGCGTCTGCTTGTCGATCCAGATGTCCTTGTAGAGATAGGGGTGGTTGGCGTTGCGCGGTTCGAAGCGGATCTTGACCGCCTCGCGCTGCTCCCAGCGGTCGTCGGCGAAGGAGAGCCCGAAGGGCCCGAAGTTGTGGTCTCGGTTGTACGGGTAGGCCCGCACCTTCGTGTTGATGGGAGCCAGGATCTCGCGCTCCTCCAGGCACGACCACGTGTACTGGGGCACGACGCCGTTGAAGCTGAAGAGATCGTCGAAGGTGAAGTCCGTGCCCGAGACCGCGTCGGTGCGCTGGGCGGACGAGATGCGGCGTACGCGCCGCAGGGTCGGCACGTAGACCCAGGTGTCGTCGTTCTTGGCCGAGGCCATCGGCCCGTAGGACGACTTGTAGCGGTACGTCAGCACCATGATGCCGCGGGCGTCGAAGGGCGCCTCCACCGTCGGCCCCGCGCCCACGTAGCGCTTCTCGCCGCGGAAGACGTCGCCCTCGTTCTTGTCGTACTGAGGCTCCGGGCGGAAGGCCAGCGAGACGCCCTGGGCGTGGCCTTCGTAGTAGAGCGGCAGCTCCTCGCCGCGGTCCCAGTACGAGTAGTAGAAGCTGGCCTTGCCGCCGCCGCCCTCCCAGCGGCGGACGAAGTTCCAGGCGATCTTGGTGCCCGCATCGGGGTCGGCACGGCAGTCGATGGCGTCCATGGGAAAGGGCTGGCCGGCGCGATAGCCCTCGAGGCTTCCGTCCGGGCCCAGACGCACCGTCTGGTGATGGCGCTCGGTGGCCTCCCGGTAGACCTGGGGCGGGGTGTAGTCCCGCTGCCGGGGGCCGATCTCGAGCTGCATGCCCTCGTAGAAGAAGAAGTCGCGGTTCGCCCAGAAAGGCTCCGGCAGAAACCGCCGGATCTTGGTCAGCTGCTCGAACGGGATGACGTCGCCCTCCCGGAGCGGCACCGCACCCGGCGCCAGATCCTCCTGCCCGAATGCGCTGGGCGCTCCGAGCAAGAGCAGCGTGGCTCCCAACCCCACCGCCGAACGAAGCACTGTCTTCATGGCTCCCCCATCGCGTCTCTCGTCAGGTTCTGTCAGAGAGTATGACAATATCTAGCGGTCGTCCGGGTTGGCAACTGAACTGTGGCTCCGAAAGATTCAAATTGGTCCGATGACTGGATCAATTGATATCGGGTCGGTAGAATGGGCGGCCATGGAATCGCAACCCTCGCTGCGGCCGGTCGAGCGGCGCACTCTGGCCGACGGCGTCTACGCGGAGCTCTCCGATCAGATCCTGCACGGGGCGTATGCACCGGGGCAGGCCTTGCCGCCGGAGCGCGAGCTGGCCGAGCGCCTGGGCGTGCGTCGCGGGGCGCTGCGCGAGGGCATCAAGCGGCTCGAACAGGTGGGCCTGATCCAGGTTCGCCAGGGCGGCGGCACGTTCGTGCAGGACTACCGGCGGACCGCCGGGCTGGAGTTGCTGCCACAGCTGCTCATGCGGCCCGACGGGCGTTTCGACTTCACGGTCGTCCGCGCCGTCATGGAGATGCGCGCCGCGTTGGCGCCGGATGTCGCGCGCCAGGCCGCGCGGCGTCGGCGCAGCGTCCACCTGTCCCGCTTGGCGGCCGTGCTCGACACGCTGGTGGAAACCGACACATTGGCGGAAACGGGCGGCGCGGGCGGCGGACACGTGGCCGCTTTCTGGGATGAACTCGTCGAGGCGTCCGACAACGTGGCCTATCGACTCGCCTACAACGCGCTCTTGGCGGCGGGGCGCGCGGCGCGAGACGAGCTGGGGGCCACGCTCGTGAACGCCGAGTTCGACGCGGAGCGATTCGGAGCCCTGCTGGAGGCGGTGCGCGACCGCGACACGGAGACGGCGGGGCGCTTGGCCGGCGAGATCACCCGGCGCGGAGCCGAGGCGATGGAGCGCGCCCTGGCTCGCGGGGAGCGCTCGTGATGGG
>JAKSBN010000361.1 GCA_022361175.1 Pseudomonadota bacterium | reverse complement strand
TCACCGGCGCCCAGAAGCGCAAGCTCGGCAAGTTCGAGTTCGCCAACCACGGCACGATCTTCCTGGACGAGATCAGCGAGATGCACCCGGCGCTACAGGCCAAGCTCCTCCAGGTACTCCAGGACGGCGAGTTCTCGCGGCTCGGCGGCGAGGCGGACGTGCGCGTGGACACGCGCATCATCGCCGCGACCAACCGCAACATCGAGGAGGCGGTGGCGGAGGGCAGCGCGGCGCAGTTCACCTTGACGAAGGGGCGGTTGCGGCGGTTCGAGAGCTGATAGACCGAGCGGGCCACCAGCTCCTTGCCCGTGCCGCTCTCGCCGCGGATCAGGACGGTGATGTCGGTGTCCGCCACCTGCTCGATGACGTCGCGCACCTCCATCATCTTCGGGTTGTCGCCGCACAAGAGCAGCATCTCGGCCTCGGAGCGCACGCGCCCGCGCAGCTCCTGCACCTCCTCGGCCAGCGCCCGGCGCTCGAGCGCTTTCTGGAACGCGAGCTCCAGCTCTTCCACCTCGAAGGGCTTGCGCAGGAAATCGGAAGCACCCAGCTTCATGGCCTCGACGATGGTGCGCGCCTGCCCGTGGCCCGAGAGCATGACGACGGGTACGCGCGGCAGGCGCTGCTTCAAGCGGCGCAGCGTCTCCAAGCCGTCGATCCCCGGCAGCACCACGTCCAGCGTCACCAGGTCCGGACGCGTCTCCCCGAGCGTCGACAGCGCTTCTTCTCCGTCGCTGACGGCGAAGACGCGATAGCCCTGACGCGAGACCAGCGCTTCCAGGTATTCCCGGATGCCCGGATCGTCGTCGATGACGAGGACGCGAAAGCGTTCGGCCATGTTCCTGCGCCGCTCCTCTCTCTCCCTGGTCCGCAGCCTGGCGGGCGCGGCCCGCCGAAGGCCCACCCCCTCCCGACGGGATGGAGGTTTCAGCAGCCGGCTCGCCCAGACCCGAATCGCGAGGCCGAGGGTAATGCAGTTCCCATTTTGGGAAGCTCTATCACCACTAGGAACATGAGTTCCCTTTTCGACCCTACACGTGTCACGCTGTTGATTTTTTTCGGGGCGCGGCATACTTGGCGCGCTCTGGATGGGTGGACCGCCACCCGCCCCTTGGTGCCCCGATCCCTCGATTCAATTTCCCCTCGGGGAAACACAGGACGCATGATCCGTGGCGCGAGGTGTGTTGAGTTGAGGCCACGGTCTACCGAGACCGACTTCGGGTGCAAAGCCATTCCGCGATGTTTCGGGTGGCTCACGAAAATTGCACCACACCCGGGCGGGCTTCGGGGGCACTCCCCCTAGGACCGCACGGACGCTCTGGATGGAAACGCAAGTTGACGGACCAACTCGACATCGCCCGGCCGGAAAAGGCCCGGATTCTGGCCGTGGCCGGCGCGCGCCCGAACTTCATGAAGGTCGCCCCGCTGCTGCGCGAGTTCGCGCGCCGCGAGCTTCCCTTCGACCTGGTCCACACGGGCCAGCACTACGACAACGCCATGTCCGACGGCTTCTTTCGCGATCTGGGGATCCCGGAGCCCGACGTCAACCTGGGCGTCGGTTCGGGCTCGCACGCGGCGCAGACCGCCGAGGTGCTCGCGCGCCTGGAGCCGATCCTGGTCGAGCGCAGGCCGAACGCACTCGTCTGCGTGGGGGACGTGAACTCGACCCTGGCCGCGGCGCTGGCGGCCGTGAAGCTCCACATCCCCGTGGCCCACGTGGAAGCGGGCCTGCGCTCGGGCGACCGCTCGATGCCGGAAGAGATCAATCGCCTCATGACCGACGCGATCTCGCACTGGCTCTTCACCACCGAGCCGGCCGGCAACGAGAACCTGGCCCGCGAGGGCGTCCCCCCCCAGCGCGTGCACTTCGTCGGAAACGTCATGATCGACACTCTCCGCGCGAACCTCGAACGGGCCCGCGGGAGCGACGTGCTGGAGCGCCTGGAGCTGACGGCGGGTGAGTACGCGGTGCTGACGCTCCACCGCCCGAGCAACGTGGATGACCCCGCGCGTCTCCGGCAGACTTTCGAGGTGCTGGAAGCCATCCATCGCGAGGTGCCGGTCGTATTCCCGGTGCATCCCCGAACCGCCACGTCGATCGAGCGGCTTCTGGGAGGGCGCCACCCGGCCATCCAAACGGTCCCGCCCCAGGGCTACCTCGACTTCCTGCGGCTCATGGCCGACGCCCGCTTCGTGTTGACCGACTCGGGCGGCGTCCAGGAGGAATCCACCGCCCTCGGCGTGGTGTGTCTGACGCTGCGGGAGAACACCGAACGCCCGGTCACCGTGACGACCGGGAGCAATACGATCGTGGGCAGCGACCCGGAGACGATACGGCTCGAAGTGCGCAAGATCCTGGACGGCGAAGGCAAGCGCGGCCGCGTCCCCGAACTCTGGGACGGAAACGCCGCCGCCCGAATCGCCGACGTGCTGTGCCGCGATCTCGGGCACGTGAGCGAGTGAGGCGACTGGCTTGGCAGAACCCGTAGAAATGCCGCTCGACGAGGCGCCGCCGCCGCGCGAGTCACCGCCGCCCGCCCCCGGCCCGCCGCCGGCGGCGCGGGGGCACCTGGTGCGAGCGGCCGTGGCCATCGCACTCGCCGTCGGCGTCTACGCCCAGGTCCTCTACTACATGGTCCTGCACTGGAAGGCGGTGGACGACTACTCCCACGGCTTCCTGATCGTACCGCTGGCGCTGTACTTCGTATGGGAACGCCGCGGCAAGATCGACTGGAGCCGCATCCAGCCCAGTTGGTCGGGCCTCCTCCCGCTGACCCTGGGCGTGCTCGCGCTGGCGATCGGGCGCCTGGGCGTCGAACTCACCAGCATGCGGACGGGTTTCGTGCTGACGCTGATCGGCCTGGTCCTCCTGCTGCTGGGCCGCCACGTCTTCCGCACGCTGGCGTTCCCGCTGCTGTTCCTGTTCCTCATGGTGCCGCTGCCGCAGTCTCTGGTGAACGTGGTGGCGTTCCCGCTGCAGCTGATCGCGGCCCAGTTCGCCGTGAGCTCGCTCCACCTGCTGCAGATCCCGGCCCTGCTCGAGGGCAACATCATCCATCTCGCCAACGCCCAGCTCTTCGTGGCCGACGCCTGCAGCGGCCTGCGGTCGCTGATGGCCCTCATCACCCTGGGCGTCGTCTTCGCGTACTTCTTTCGCAAGCGACTGGTCGAGCGGGTGATCATCGTCCTGTCTGCGATCCCCATCGCCATCCTGGTCAACGCGCTGCGCGTCGCTCTGACCGGCTACCTGACGCACCGCTTCGGCGAGCAGGCGGCCAGCGGCGTCATCCACGAATTCCAGGGGCTCATCACCTTCGCCTTGGCGTTCGTGCTGCTGATGTTCGAGGCCTCGCTCCTCTCGAAGCTCTGGCCCGAGGGCGGGCGCGCGCGCCGGAAGGAATCGACATGATCCACTTCGTAGTGGCGATCCTCTTCATCGGCCTCAACTTCTACACGTACCAGTTCCTGGCCACCGAAGAGGTGATCCCCGAGCGGGAGAGTTTTGCGGCCTTCCCCGACCACGTGAGCGAATGGCGCTGCACGGGACGCGAGCGCATGCCCGCTGCCGTCCTGCGCAACCTGGGGGCCTCGGACTACTACATCTGCAACTTCGTGAACGAGGATCAGTCGGCGCTGGTGAACCTCTACCTGGGCTATCACGAGACCCAGGTGAGGAAGGAAGGAGGCGGCGCCGGCGAGAACTCGATCCATCCGCCCGAACATTGTCTGCCGGGCTCCGGCTGGGACGTGATCGAGTCCGATGTGGTGGAGATCGACTTTCCCGCACTGCCGGAGGGAGTGCGGGGACAGACACGGGCCAAGCGATTCGTGATCGCCAAGGGCGACCAGCGCCAGCTGGTCTACTTCTGGTACCAGTCGCGCGGCCGGGTGATCGCACAGAGTCACGATGTGATCCTGTACCGCTTCGTCGACCGAGCAGTGCGTCAGCGAACCGACGGAACCCTGGTGCGCGTCACCGTGCCCCTGCTCCGGGGCGACGTCGAGGCGGCCGAGCTGGCGTTCGCCGAGTTCACCCGCGCCGCGACGCCGCTCTTCCCGCGCTTCCTCCCGAACTAGTCGATCGAGACCGCGGTGCGCATCCTCTTCCTGTCCCACTACTTTCCGCCCGAATCGAATGCGCCCGCCAACCGCACCCACGAGCACGCGCGCCGGTGGGCGAAGGACGGCCACGACGTCACCGTCGTCACCGGCGTCCCGAACCACCCGAAGGGCACACTCTTCCCCGGCTACGCCAACCGCTGGCGGCAGGAGGAATTCGTCGACGGGGTGCGGGTCGTCCGCACGTGGATGTACCTGACCGCCAACGAGGGCTTCCTGCGCCGCACCCTCAACTACGTGCTGTTCGGGGCCACGGCCGTGCTGGCGGGACTCCGCGCAGAGCGACCGGACGTCGTGATCGCCACCTCGCCGCAGTTCTTCTGCGGCCTGGCCGGAGCACTGGTGGCCAAGCTGCGGCGCCTCCCCTTCGTCCTCGAGGTGCGCGACCTGTGGCCGGACTCGATCGTCGAGCTCGGCCAGCTGCGAAACCGGCGGGCGATCGCCCTGCTGGAGGCCGTGGAGAGCTGGCTCTACCGCAGCGCATCCGGCATCGTGGTGAACACGCGCGCCTTCATCGACCACATCGCGAACCGCGGCATCCCGCGCGAGCGCATCGAGCTCGTCTACAACGGAATCGACCCCGAGCTCTTTCGCCCGCGACCGCCCGACGCGGGGCTCCTGGCCGAGCACGACCTGCAAGACCGCTTCCTGGTGGCCTACATCGGCACCCTGGGGCTCGCCCACGGCCTCTTGACCCTGCTCGACACGGCGGAGCGCTTTCGCGACGAACCCGAGGTCACCTTCCTGTTCGTGGGAGACGGCGCCGACCGCAATCGCCTGGAAGCCGAGGTGACGCGCCGGGGCCTCGAGAACGTCCGCTTCGCGGGCCTGCGCCCGCGCGCCGAAGTGCCCGCGTGGATCGCCAGCTGCGACGCCATGCTGGTCCTGCTGCGCGATCTCCCGGTCTTCCAGACGGTGATCCCGTCGAAGTTGTTCGAGTTCCTGGCACAGGAACGTCCGGTGATCCTGGCCGCGCCTCCCGGCGAGAGCCGGTCCCTGCTGGAAGAGGGCGGCGCCGGGATCGGCATCGCCGCCGAGGATGCGAACGCGCTGGAAGCGGCCATCCGTCAGGTGCGCAGCGATCCGGCCGCGGCGCGTGAACGGGCGCGGGCCGGGCGCGAATGGGTGGACGAGAACTTCGTCCGCGACGATCTGGCCCGGCGCATGGCGGCGTTCGTCGAGCGCGTCGCGCAGAGCCCGGCGTGAAGGACGCACTCTACGCCCGGCTCCCCATCGGACTCCAGAACCTCGCCTGCACCTTCGCCGGCTGGCGCCGGGCGCGGGCCCGCTTCACGCCCCATTTCCACCGCTGTCTCGAGGAGTGGGAAGCCTCCGGCACGGGCAGCGTCGAAGGCCTCTACCGGATCCAGCAGCGGCGGCTGGAGCGCCTGGTGGATCGAGCGCGCCGCTACGTTCCCCACTATCGCCGGCTCGACCTGCCGCCGGCCCACGTGAGCCGGGACCCCGCCGAGGCCGTGGCGCGGACCCTGGCTTCGCTGCCGGTGCTGGAAAAGGAGAGCTACCGCGATCACGCCGAGTCGTTCGTGGCCGAGGACATCCCGCGCCGGCGCCTCCGCCGCGGCCGGACCAGCGGCACGACGGGCACCGCCCTGCCCCTCTGGTACACGCCCGAAGCCCTGGCCGAGGAGTACGCCACCGTGTGGCGCTTGCGGCGCTCGCTCGGGGTCTCGCTCTCCGATCCCCATTTCTCGTTCGGCGGCCAGCAGATCGTGCCGCTTCGCCAGCAGGAGCCCCCCTTCTGGCGCACCAACGCGCACGCAGGGCAGACGCTCTTCTCCCTCTACCACATGTCGCCGGAGCGACTGCGCGCCTATGTGGACGCCCTTCACGAGCTGCCGGCCTGCTACGTCCAGGGCTATCCGTCGTCGCTTCACCTGGTGGGCCGAGCGCTGCTGGAGGCCGGGCGACCGCTTCCGAAGGGGCGCCTCAAGGCCGTCTTCCCCTCTTCCGAGTCGCTGCTGGCGTTTCACCGCGAGACGATCGAGGCGGCGTTCGGGGCCCCCATCGGCGACCGCTACGGGACCAGCGAGTTCGCGGTATCCATGACCGGCTGCCCTGAGGGCCACCTGCACGTCGACATGGAGTTCGGGATCGTCGAAGTGGAAGTCGCGACGGAAACGGACACGACGGTCGAGGGGCCTCTCCTGGTGACGGGTCTCGGCAACGACGCCACCCCGTTCCTGCGCTATCGAATCGGGGACACGGGCACGCGACTCAAGCGCCCGTGCCCGTGCGGGCGGCCGGGGGACGTCTTCGTCGATGTGGACGGTCGCATCGAGGACGTGGTGGTCACGCCGGAGGGCAACGCCGTCGGCCGCCTCGACCACGTCTTCAAGGATCAGCTCGACGTGGCCGAAGCACAGATCCTCCAGGAACGACGGGAGGGCATCCGAGTGCTGGTGGTCCGACGACCCAGCTACGGCGAGGCCAGCGAGCGGGGGCTCGTGAAGGAGATCCGCTCCCGCCTGGGCGAGCGCATCGAGATCGCCATCGAGCACGTGGAGGCGATCCCGCGCGAGCCCAACGGCAAGTTCCGCGCGGTGAAGTCCAGCGTAGGGGGACACGGCGAATGATCCGGATCGGATTGGCACGCACGCAGCCGAGCTACGCCGGCCTGGCCCCGCCCTACGGCCCCGGCAAGGCCTACCCCGAGCTGCAGTCGCTGCTGGGCGAGGCAGGGGGCGCGGGGCCCCCGAACCCGGTGTATGCGGCCGTGCGGGCCGCGCTCTTCGGATTGGGTCTCGATGCCGAGCGGTTCGGCACCCCCGACTGGAACCCGCTGGGAAATCTGGTGGCCTCGGGCCGCCGCATCGTCTTGAAGCCCAACTTCATCCGGCACTGGAACCCGCTCGAGGATGAGGGCCAGAGCGTGGAGAGCGTCATCACCCACGGCTCCGTGGTGCGCGCCGTGGCCGACTACGCCTTCCTGGCGGCGGGGCCGGCCGGGTCGGTCGCGATCGCCGAGGCGCCGCAGATGGACTGCGACTTCGAGCGCATTCGGGCCATCGCAGGGCTCGACGCCCTGGTGGCGTTCTACGAGGACGCGCTGCAGCGCGAGCTCGAGGTCATCGACCTGCGGCGCGAGGCGGTCCGCTTCCAGGACGGCATCATCCAGGAACGCCGCCCACTGCCGGGCGATCCCGCGGGCTATCGCGCCGTCGACCTGGGCGACCGGAGCTTCTTCACCGGCTCGGGTCTGGATCCCAACCGCTTCCGCGGCGCCGACTACGACCCGGGGCCCACCACCGAGCAACACACCGGGGGCCGCAACGCCTACCTGCTGTCGGAAACGGTCCTGTCGGCCGACTTGGTAGTCAACCTCCCGAAACTCAAGACGCACAAGAAGACGGGCGTCACGCTGGCGCTCAAGAACCTGGTCGGAATCAACGGGGACAAGAACTGGTTGCCACACCACTCGC
>JAKSBN010000006.1 GCA_022361175.1 Pseudomonadota bacterium | reverse complement strand
GTGTAGTGGGCGCCGGAGCCGCCGGTCGCGACGCCGTAGCGGAAGAACACGTTGCCTTCAGGCGACCAACCGATGGTCGTGAAGCCCGCGTTCGGCGCGCCGAAGGCCTGCTTCGTCGAGGACGGCGTCGGCAGGTTGGTAGGCTGGACCGCCGCTGCGATGTAGCCGCCGAACTCGGCGTTGTAGGACTCCTCGGACGTACGAATCGCCGCGAGGTTGGTCTTGCCCTCGGAGCTGCGAGCCCGCAGCTGGAAGCGCAAGAAGTTGGGAATCGCGATTGCCGCGAGAATTCCGATGATCGCGACGACGATCATCAGCTCGATCAGCGTGAAGCCGTCGCGCCGGCTGCGAAGGAGCTTCGACATGGTTTGGTTTTCTCCCATTATGGCTTTGGCCAAAGCCTGTGAGCGCCACGACCGTTCGGAGCACCTTGCTCCCGCCGGTGCCCGCCGGCCCGAAGGCTGGCAGACGGGACGCCCGCTCGAATCGACGCGGGCTAGGAAAGCAACGGCCATGCCAGCACCGCCGCCGGACTGCCTCAGGAATCGGCAACTGGGGCACGCCACTTGAGCCTGGGAGCGCCGTTTCGAAGTTTCGCAGAGCGTGTTGAGAACCCCCGAAATCCCCCCCTGACGCCCCCACAGTGACGAATCGCGGCGCTTTCTCTGCCGCAGATCGTCACCCCGCAGCCGCCTGCGGATCGGTTGACAACCCGCCTGGGCTGCAGCAAGGTTGGCCCGCCTTCCTGGCGTGCTCCCATCGTCTAGAGGCCTAGGACGCGGCCCTCTCAAGGCTGAAACACGGGTTCGACTCCCGTTGGGAGCACCACCCCCGACCCGCCGCGGCTTGGGCCGCGGGGTCGTTCCGAGCGCCGCCAACACCGAGGAAGACGGGCCCCGGCTCGGGCGCCCACGCCAGCGGGGGAGCTTCGTGGCCGATTTCGCCTTCTTGTTCCTGGACTGTGAGTTCGGCGGCCTGGACGTGGAACGCCACGACATCACCGAGATCGGCGTGATCCTCACGGACTACCGGCTGGCGGAACTGGGCACGGCGGAGTGGAAGGTTCGCGCGCGAGCGGATCGCATCTCGCCCGAGGCCGCGAAGATCTCGGGCTACGACGCGAAGGAGTGGGAAGGCGCGCCCCCGATTCGCCAGGTCCTCACGGAGCTGAAGGACATGCTCCCCCCGGGCAAGAAGATCGTTCCCGCCGGCCAGAACGTGAGAATGGACGTGCTGTTCTTGGAGCGGGCCTATCGCCAGTGCGAGATCCCCTACCCCTTCGACTACCACGTGATCGACCTGGCCACGCTCTTCTACGCGTGGTCACTGGTCGCGGGAGAGCAGGTGACCGCGCTGTCGCTCCGCCAGGCGGCCACCACCGCGGGACTCGTGGATGGCGCGGTACCGCACCGCGCGGCGGCCGATGCGCGACTCACCCTCGAGGCGTTTCGGCACTACATCGGCCGACTGGCCCCGCGCGAGCCCACCGAAGGGGCTTCCTGAGCCGGGCGCGGCTGCAGCCGCACGCGCCACTTGTCCAGCGCGCGCCGGTCGATGCGACAACACAGCGGCTGGATCCAGCGGGCGGCGAAGCTCCCCGGCCGAAAGCACAGCGCCGACGCGAAATCCAGCAGCACCGGCACGCCCTCCGGCGTCGCCAGGATGTTGTCCCGATGCCGCAGATCCAGGTGCACCACCCCGGAGCGGTGCATGTCCTCTACGGCGTCGGTCAGTTCCGGTAGGAACCCGGCCGGAAGCTCCGCCGCCAGCGAGCGCTCCAGCCGCCGCCCCGGTCGATACTCGATCACCAGCGCGAACGGACCGAGGCCACCGAGCAGCTTGGGCACGTGGGAATGGCCGGCGAGGCGCTCGTAGGCACGGCGCTCGCGGCGGGTGATCCAGCGTCCCCAGATCCAACGCACCAGCGCCGGCCGGGGGGCGAAGTCCTTCACCACCACCGAACCGCCGCGCGCCCTGACCAGCAGCACGTCGGGGTTGCCCCACCCACCTCGGGACAACACCTCCAGAACTCGCTCGGAGAGATTCGAGCGGGACAACTCTCCCGCCGCGGTCACACGAAGACCGCCGCGCGCAGCGCGAAGAGGCCGAGGCCCGCCACCACCGCCAGCAGGGTTCCGAGTTCGTTGTTGTCGGCGAAGCGGTGCGCCTGCCAGCTGGCGGCCGCGGTGGGCTCCTCTGGCGTGCGCCCCGGCCACGGCCGCAGCGAAGCCAGGAGCGCGGGCACTTCGGCGCGGTAGCGCGCGTACTCGGCCCCGTAGAGGGCCTCGAGGCGGGCGCTCTCGATCCGCTCCTTGCGGGGGAAGTAGTCCAGGAAGAACCAGGCGCCCAGCGCCGCGATCAAGGGAAGCGCCAGCCAGCCGCCCGCGATCACGCCGAAGCCGGTGCCGATCAGGAGCGTGCCCAGATACAGCGGGTGGCGCACGTGGGCGTAGGGGCCCGTAACCGTGAAGTGGTCGTTCTTCACCAAGTGGCCCGCGCCCCAACTGCGCAGGGCCAGGCCGGCACAGGCCAGCCCGGCTCCGATTGCGAAACCGAGCGGCGTCGGCCGGGTCCACGCGACGACCAACAGACCGACCGCGTAGTAGGGCAGAAAGCGGAGCCGAAAGTTCTTGAGACGAATCGGATTGCGCACGTCGTGCAGAGTACTGGCGGGCCCTGCGGCCAGCAACGCGCCCGGTCGGTGCCGGCGCTAGTCGGAGCCGCCGGCGTTGGGCCCGTACTTGGAGCGCACGAGATCCCAGAGCTTGCGGCGCAAGCGTTCCTTGAAGGCAGGATCGGCCGCTTCCTCGGCCGTGTCCGCCTCGAGGAACTCCCGCAGCTCATCGATGGAGAAATCCAACGCCCCCTCGTCTAGCATCTCCAAGTCCCGCTCCAGCTGCACGTCCAGTTTCTTTTCCGAGCTCTTTCCCGAGCGCGAGCGAATTTTTCTCGAGCGAACTCGCGGCCCCAGCTGCTTCACGCTCGCCCCCCGCCCGCCGTCTCGCTCAGGAAGCCGTCGCCGCCCATTCCAGGTCCGCGGCCTCCACCAAGAGCCGCTTCACGCGGTACAAGCTCGAGCGAATCGCATCGCTGCTCCGCTGCGTCCGCCGGGAGATCTCCTGGATCGGCAGATCCTCCACGTGCCGTAACAAGAACACCTCGGCCTGCCAGCTCGAGACCGACGCCAGCCGCTGGTTGATGGCTTCGGCGTAGCGATACAACGCCAGCCGCTCCTCCGGCGTGCAGGCCGCGAACGACTGGGCCGGATGCATCAGCTCGGGCTCCGCCTTCTCCAGACGAAGCTCCTGTGCTTTCGACCGCCGCAAGTGGTTGTTCACGGTGTTCTTGGCGATGCCGTAGATCCAGGAGAGCAGCGCGGACTGTCCCCGATAGCTCTCGAGCGACCGATAGACCGCAGTAAAAGTCTCCTGCACGATCTCCTCGGTGTCCGCGTGGTTGCGTACGCGGGCGTGCACGAAGTTGTAGATCCGCTGGAAGTAGCAGTCGTAGAGCTCGTTGAAGTGGGCTTCGCTGCCCGCGCGAATGGCCTCGATCAGCTCGGCCTCGCGGCCGTGCGCCAGCGACTGTGACGACTCGCGACCGGCCCTTTCGGGCTTCGCGGACTTCGGACACAGCGGCCCCTCGCTACGGGGGGCGGATCCAGTCTGGCGGACCAACGCGGTCTCCTCGCGTGGTCCCTTCCCAAGGGCCGGCCCAAACGTGTGGGCCGTCACCAGGGTAGTGGCGGCTGCCACAAGCGCGTGGCAACGCACGCGCAAGTTTGGGCCGCTTTTTCACCCCCCGAGGGGCTGGAGATACTACGAGCGGAGCAGGGTTTCCAGCCCGGGCGTGCCGTCGGAGATCGATCGGCGCATGCGGTAGAGGTTGGCCTTGATGGCGTCCTCGGACTTCCCGAGCGCCTCGGCGATGGTCCGGATGGATTGCCGCCGGAGGTGCTTCAGGTGGAAGATTCGACGCTGGAGCGGAGTGAGCTCGTTCTCGATGATCTCTTCGCAGCGCCCGAGCATCCGGCGCGCGTCCACGGCCTCGTCGGTGGGTGCGGCCTGGGCCCGGGCCTCGGTGGCCCCCTCGCCGTCCAGCGAGTCGATGGGCGGACGCACGCGGCGGAAACGGCGGTTCACCTTGTTGCGCGTGATCCCGAAGATCCAGACCAACAGCGAGGACTGGCCCTGGTAGGAGGGCAGCGCCGACAGCAGGGTGAGGAACACCTCCTGGGTGACGTCCTCCGCCTCGCCCGGATCCCGCAGCCGCTTCAGGGCGAAGCGATAGACGCGCGGGAAGTAGGACTCGTAGAGCAGCTCGAAATGTTCTCCGCTTCCGGACAGAATCTGGTCGACAAGTTCTCGATCGCTGGACCAGGCCTTCCCCGTACCCGACTGATTCCGCAAGGGGCGCTCTCCTGATTCCGCCCTGGTCGCCTCCCTCCACGGGCGCTCGACCGGGGCCGAATCCGTTCTCTACTGCGAGGACCAGGTCGGAGGGGCTCCCCGGTCCTTCTTTCCTGAGGCACTGCAGTCGCAGCTGCGGGGGGAGAAGAGCCGCCGGCTTGCGGCCGTGAACCCCCTGTTGGTCACGGCCTCGGCGACGATTCGGACTCCGCTTCCTCTGGCAATCCTCGCGATAGAAGTGGCTTTTCAAGAGTGGGGACCGAAATCCCACGACCCGGGTTCAGCAAGCTGCATGCCAGGATTGGTGGGGCCTCCCCCCATCGGAAGCTCGTATGCGGATCTGGTGGAAATGTGAGGGTTTTTACTAGACCGCTGCGTGCGATTTTCTCACCGATCGGGCAGACCGTGAGAAAACGTTTTCCCTTTGTGTGGAAGACCACTTCTGTCTCAGGAACTGGGGGCGCTCTGCACGAAGCGCTGAATGGCGAGCCGGGAGACGGACGGGCGGCCGCTCTCGCGAAATTCCAGCGCTAAGCCGGCCGGCTCGGCTGCGGAGGGCCCGGACTCCGTGCGCGCGACC
>JAKSBN010000032.1 GCA_022361175.1 Pseudomonadota bacterium | reverse complement strand
CTGCTCTCGCCCCCCGTGCGGACCGCGCCCGTTCTGACCGGAGGTTGTCACCCAGACGACGGTAGTCCGGCGCTGTGGCCCTGGATCCAGATCCTGCGCAACGCCATCGAGCTCGCGAGCCCTGGCGAGCTGAACTCGGCGCTCGGACCCATCGCGAGTGACGTCGCGCACTGGCTCCCCGAGCTGCGCGAACGGCTGCCCGGCGTCCGCGGGTCCAGAGACGACGCTCTGCGTTCGCACGAGGCCCGCTTTCGGCTCTTCGATGGGATCGCGAACTTCCTGGTGGGCCTGGCCGCACAAGAGCCCATCACTCTCGCCATCGAAGACCTGCAATGGGCCGACCCTTCCTCGCTGGGACTCGTCGAGATGGTCGCCCGGGCGGGTCGCGATAGCCGCATGCTCGTCGTCGCCACGTGGCGAGGACGAGTCAGCTCGGCGGACGATGCCGTGGGAGACTCGTTGGCCGAGATCGCCAGGCACCTCCCCCTGGAGCGGATCCCCTTGCCGGGGTTGGCGGCCGGCGAGATTCGGGAGTGGATCCAGCGGGTTCTCGACGCGGAGTGCCCGGACGCTTTGACCGAAGAAATCCTGCAACGAACCGAAGGCAATCCCTTCTTCGTCGAGCAGGTCCTGCTGCAGCTTCGCGAGTCCTCCGCGCGGGGTCCCGGCCAAGCGGCAAGCGATGGCCCGGCCGTTCCTCCCGGTGTCCGGGACGCCGTACACCACCGCCTTCGCAGCGTGCCGAGCGAGTGTCGACAGATGCTCGGGGTGGCATCGGTGTTCGGCCGCCAGTTCTCGTTCGACGCGCTTCGCCGAGTGGTGCGGCGCGAGAGTCGATCGCTCCTGCGAGAGCTGCGCTCGGCGTCCGATGCACAGATCGTGCGACAAGTCCCTTCTGGACTGGGACGCTACGAGTTCTGCCACGCCTTGATTCAAGAAGCGCTTTACACCGACCAGGACACCATCGAGCGAGCACACCTTCACGGCCGGATCGCAGAGGCGCTGGAGGAACTCCACGCCCGTCAGCTCGGCCTCCACCTGACCGAGCTCGCTCGTCACTTCCTGGCCGCCGGGTCGCGGGCCCCGGCGGAGAAGAGCCTCGAGTACTCCATCCAGGCCGCGCGCCAAGCGCTGAATGCGCACGCCTACGAGGAAGCGGCCGGTCGTGCCCAGCGAGCGCTCGAGGCGATGAACTCGGCGCTTCCGTCCAACCCGCGCCGGCACGGCGAGTTGCTGCTCCTCCTCGCGCAGGCGAAGACGGCCGCCGGCGAGTACCACCCGAGAGCACACGAGGCCCTGCTGGAGCTGCAACGCGTGGCGCGCAAGCACGACCTCCCCGAGCTGCTCGCCTGCGCGGCGCTGGCGCTCCGCCGCGATGACGGCGACCTGGCGCTGGACGACCGGTTTCTATTCTCCACCCTGCACGAAGCGCTCGACCAGCTGGGCGAGTCGAACGACGCGCTTCGCGCCCGGTTGCTGTCCCGGCTCGCGTACAGGCTGTGGTGGCAGCTTGGCGTCGAGCACTGGGAGCGCGGGGTGCAGCTCAGCCGTCGGGCCGTGGAGATCGCACGCCGGACGGATGACGCGGCGGCGCTGGCCGAGGCGCTCAACATCCGGCTCTTCTTCAGCCCGCTCGATCCGGACCACCGACCGCAGTTGGACGTCGCCGACGAGGTCGTGCGCCTGGGAAGAAGAAGCCACTCTCCACTCGAATTCCAGGGGCGACGTTGGCGGCTGCGCCTCCTTCTCGAGCGCGGCGACCGTCCGGGTGTGGACCGCGAGCTGGAGGCGTGCCTTCGCTACGCCGAGGAGTCGAAGCGTCAGGTCTGCCGGATTCACCTGGCGTCGTTCCACAACCTGTTGGCCCTGATGGAGGGGCGGCTGCAGGACGGCGAGCGGACGCTGGCCGAAATGGCCGCCGTTTCGCAGCAGTCGTCCGGGCGCGAGGTCAACCACCTCATTGCGATCAAACTGGCCATGCTGCGAGCGCTCCAGGGGCGCCTCGCCGAACTCGACCCCGTGCTCTCGCGCCCGCTCACTGGGCCGGAACCCAGCCAGCCGCTCGGCGGACCCGTTCCCGGCGACGGCGTGACGGTTCGCCGAGCCGTGACGAACGTCGGCGACATCGGACATCCGGCCTTCCGCCTCGCCATCGCATTCGCCAACGCCGAGCTCGGCCGGCTCGAACGAGCTCGCGAGTATTTCGAGGCCGTCGCCGAGAACGACTTCGAGCAGATTCGCCCCGACTACGACTTCCTCGTGAATCTCGCGGTGCTCGCCATGACGGCCGAGCACCTCGACGACCGGCCGCGCGCGAGGGTGCTGTACGATCGCCTCCTGCCCTACGCCGACTTCGTCGCCGTGGCCGAGCTCGACGAACTCTGCCTGGGCTCGGTCGGACGCAGTCTCGGCATCCTGGCCACCATGGATGCACGCTGGGACGACGCCACGCGCCACTTCGAATCCGCGCTGGCGACCAACGAGCGCATCCGCGCCCGAGCCTGGGTCGCGTACACCCAGCACGACTTCGCCCGCATGCTCCACCTCCGCGGCCAAAGCACCGACCAAGCCCGCGCCGTGGCACTGGCGAGCGAGGCTCTCACCAGCGCCACGGAT
>JAKSBN010000009.1 GCA_022361175.1 Pseudomonadota bacterium | reverse complement strand
CTGCTCGTGGCTTCGGTCGTAGGCCTCGCTGTCCTCGCGGTGGCGGGCGAAGCCGCAGAAGGAGCAACCCACGTAGCAGACGTTGGTGAAGTTGATGTTGCGGCAGACGACGTAGCTCACGTCGTCGCCGTTGTCCTCGCGTCGCGCCACGTCTCCCGCGGCCAACAGCGCGTGCAGACTCGGCCCCTCGACCTGCAGGAGCCGGGCGGCCTCGTCGGCCGAGAGCTCGACCCCCGAGAGCGCCCGATCGAGAATCGCTCCGATCTCCGGTCGCACTTCCGAGAGCAGCCGCTCGAGCATCAGGCCGCCTCCTCGCCGGCCCGCTCGGCGGCCGGGCGGGCGAAGCCCTCTTCGTCGGCGAAGCGGGGCAGGGCCGACCGAACGCGCGGGTCGAAGAACTCGGCGCGCTCGCGCACCCATTCGGGATAGACGGGCAAGCGCTCCCGCAGACGCTGCCCGGCCGCGGCCGTCTCCTTTTCGAGCATCCGCAGGGCGGGCCACGGCGCCTCGGGATTGATGAAGTCGACCGTCACGGGCGACACGCCGCCCCAGTCGTTGAGCCCCGACCGAAGCAGCCGCGGCAGCACGTCGGGAGCCAGATTCGGCGGTGCCTGCACGTTCATATCCGGCCCCAGCACCAGCCGCGCCAGCGCCACCCAGCCCGCCACCTCGGGATCCGAGATCGCCGCGACGGCGCGCATGCGCGTGTCCGGCTTCGGGTGGAAGGGCTGTACGATCACCTCCTGGATGTGCCCGTAGCGGTCGTTCAGATCGCGGATCGCGAGCAGGGTGTCGACGCGTTCGCGCTCGTCTTCGCCGATCCCCAGCAGGATGCCTGAGGTGAACGGGATCGCGAGCTCGCCCGCCTCTTCGTGCATGCGCAGCCGCACGGCCGGTTCCTTGTCCGGGGCGTGGAAGTGGGCCATGCCGCGCCCGCGCAGGCGCTGGCTGGTGGTCTCCAGCATGAGTCCCATGGATGCGTTCCACGGCCGCAGCCGCTCCATCTCTTCCTGGGACAGGATGCCGGCGTTGGTGTGTGGGAGCATGCCGCCCTCGAAGGCGATGCGACAGGCTTCCACCAGATGATCGGTCGTGCTGGCGTAGCCGTTGTCCGCCAGCCACGTCCGGTGGCTGCGGTAGGCCACCTCCGGCTTGTCGCCCAGGCACATGAGCGCCTCGATGCAGCCGGTGCGAACGCCCCCGCGCACCACGTCCGACACCTGGTCCAGCGTGTAGGTCTCCGCCTCGGGCGAATCCGGCGGTTTGGCGAAGGTGCAGTAGGCGCAGCGGTTGCGGCACAGGTTCGTGAGGGGGATGAAGACGTTGCGCGACACCGTGACGACGTCGCCCTTGCCGCGGCGCCGGCTCTCGTCCGCACCCCCCAGGAGCGCTTCCAAGACGTCGGCGTCGCGCAGCGCGTACCCCAGCCGCTCGGCCGGCGCGCGGTCGATGCGTCCGTTCTCCACCGCCTCTGCGACCAGCGCTTCGGCCGCAGCACGGGAGAGGGGAGTCTCGGCGGCGGGAGGATTCACGGACGAGATGATAGCTACCGCGCGTCTTCGATGCCGATCCAGTCCCGCAGCGTGGCCGGATCGGTCTGGTGCAGGAAATCGCCCGCCGGCAGTCCCTCCGGGTTGTGGTCCCGGATGGCCCGGAAGAGGCCCACGAGCGCCGGCACCATCTGCTCCCCGGAGATGCGGGGGAAGAGCGTGTGGGCCAAGCGCGTCCCCGCGCGCGACCCGCCGACCAGGATGACGTGGTCGTTCTTGCCGTAGCCGTAGATGCCGATCTCCGCCGACGGCGGTCGGGCGCAGTTGTTCGGACAGCCGGTCATCCGGATGACGACGTCCACGTCGCCGAGGCCCTCGGCCTCGATCGCGTCCAGGTAGTGGGGCAGGATCTGCTCGGCGTCGGTCATGGCGAGTCCGCAGGTGGGCTTCGCCGGGCACGCCATGGCGTTGCGCCGCGCCAGCGAGATGGCCTCGGGCTGGCGCACCCCGTGCTGATCCAGGAGGGCCTTCACGGCCTCGACGTCCTCGATGTTCGTCAGCATCAGGTCCTGCTGCGGGGTCAGGCGAACGCCGAGACCGAAGTTCGTCACGGCCTCCAGGACGGCCTTGCGAAGGCGCGGTCCCACGCGGCCGCTTTCCACCGAGATCCCGCAGGAGTGGCGGCCGTCGCGCTGGGGCCGGAAGCCCAGGTGGAGATCCATCGGCGGCAGGGGCTCGGGAGTCGCCGGCTCGAGCTCGATGCCGAAGCGGGTCTTGAGCTCGTCTTTCACTGCGCCGACGCCCAGCCGGCGGATCGTGTACTTCCAGCGCGCCTGGCGTCGGTCGCGACGCTCGCCGTTCTCGCGCTGGAGCGTCGCGATCGAGCGGCACGCGGCCACCACCTGATCGCGCCGCAGACGGCCGAGATACAGGCCCAGGTGGGCGGCCGTCGCGGGGTTGTTGTGGGTCAGGCCGAGACCGCCGCCGGTGTAGAGATCGAACTTCTCGCCGTCGAAGGCCCCGTCGCTGCCCGGAACCGGCATCAGCCCGATGTCCTGGGTCAGGATGTCGACGGCGTTGTCGTTCGGGTGGGCGATGCCGATCTTGAACTTCCGCGGCAGGTACGTCTCGCCGTAGAGCGGCTCCTGCGGACGGGCCGGCGCGTGCCCTCCCTCGCCGTCGGAGACGAAGATCTCGAG
>JAKSBN010000084.1 GCA_022361175.1 Pseudomonadota bacterium | reverse complement strand
GCCCCGGCGACCAGCCCCGCGCCGCCCGCGGCCAGGAGGACGATGGACCGCTGCAGCACGAAGTTGGCGCCGCGGCCCAGCGCGCGGAGCCCGACGAGGGTCCAGTGCCCAACCCAGCCGGCGGCGCGCGCCACGGCGCGCAGGGCCGCCCCCAGCGAGATGCCCGTCAGCGAGAGCACCCCGACGACGACCAGGAAGCCGTTCACCAGCACCGCCCCGGCGCGACTCAACAAGAGCACTTGCGCGCTGGACAGTGCGGCACCCAGGCGGCCGCCGTCGCTCGCCCGCACCCACTCCACGCCGAGCGAGGCCAAGACCGGAGGCAGCGCCGCCACGGAGACCAAGAGCAGCACCGCACCGACCCAGAAGCGCGACGTCGGACCCGGCAGCCCCACCCCCACCAACAGCCGGACGCCCAGCCAGGCGATGGCCGCCACCAACACCACGGCTCCGTAGCCGAGGCCGCCGAAGAGCGAGCCGGCCATGGACGCACCGACGACGCCGGCCCCGTTCGCCACGGGAACCATCTGGAAGACGGCGTCGGAGGGCGAGTACGTCGCCAGGGCCAGTGAACTCAGCAACGCGGCCGCCACCAGGCCCAGACCGACGCACTCGGTCACCAGGCGCGACGCCAGGGAAGCGTCCTGGCCCTCGCCCGCGGGACGTCGACTGCGGCGGCGGGCTGCGGCTTTAGCCACGGGCGCACCGCTCCCCGAGCCGATCGGGTCGAGCGTCGGCCTGGCGGACTGCGAGCGGGCCTTCACACAAACGGCGCGAACTGCGCCACTTGTGCGAACTGCGCCAACGGCGCGAATCGTGCGAGTTCATTCCCTCCCCCCCCGGAAAGGGAAACCGCTCGCAGGGTACCGGTGCGGCCGCCTCGGCGTCAACGCGGCCGACGGGAATCGGCCCCCCGCTGGAGGTTCGGATCGTAGCCGGCAGCGATCGCTCGATAGACCTGTTCTTTCAGGGCCTCGCGCTCGTCGTCCCCGAAATCGACGGTCGCGATGGGCTTGCCGTAGCGCACCAGTATGCGCCCGCTCTCGATCCGGAGCGACTTCTTGGGGGTGACGTGCAGGCTGCCGGACACCGTCACGGGGACGATGGACACGCCGGCCTGTCGAGCGAGGTGGAACCCGCCGCTCTTGAACGGACGCAGCTCGCCGGTGGGACTGCGGGTGCCCTCGGGAAAGATGATCACGTTGGCGCCGTCCCGGATGCGCTCGGCACCCCGGGCCAGGCTGCGCACGGCCTTCGCGCGGCGGCTGCGGTCGATGATGATGTGCCCGCCGATCACCAGCGCCCAGCCGAAGAACGGGATCCAGGTGAGCTCGCGCTTCGCCACGAAGCGCCACGAGCGCGGCAGCGTGTCGATGATCGCGGCGATGTCGAACACGCTCTGGTGGTTCGACATGAACACCACGGGCTGCCCAACGGGCAGCTGATCGAGTCCCTCCGCCTCTACGCGCACGCCACAGGTGGCCAGGCACCACCGCACCCAGCGGCGGCCGATCCACACGATGGCCTCGCCGCTGCGATCGACGAGTCCCAACACGCAGGCGAGCGCCCCCCAGAAGACGGTGTAGAGCGCGATCAGCGAGTAGCGGAAGACGTAGATCACTCGTGGCCCTCCCCCGGAAGAAGCCAGTCGTGTGCCCAGCTGTCAACGGGGTCTTCGAACGCGTGTCCGCCCTTGACGGGGTGGGCCCTGGGCGGGATGATTCGGTCCACCCCCAAGCGCGACGGAGACCTCCATGGCAGGCGTCAACAAGGTGATCTTGATCGGCAATCTCGGTCGAGATCCGGAGCTCCGCTACACCCAGAACGGGCAGGCGGTCGTGAACTTCACCCTCGCGACGAGCGAGAACTGGACCGACAAGAGCGGCGAGCGGGTGGAGCGCACCGAGTGGCACCGCATCGTCGCTTGGGGACGCACCGCCGAGCTCTGCGCCCAGTACCTCTCCAAGGGGCGCACGGTGTACATCGAGGGGCGGCTCCAGACCCGCGAGTGGGAAGACAAGGAAGGGCAGAAGCGCCGCACGACGGAAATCAACGCCCAGACCGTGCAGTTCCTGGGCGGACCGCGCGGTGCCGGTTCCGGCGGTGGCGGAGGAGGCGGCGGCGGTTCGGCCCCCGGCGGAGGCCAGGGCGGCGGCGGCTACTCGCAGGGCGGTCCGGCGGGGGGATCACCGCCCGACGACGACATCCCGTTCTAGCGGACGAGGGCGACTCAGCCCGAAGCCTGGGGACCGCAGGACCGCAGCGCGCGCACGATGTGGTTGATGCGCGTGCGCTGCTCGCCCGTCAAGTCGTCGAACTCCACGCCCATCCCGGGCGGGTCGGCTGCGCCGCTGGACCACGCCACGCGACCGATGGTTCGAATCGGCTCTTCACAACCGGGCAGGTTGAAGACCAGCGACACCACGGTGCCCTGTGGGCGCGGCTGGGTCGTCTCGATGAAGAGGCCGCCCTCGTTGATGTCGCGCGTGAACTCGGAGAAGAGCTCGTCGACCGTCGAGTAGTCCACCCGCACGGTGAGATCCGCGCGCAGAGAGCGTCGGCGCTCGGCCCCGGATTGGGACTCGTCGGAAGCGGCCTGCACGCTCACCTTGGCCATCGCTGCACCTTCTGGCTCGCCCGCCGACGGCAAGCCCTCCGAAGGCTCATCGTCCGGTTGGGCGTGGGGCATTAGAGACCCGAGATGCCCCTCGGGGAATCCGACAACTCTCCAGCCCCGGCGAAGCTGTAGTACCCATCCCGCCCGACGATCACGTGGTCGAGGACCCGAACACCCAGAATCCGCCCAGCAGTGGCCAGGCGCTCCGTGACGTCGCGGTCCTCTGCACTGGGGGTGGGATCGCCGCTCGGGTGGTTGTGGACCAGCAGCACCGCCGCCGCGGCCTGGCGCAGGGCCGGCCGGAAGACCTCGCGCGGGTGCACCAGACTCGCTGTCAGGGTTCCCAGCGAGACCCGGTGCTCGGCGAGCAAGCGCTGGCGAGCGTCCAGCGACATCACGAAGAAACTCTCCTGAGTGGCGTGGGCGAGGCGGGGCCCGAAGTGCGCGTGGACGTCCGCCGGATCCCGGACGCAGCGGCCCGGCTCGAGAGGCCTGGTCAGCAGCCGCCGGCCCAGCTCCAGGGCCGCCACGAGCGAGGCGGCCTTGGCCCGGCCGAGGCCGGAACAACGCCGCAGCTCCGCTTCCGTGCTCTGTGCGAGCCCATGGAGACCGTCGCAGTGGTCCAAGAGCTCACGGCCGAGGGCCGTGGCGTCGCGGCCGTGGACCCCGGTGCGCAGCACCAGCGCCAGCAGTTCGGCCGTGCAGAGCCCCGCGGCACCCACTCGCGAGAGGCGCTCGCGCGGACGCTCCCGCGAGGCGGCGGTGGAGGTGGAAACGAGCCGGGAAGAGGGAGCGGATCCGGAGCGGAGCATGGAGAGAACTCCGGGACCGGGAACCCCAGCATAGCGGTTCGAGTCGGGTCAGGTGGATCTGCGACAGGCCTGTTCGCGAGTGCGCGCGTCCGACAGCGCGGTTTCGAAGGCCGGCGCGTCGAGCTCGGGCGCGATCAGGCTGCGCAGCGTCTCGTCCCGGTTCTCCTCGCTCTCGAGCGCGGCAACAAAGGCGCGCAGCACCGCCAACAAGCCCTCGGCATCGGCCGCCTGGCTGAGCGCGGCGTCCAACTCGATCGGTACCGCCGGCCGCAGCGTGGTTCCCCCCGTAAAGGCCACGATTCCGCCCGGCGCGATCTCTCCCAGCCGGCGCATGGCAGCCCGCACGTAGCGGTCCGTGAACTGGCCCGTCGGCGTCAGGGCGCGCGACAGCGCCGCCGGGTCGAGGGACGCGCGCAGGCTCTTGTCGAAGGCCAGGGCACAACCCGTCGCGTCCCGAGCGGTCATCGACCGCAGCGCGGCCAGGGCCTTGGACACCGCCTCCGCCCCGCCGTCCCGCGGAACCAGATCGAGGCCGAAGCCGTGCAGGTCGCGCGCGGCGTCGTAGAACTGGCGCGATCGCAGCTCGACGGGATGGGCCTCGTTGGTGCCGAAGCGCACCATCAAGTCCTCACCCAGCTGCTGCGCCTCGACGTCGTTCAGGATCGGGCTCGTGAGGGCGTCCAGGGTGGCGTCGGCCTCGGGGCTCTTGCCCGTCTCGACGAGCACCACGGAGAAGCCGTCGGCCGCCTCCTGAATCCGGAACGTGAGCGCTTCCTTGGTGAGGAACTGGAGACTGGCGCGTCCGGCGAAGTAGCGATGCCCCACGGCGGCCAGCATGTTGGGCAGCGGCTCGAGATCCACCACCACTTCGCCGCGGCGGTCCTTCACCGGCAGCGTCACGGTCTGCTGGCGGAACCCTTCGGCGTAGGCGCGAATCGTGATGGCGTCGCGCGGGCCCGCCTCGATGCGCGGAGGCAGCACCAGGGTGACCGGCGACTCCGCCTGCTCGTAGCGCTTCTGGAAGTTGGAGCGGATGTAGAAGATGTCGAGATAGGCGCCGGGAGGCGTCGTATCGACGGTGACTTCACGCGGCTCGTACCAATAGCCCGGGCCACCCAGGAACAGCCCCGTAATCGGCGCGAAGACGTTGCGCATGCCGAAGCTGGCGCGGTCTTCCGGGGCGATGTCCAGGATCTCGTGATCGGCCTCCAACTCGGCGGCCGCTAGAGAGGGGAGCAGGGCGAGACTCGCCACGGTGACGGTGGCGAACACAAAGGCGCGCATTCGCATGGATGACTCGCTGTCCCGCACCACTCCGGGGCGGCCAAGGGTAACGGCGTCCGCGGCTTTCGCCACGGCCGGGCCCCCGCGCAGCGCGCACTCTCTGCGCAAGCGACGGAGGCAACCCGGCGCGACCGCTGCCCCCCCGCCAGGGCCGCCGGGGAAGGCTCACTCCGCGTCGCGAGCGCCTTCCGCCTCGGCCAGAGCCTCTTCGAGCCGCCGCGCTCCCGCCGTGTCGAAGCCCTCCAGCACGTCCCTCACGGCGTCGAGGCGTCCGCCCTCGACGGCGCGCTCGGCCAGCGCCTTCGCCCACTGCTCCTGCTCGGCCAGGGTCTGGTTCTCGAACTCGGTCAAGAACGGCAGCGGGTGCTGCAACAACTGCTCGAGCCGCACGTCCCGCGCCCGGCGCGCCCGCGCCTGGGGGTCGGGGCCTTCGCGCTCGGCCAATGTGCGCGCCGTGGGCGCCTGACGCGCCAGCACCCGGGAGCCCGGCTCGGAGGCCGCTCGCAGCGCCGGAGCGGGCTGGGCGGTCGGGCGCAACCGGACGCCCGTCGTGGGCTCGCTCAAATCCACCCGAGGCGCGAAGTCGAAGGCGAGCGGCGGGCCCACCGCCTCCGGCGGAGCGTCCTCGCGGGCGGCCGAGGCGCCGATGGGGCGCTCCGGCTCGGCCCGCGCCAAACGCTGGGGTTCGGCGCGAAGCTCGACCCGCGGCGTGGCCGCTGCCGGCGGCGGAGGCGTCTGCGCGATGACCGGGTCGGCGGGCGAAACCGGCGTCGTGGACACGGGAACCTGCCCGCTCCACCACACCAGCGTGGCTCCGGTCACGGCCAGTGCCACGGGGACCGCGACGCCGGGCTGTGCGACCGGCCGCAGCGCGTCCAGAAGCCACCCCCAGAACCGGCGGCCGCCTTCGCCGGCCTCGATGCGGTCCATCACGTCCCGCGCCAGCGTCGGAGGCGGCTCCGGGTCGGGCAGCGATCGCAACAGCGCGACCGTCGCGCGCAGCTCGGCCAACTGCTCCGAACACGGGGGGCAGGCGTCCAGATGCGCGTCGAACAAGGCGCGCTGGTCGAGCGAGAGCTCGCCCTCCAGGTACGCGTGCATGCGGGTTTCCACGTCCGCGTGGGTCACTTCCGCGCTCCCTCTTGCGAATCGGAACCGTGCGAATCGGGACCATCGCCGGATTCCGACTTGAGCACTTCGCGCAGCCGCTCGCGCAGCAGCTGACGCGCGCGATGGATGCGAGATTTCACCGTTCCCTCGGCCACCCCGAGCGCCTGCGAGATCTCCCCGTAGGCCAGGCCCTCCAAGTCATACATGACCAGCGGCAGGCGCAGGGCCGGCTTCAGGGTCTGCAGCGCCTCCCGCACCTGGCGACTCACCTGCTCGCTGGCCGTCGCATCTTCCGGGCTGCGCGGCGTGCTCGGCAGATCGTCTCCCGCGGCCTGGCGCACTGCGAGCTTCTGGACCCGGGCGTTCCGGCGCCCCAGCGACCGGCGGCGATTGAGAGCCGCGTTCGCCGCCACCCGATAGACGAACGTGGAGAAGCGGGCCTCGCTGCGAAAGCGATGACCGTGGCGATGCAAGCTCAGGAACGTTTCCTGGGCCACGTCCTCGGCCTCCTCGCGGTTGCCCAG
>JAKSBN010000251.1 GCA_022361175.1 Pseudomonadota bacterium | reverse complement strand
TGCTGAAGCAAGAGCTCCGGCAGCGCTTCGCGCCGTCGCGGCGGTGACGGCGCGGGACGTGCCGGTCAGCGCCTACGCCGGGTCGGCGGAGGCGTCTTTCGCCTGTGAATTCGAGATCAGGCTCGAGACCGTCTCTTCGGCCTTCTTCAACAGCACGTTCAGCGCGATGCCGGCCGCCATGGCCGTCACCGCCACCGAGACGGCCTGGGAGGCCGCGCCCGCGATCACCAGCAGCTGGTAGACGAAGATCGCGCCGATGGGTGCAAAGAGAATGTAGAACTGGTGCAGCACCACGTTCTGGATGCGTTTCCGGATCTCCTCGTGCTCGAGCTTGAGAACGGCTTCCTTGGTCCCCACCAGCACGATCGAGATCGTGAAGAGCGCAGATCCGATGACGGCGACCAACACGACCCACAACGGAGCTCCGAGTCCGCGCTCGAGCCCCGCGTCGTCCGTTTCCTCTGGCGGCGCGCCGCCGGGCAGCGCCTCGGGGTCGACGTCCGACGTCTGCGCGAACGACGGCGACGTCAGGGAGATCAGCCACTCCTCCTGGACGTCCTCCACGTAGCTGCCCCGAAAGACGTTGGCCACTCCGAGGGAGAGGATCTCGTTGTCGACGTTGGAAGCCGTCTGGTTGATGTGGCGCAGGCCGAGGGAGATGTAGAGCACCATGAACCCGGTGAGAAGGAACGCGAAGACCACCGAGCTCAGGTACTTCGCCACCAGCCAGGCCCGAGTGCGGTCGTTTTCCGGGATGGGTACCAGCGCAAAGGCCACGCTCACCGCGAACAGGAGCCCGATCACCAGGAGCTCGCGGCCCGGAAGGCTGATGATCCGATAGCTCTGGCCGGTGCCGACGCCCACGCGCGCGGTGGCCGGCCCCACTTCGAGGGGCTGCACCTCGTCGCCGTCGGTGACCTGGACTTCGCCTCGGGCGTACACGTCGATCTCCACGATGCTCTGGTTCGGCTGGCCCGAGAGCGAGTTCGGGATGCTCGCGAGATCGAACATCCCGGAGGCGTCGGTCAGGCTCTTGCCGCTGCTCTTGCGGTTGCCCTGCTGGTCGATGGCGACGGCCCAGACGCCGATGCCGGGCACGAAGTCGTCGTCGTACAGGACGTGACCCGTCAGGGACCAGGAGTCGATGGCACCGTCCGCATCCGTGTCGCTCGGGCTGGCGGCGACCACGATCTCCAGCTCCGGATCTCCGACGCCCAGGTAGTTCCAGGCGAACACGAGTAGGATCACGCCCCAGAAGAGGCCGGCCGACACCAGCGCGGCGACATCCGGCTTCTTGGCTCCGTTCTCTCCGCCGTTGCCGCCGTTGCCGCCGTTGCCGCCGTTGTCAGGTGTTTTCGGGGTGGCTGCCGCGTTCGTGCTTTCGGCCATGTGGGCTCTCCTTGATCCCGACCCCGGGCGGGGTCGCTTTGGCCAAGGCCGAGAGTGGGTGGCGCCGAGCGGCGAAAGGTTCCAAGGGCGGGCCGGGGACGGCTGGCTCGCGGAGCAAGCGGCCTTGCGAGGCCCGGCCCATCGAGGTCCGGCACGATTCGGGGAGCGGAGAGGTCGGAGGCTGGGCGTCGAACGGACGCCCGCGGTCCGGGGTCAGCGCTCTTCGGCTCCGGGGCCCGCCTGCAGGGGGGATCCCGGCTGCAAAGGATCGGCCTCGGCTTGGCGCTTGGCGGCTGCGAGCGCGCGGCGGACCAGCTTGCGGGCGAATCGCTCGGGGATCGGGTTCTCCTCGACGACCATGAGCGTGAAGGTGTCCTCCAGCTCCTGCTCCTGGGTCTCGGTCGTGACGCCGGCGGCCTTGCGGTCGGCGAGCTCTTGGAGCACGTGCTGGAGCCGCCAGATCTTGTAGGCCACGAACAGGGGGCCGACGGTTGGCCAGAAGCCGAAGATCCACGCCAGCGGGAACACGATCACCTGGGCGAGATTCTCGCTGGTAGCCGACCCCCCGAGAACGTGGTGGAGCGACCAGCCTCCCACCAGAACGATACCCGCCAAGTACAGGGCGACGAGTTTGGCCGAGCGTTTCAGCATCGACGCTCGGGGGGTGTCAGCTGCCGCCCAGGCGCGCAAACACCTGCTCCGGCCGGTCGCCGGCCGGCGCGTCGTCCGCGACGCCGGCGAGATCCGAGCGGATGGCGCTGCAGACGCTTTCGGGTTCGTCGATGCCGCGCTCCCGCAGCGCGCCGGGGAGCACCTTGTCCAGCACGACTCCCATCTGCTCCTTGTCGACGCTCGCCACCTCCAGGCCGGCCTCCTTCAGGGCGATGCGGACCGTGCCGCGAGACTCCAGGCGGTCCAGGGCGGTGCGCTCCTCCAGCGCCGTGGTGACGAAGTTGAAGATCGCCGAGTCCGCCACTACGGCCTCCCCACTGCCGTCGAGGTCGGCGGCTGGTGCGTCGCCACCCACCGGAGGTAGGGGCGGGGCGGCGCGAACCCGAGCCAGAAGGCGATGGTCGCAGCCAGGCCCGGGAGTGCCATCAGCCAGGAGTACCTCTCGTAGACGTCCAGCAACAACACCGCCGCGGCCAAGACCAGCGTCGTAGCCAGCGACAGCACGGCGACCGCGAACAGCAGAAACCGGTTGGTGACCACGGCGCCGGCCAGACCCAAGCGCATCCGGCGGCGCATCAGCCCGTGGTACCGGAGCGCCTCGGCCCCGGCCCAGCCACACAGGACCACGTTGGCCGAGGTGCCGAACAGGGCGAAGCCGTGGACGTTGGCCATCAGCTCGTTCACCGAGTCCGGATTGGGGAGCTGCGCCTGGGAGATGACCTTGCCGGCCAACGCGAGCGTTCCCAGCCCGATCAGCGCCAGGGGCCAGCGCTGGTTCGGGCGGAAGACGCGCCAGGCGAACAGGTAGATGCACAGGAAGCCCAGGTCGTTGAGGGCCCCGCCCACGATCTGCGCCGTGATGGCCGCCTCCAGAGGCAGCAGTCGGGCGGCGGACACCATGGGAACGCCGACGCAGCCGAACACGAAGATCCCGATGCCGGCCAGAAACTCCGGCAACTTGCGGGTGTGGGCCGCCAGGGTCAGCAGACGCCCTGCGACGATCGCCGTCAGCACGAAATAGAGGAGCGCGATGGCGGACACGGACTCGCCTCCGAAACCCGGGCTCGGTTCTCAGGGTCTATCGGTCGGTCGTTGGCGCCGCCGAAGCGATTGCCGCCCCAACTACGAAGCGCGAGAAGACATTTTGCCCTCGGGGGAGAGAGGCTCTGGGACGGCGATGGGCGGGATCGCCACCCCGGCGGCAGTCCTCCGTCGCCGCCGTGGCGAAAAGGGGCACCCGGCTCCCGCGCAGCGACCTTCCTCCACTCTCTCGCTGGCACGGGGGTTGCTCTTCTCGGACCGGGTGGATTCCGTGGCAGGAGGTGGCATGCGCAGTTCGTTCGTTCGAGGGGGGGTGTTCGGGGGCGCGCTGGCGGCCTTCGTCCTGGCGGTGGGCTCCGCCCAGGCGGCACCCGAGGAACCGCGCACCAGCATGCGCCAGGTCTTCCTGAGCTTGGTGCAGCTGCTGCCCCCGGCGCTCGAGGGCGACCGCTTCGTCGATCCCGCCAGGCGCGCCTCCATCGCCGCCGCGCTCGACGACCTCGCCGCGGCCGGCGAGCGGGTTCGTCGCCACGGGCGCGGAGCGGACACCGCGACGCGCCTCCTGACCCGCGACCTGGCCGACGAGGCCCAGGAGATGTCGGCGCTCTTTTCCCGCGGTCGCGCGGCCGAGGCCCGCTACCGGCTGCTCGACCTCACCGAGACGTGCGTCGCCTGTCACACGCGCGGAGTCGCCGCGGGCTCCTTTCCGCTGGGCGCTCGGCTGGTGGAACGGCTGGACGCAGGTGAGCTGTCGCCCCGGGGACAGGCGCGACTGCGTGTGGCGTTGCGGGATTTCGAGGGCAGCGCTCGCTACTGGGAGACGGTGTTCCGGGATCCCACGGCGGACCCGGCCGAACTGGACGCCTCGGAGGCGTTGCTCGACTACATGACACTGGTGGTTCGCACGCGTCCCGATTTCGCGCGCGCGCGGACGCAGCTGCGGGCGTTGGCGGCGCGGGACGACTGCCCGCGCTACCTCCGCCGGCGGATTCGCGTGTGGGACCAGCATCTCGACCGCGCCGAGCCGAAGCCCGATGCGAACCCGTCCCTCAAGACCGCGCGGGAGCATCTCGAGCGGGCCACCGACGTCAGCGACTTTCCCGGCGACCGGGACGGCATGGTGCACACGCTCCTGGCCGCGGCCGAGCTGTCGCGTCTGGTGGAGCACCTGGGAGCGGCCGACACCAAAGCCGAGGCCGCACTTCTGGCCGAATCCTTCTACTGGCTGGGGGTGGCCGAACTCCGGCTCGGTCCCGCCTCGTGGGTACCCAAGGCGGAGATCTACCTGGAGTCCGCGATCCGCACCGCGCCCTCCCACCCCTATGCGGAGCGGGCCTACGCGCTGTTGGAGGAGGTGGACGTCCTGACCTTCGGCGGCGTCGGTCCCGAGTACCTGCCTCCGCGCGTCCGGGCCACGCTGGCCGAGCTGCGGCGGCTGATCGAGTCTCAGCAGACGACGCGCGCCGAACCGGCGCGGCGGCTGGGCTCGGCCCGCTGAGCCTCTTCACGGGAGATCCCATGTACGAGTTTTTGCGCTATCTCACCGAAGACGTCATGGCCGTGGATCTGGTCACAATCGCCCCCGACGCGACGCTGCGCGACGCCGAGGATGTGTTCGAAGCCCACGGCTTCAACGGGCTGCCCGTCGTCGCTGCGGACGGGGAAATGGTCGGCTTCCTGACCCAACTCGATCTCCTGCGCGCCTTCCGGTTCGACGACGACACGATGTTCCCTCCCTACCCGAGCATCGCTCGGACGCCGGTCGCGGCCGTCATGACGCGCGAGTTCCGCAGTGTTCGCCCGCGCACGCCGGTCTTCCGGGTGTTGGAGAAGCTGGTGAAGTTCCGCACCAAGAGCCTTCCGGTGCTGGACGGCGATCGGCTGGTGGGGATCATCAGCCGTGAAGACGTCGTGCAAGCCCTGCGCAAGGCGGGTTCGGGCATCCTTCCATCCCGGGACGAACCCGTGCCGTGACTCGCGCGCGCCCGCCTCGACCGCGAGTGCGCGCGCGCTTTCGCCGCAGCCGGTTGGCCGTACTGCCGCGCCCCTTGCGCGCGCTGGCGCGCCGGCAGGGACTGCGCTTCGTCGGCGGCAACAGCGTACACGTGTACGGCAGCGGCAGAGCCGGCCTCGAGGCCATGCGTCGCGCCATCGAGACGGCGACTCACCAGATCCACCTCGAGGTCTATCTGTGGCGGGACGACGACACCGGGTATGCGTTTCGCGAGCTCTTGCTGGCGAAGGCGCGCGCCGGGGTACGCGTCCGGATTCTCTTCGACGGCATCGGTTCGCTGGGAACGCCACCGGCCTTCTTCGCGCCCCTGCGGCGGGCGGGATCCGAAGTGGTCGTCTTTCATCCTCCTCACCGGCTGTGGCACCGATCGCTGCGCCACCGAGATCATCGCAAGCTCCTGGTGGTGGACGGGCGTATGGCCTTTCTGGGGGGGCTCAACATCGGCGACGAGTACGCGGCGCCCGACGTGGCGGGCGGCGCCCCCGGCTGGCGGGACACGCACTTGCAGGTGGAGGGCCCCGTGGTTCGGCGCCTGGAGGCCGTGTTTCTGCAGGGTTGGTTCCGTGCGGGCGGCCCGAACCTGCCCTGGGGTGAGCTGGTGGGGATCACGCCGGCGCCTGTCGGCTCGGTGCCGTGCGCCGTCCTGGTGGACGGTCCCAGTGCGCCGCGGCGCCGGGTTCGCGAGCTCCTGGCCGACGCCCTGGCGCGCGCGACGGAACGGGTGGCGATCGTGACCCCGTACTTCGCGCCCGGCCGCGAACTCATGGACGGGCTGTCCCTGGCCGCGCGTCGGGGAGTGAGGGTCGAGTTGCTGCTGGCGGCCCGGTCCGATCACCCCATCCTGCGCCGGGCCAGTCTGAGGCTCTTGCCTCGCTTGCTGGCGGCGGGGGTTCGCATTCACGAGTACGAGCCCTCGCCGCTGCACGCCAAGGTCGCGCTCTTCGACGACGAGCTGGTGGTGATTGGGTCGTCCAATCTCGACCGCCAGAGCCTGGAGCTGAGCGAGGAGCTGAACCTGGCGTTGGCCGACGCAACGCTGTGTCGAGAGCTTCGCGACCGCTTCGGCCGAGACCTGTCGCTGTCGCGCCGCGTGGACGCGGCGTCGCTCGAACGGCGTGGTCCCGTACAGCGTTTGGTCGACTGGCTGGCCGGCCTGCTGCTGTGGTTCTGGTGAACCCGTCACGGCAGCGTCTGCAAGAAGTCCAACAGCGCCTGCAGCTCGGCCGGAGTGAGGGCGGCTTCGAAGCTGTCGGGCATGCGCGAAGCGCCGCCGCGATGCGCGCGGTGGGCTCCCCCGGCCAGCGTCTGGTTGGGGTCGACGACCGCCTCGCGCAGCCACGCGCGGGCGGACTGGGCGCCGCCCGAGGCGCGGGCGGCTCGGTCTCCCACGCCCGCCAGCGACGGACCGACGCCGTCTTCGCCCGCCTTGAGGGAATGGCAGTCCCCGCAGTGGTAGTCGCGGAAGACGCGCTCGCCCGCTGCAACGGTCGAGCCGCCGCAGGCCACCGCCCCGCTCGCCAGGGTCACCGCGACGCACAAGAAAGCCCGCAGTCGCGGAGAACCGCTCCGGGATTGAGGCGAAAGGCCACGGCTCGGGTTGCGAGCGGGGCGCCCGGCCCCGCGGCCCCCGGCGGCGGGGGTGTATCGCCCGCGTGCGCGAGGGCATCCATTCTGCATTGACTCTCCAACGGGCCGAACGGAGCGAACGGGAGCCTTCCATGCGATCAAAGACGAGCCCTCCTTCGGGAGCCGATCCTCCCTGGGCACAGCTCGACGCGGGACAGGATGGCCTGCGCCGTCGGCTGCCTTCGGAGGCCGAGCGTATCTCGTCCCAGCACCGGCAGCTGGGTCGGTTCTATGCGGCCCTGCGCCGCGCGGTCGCCAACGGTTCGCCGGCGGCCGCCCGGATCGCGTTCACGCGCTTCAACGACGCGCTTCGGGCTCACTTCACCGTGGAGGACAGCATCTTCTTCCCGGCCCTTCACGGGCTGGCGCCCAGCTTCCGGGGACGGCTGGAGCAGTTGGCCCGGGAGCACGACGTCTATCGCGGGCGCCTGGACGAGTGGTACGCCGAGCTGGCGCGCGGCCAGATCGGCGCGATCGCGGCGGATCTCGATGCGTTTGCCGCCGAACTCGGCGAGCACGAGCAGCGCGAGGAAGCGCTGCTGGCCGAGGCCACCCAGGCGCGGGCCGAGGGACGCCAACCCGGTTCCTAGCCCGCCTCCACCCGGATGCCCACCACGTCGTCGCGCAGGACGTCGGGGTCCAGGCGTTCTCGCTCCTCGGCCGCCATGTCGCGGCGAAGCCAGGCGATCAGGTCCAGCAGTTCGTGGGCCAGCGTCTCCACGTCCGCCGCCGGTTCTCGCAGGTCGAGCTCGATGTGCTTGAGGTGCGCGCGCTGCTGGCGGTGCTCGTCCACCAGCCGCCGTTCCCGCTCCTCGCCCCAGGCGTCGGCTTCCCGCAGCACTCGCGCCAGGTGCACGTCCTCGAACGCCATGTGCGCCTCCAGTCGGGCCAACAGGTCGCAGCCGGCGGCTCGCAATGTCTCGGCGCCCGCCGGAGGGCACCGGTCGCTGCGTGCCAGCTGCTCCAGCCGATCGAGGCGGGTACGGAGGTCCACGTGATCGTCGAGGATCCGCTTGCGCACGGCGGCCGGATTCATCGCGCGTCCGCCCGCACGGTGAGCACCGGGCAACTGGCGTGCTGGATCACGCGCTCGACGGTGCGACCCAGGAAGGCGCGCTCCAGCTTGGATCGGCCCCGCACACCCATGGCGATCAAGTCGGCGCGCAGGCACGCGGCCATGGCCGAGATGACGGCGTGGGGATGTCCCTCGCGCAGCACGCACTCCACGTCGAAGCCGGCGTCGCGGAGCGGCTGGGCGGCACGCTGCAGGCGGTCGTGGAGGTGTGTCGCGAGGTCGTCCTGCTCGAACCCGAGCCAACGCCACTCGGCGAACACGGGCTGCAGCAGAACGGGCAGGTGATCCACGTGGGCGAGCACGACCTGTGCTTGCTCGGCCTGGTGCCCGAAGAGCCGTCCCACCTGCTCGATGGCCCGCTCCGCATCCGCCGAAAAGTCCGTGGGCACCAAGATCGTCTGCATGTCTCGGAGCTCGTCCGCGTCGCCGGGGTGCACCGTGAGGACCGGGCTCGTGGACTCGCGCACCACGCGATTGGCGGTGCTGCCGAGGAGCAGGTGCTTGAAGCCCGTCTGGCCCCGGGTCCCGATGACCAGCACGCCGTCCGGAGCCTTGGCGACCGCGTCCACCAGCGCCGAAGCCGGAGCGCCCGTGACGACTTCGGCCTCCGCTCGAACGCCTTCGGCTTCGGCGTCGCGTCGCCACTGCTCCAGCTGGTCGACGGCGGCGGCGCGCAGGCGCCCCTCGAAGTCGGGCGGGAGGGCGGTCAGCGGCGGACCCCCGTCGAGGAAGGGCTGCAGGTGCACGGCGTGAATCAGGCGCAGCGGAGCACGGTGTTGAAGCGCCAGCTCGACGCCGCGATTCAGTGCCAGGGAAGCGGTCTCGGAGAAATCGGTTCCCACGATCACACTGCGAACAGGCTGTCGGTCGTCCATGGGACACCTCCCACTCCCTACCGGTGCACTGTTCGTGCCATGGCGTGGGGCTGGTTAATGCCTGCGCGGAGACCGACTGCGGCATCCCGCCCCAGCGGACGTGGCGGGCATCCCCAGCACGCGGCCTGGGCCACGCGGTGCTCGCCCCTCCGTTTGGCACGCGACCTGCTCTCTCTCGCACCGATTGGATCGAAGGGGGAGGTGTATGGGGAGAACCTGCGTTCTGGCGAGTCTCGCCCTGTGGGCGAGCGCGGGGCTGGCGCTGGCGGCGCCGTCGGACGGCAAGCCGCCGCAGCCCACCATGGCGGCGATTTTCGAGACCCTGCGCGTCGTGCTGCCGGCGTCGCTGGATGCCGAGAGCTTTGCGGCTCCCGAGCGACAGGCGGCCATCGGGGCGGCGCTCGCGCAGCTCGAGCACCTGGCGGGCGATCTCGAGTCCCACGGCCGAGCCCGCGAAGCGGGCTTCGGCTACCTGAGCCGTACGCTGGCCCAGGATGCTGCGGAGATCTCGCGCCGCTACCGGAGCGGTCAGTTCGAGGGGGCCCGCTTCCTGTATCACCAGAACCTGGAGACCTGCGTGACCTGCCACTCGCGGCTGCCGGCCGCGCGGGACTTTGGGCTGGGCCGCGGGCTGGTGGCCTCCATCGACACCGATGCACTGCCGCCGCGGCAGCGGGCGCGGCTCGAAGTCGTGACGCGGCAGTTCGCAGCGGCCCTCGGCACCTACGAGCGCTGGTTCGCCGATCCGGCGGCGCGCCCGGAGCAGATCGACCGGACGGGCGCCTACTACCGCTACCTGGACGTTTGCCTGCGCATCGAAGGAGATCCCGCCCGCGCGCTTCGTACCTTCGAAGCGCTGGCGGCGCGGAAGGACCTCTCCGCGTCGCTCCGCCGGGACGTGGATGCGTGGGTCCGGTCGCTGCGCGGGCTCGAAGCCCGGCCCGTCGATACGCCGGCCCTGGCGCGCGCCCGCGACTTGCTGGCCCGGGGCCGCGCGCTGTCGGCGTCTCCGCACGACGCAGCCTCGCTGGTGTACGACATCGAGGCGTCCTTCACGCTGCAGCACTTCGTGGATGCCGCGAGCGAGCCCAGCGAGGCGGTGAGCGAGGCCTACTACCTGCTGGGGACGATCGAAGCCCGGCTCTGGCGCAGCCCCTGGCTGTCGCAGGCCGAGCCCTTCCTGGAAGCCTCGATTCGGATGGCGCCTGGTGCGGCGCACGCGCCGCGCGCCTATGCGGCGCTGGAGGAGCTCACTTTGCTCGGCTATTCCGGCTCAGCGGGACTACAGCTTCCGCCCGACGTGGAACGGCGCCTGGCCGACCTGTGGGCGAGCGTGCACGCGCATCATCCGACGCTGCAACCCAAGGGCTGGAGCGCGCCGGAGTCCTAGGTACGTGTTCGTGGGGAAGGCGGCGATGCGCCGCACGCACCCGGGTTCGGACTTCGTCCGGCCCGGGTGCGTCGATGTCGGCTCTACAGCAGCTTGCGCAGGTGGTCGTAGCCGTCGCGGATCTCGTCCACGACCAGCTGCAGTGCTTCGGAGACCTCCTCCAGGGACTCCTTTGATTCGTCTCGAATCACCCGCAGGCGTGCCTCGGCGTGTTGCCAGCTCTTCTCCAGCCGGTCCCACTGGTCCCGCGCGTCCGCGCGGGCCAGGTGCAGCTTCACGCGGAGCTCGTCGCGCACCTGGCGCAGTTTGTCCACGTCCTCGATCAGTCGATCACGCAGATCCGTCATGTTCCCGTTCTCCTCTCGTCTGTCCGCCGTTCGATGGTTCTCACGGCTCCGGCTCCTGAATCGACTCCAAGTGGTGCACGATCAGCAGGATCGCGCCCCGCTTCGCTTTCTCCAGATCCGGCGACGGGGGCGGGGCCCCCTCGTAGAGGCGTTCGCCCCAGATGGGCATCTCGCGCACGCCGTGGGCTGGCACCACGCGGCGCCCGTCGATCCACTCGGCTAGGCGCTGCGCGTCGAGGGGACGTCCGTAGCGTTCGTGCAGGCGGGTGAGATCGGCCGGGGGGTGCACCAGCGCGACGGATACGGGTCCGTCACCGCGCCCCGTCATTCCGTGGCAGCTGGCGCAGTAGCGCGCGTACAGGGTGGCCCCCGCCTCGTCCGCCTCGCGCGAGTCGTCGCACAGAACGTCGCCCCCGGAAACGAGGCCCACGCCCACGAACAGCAGGGCAAACCAACGCATGGGAGAGATCCTGTGCAAAGGCCGTGCCCCGCGGCACAGACGTTCTCGCGCCCTTCCTGGGGCCTTCCGGGGCGGGACGGCCCAGGGTTGGGGCCCGATGTCTCGCACCGGGCTTGACACGCCCCGGACCGGACCGAAGATCCACCCCCATGGCGCCCACCGACCTCGAGCACCGCCTCCGCTTCATGAAGTTGGGAGACGACGAGTTCCGCACGTTGGCGGGGCTGCGGCCGGCGCTGGAGGCGCACGCCGACGAGTTCGTCCAGGCGTTCTACCGCCACCTGCTGACGTTTCCCGAGACGCGGGCGCTGCTGCGGAATCCCGACGTCCGCAAGCGGTTGCTGGAGCAACAGCGCCGCTACCTGCTGGGCCTGGCCCGGGCGAGCGTGACGGACGACACCGTGGCGGAGCTGCGGCGCATCGGCGAGGTCCACGCCCGCATCGGGCTCGAGCCGCGCTGGTACCTGGGCGCCTACTCGCTCTACTTCTCGCTGCTGGCTCCGCTGGTGCGGGAGACCCTCTTGGACCGCCCGGAGGAGGTGGATCGCGCACTGGCGATTCTGCAGAGCCGCCTGTTGCTGGACGCGCAGCTGGCGATCGAAGCCTATCTCGAGCGCCACGAGCAGGATCTCGAGAGCTTGAACTCCGAGTTGGCCCGGGCCAACCGCGCGCTCGAAGCCTCCTACGCCTCGCAGCAGCGCGAGTTGACCGAGACCACCCGCCGCGCCCGAGCCGCCGAGGAGTTGGCGTCGATGGGAACGCTCGTGGCCGGGCTGGCCCACGAGATCGGCACGCCCATGGGCGTGATCCAGGGACACGCCAAGCTGTTGGAGCCCGCCGTCGGCGACGAGCGAGCACGCTGGCGTCTGAAGACGATCCAGGAGCAGATCGGCCGCATCTCGCGCATCATCGAGTCGCTGCTGAACATGGCGCGGCCGAAGAAGCAGGAGCGGGCGCCCGTCGACCTGGAGGCGCTGATGGAGACCACGCTGTCGTTTCTGTCGGAGAAGTTCGATCGCCGGGGAGTCGAGGTGCGGCGCAACTTCGCGCCGGTGTCCCCGGTGGAGGGCGACTCGGAACGGCTCCAGCAGCTGTGCCTCAACCTGTTCCTCAACGCCGTGGACGCCATGCCCGACGGCGGCGAGCTGCGGGTTGGACTCGCGCCGCTCGACGACGGCGGGACGAGCCTGACCGTCGGCGACACGGGGAAGGGCATTCCCGCGGCGGATCTCGAGCGGATCTTCGACCCCTTCTTCACCAGCAAGGCGGCCGGCAAGGGCAACGGGCTGGGCCTCACCGTGGTCCAGGGCATCGCAGCGGACCACGGGGGCCACATCGACGCCCGGAGTCGGCCCGGGGAGGGGACCACCTTCGAGGTCTACTTCCCGCCCCTTGCCGGCAGTTAGGGTCAAAAAGTCCCATATTAAACCTGCATTGTGTCAAAATGACACAATGCTTCCGTTCTGGAGGTCGTTGGTGACCTCCTCGCGCTGGCACGACCCCTGCTACCTGGAGTCCCCATGCCGGTTCGAACTCTCCTGGTCGTGGACGACGACAGCGCGATGCGCGAGCTGCTGGCCTCCCTGTTCGAGGACCGGGGCTACGCCGTCGAGCAGGCGGCGTCGGTGGACGAGGCCCTGGAGCAGTGCCGCGAGCGCGAGTTCGACGCGGTGCTGAGCGACATCAAGATGCCGGGGGCCTCCGGGATCGACTTGGTGGGTCGCGTGCGCGAGCTGCGGCCCGCGACTCCCGTCGTGCTGATGACCGCCTTCGGCAGCATCGACTCGGCGGTGGAAGCCATGCGCGCCGGGGCCCACGACTACATCACCAAGCCCTTCGAGCCGGACGCCGTCCTGCTGACCCTGGAGCGCGCACTGCAGCACCGCGCGCTGGCCGAGGAGAACCGGCGCCTGCGCCATGCCGTCGATCACACCACCCGTCTGGGCGACCTGATCGGCGCGAGCTCGGCCATGCGCGATCTGTTCGCCCTGATCGAGCGAGTGGCCCACACCCGCAGCAGCGTCCTCATCACGGGCGAGAGCGGCACGGGCAAGGAGGTCGTCGCGCGCACGCTCCACTTCTCCGGATCGCGGCGCGACGCGCCGTTCGTGCCGGTCAATTGCACGGCGATTCCGGAGGGACTGCTCGAGAGCGAGCTCTTCGGCCACGTGCGCGGCGCCTTCACCGGCGCCCACGCCTCGCGCCGGGGCCTCTTCGAGCAGGCCGAGGGCGGCACCCTGTTCCTGGACGAGATCGGAGACATGCCGCCGGCGCTCCAGAGCAAGCTGCTGCGCGTCCTCCAGGATCGCGAGGTGCGGCCGGTGGGCGGCGCCCAGTCGATCCCCGTGGACGTGCGGATCATTGCGGCGACGCATCGGGACCTGCGCAAGGCCATCGAGGACGGCAGCTTCCGCGAGGATCTCTACTACCGCCTGAACGTGATCCCCATCGCGATCCCGCCTCTGCGCGAACGCCCCGAGGACATCGCACCCCTGGCCCGCGCCTTCGTCGCCCGGCATTCCGACGGCGAACAGCGCGACTTGTCGGACTCGGCGCTTCGGCGCCTCGCGACGGCGCCCTGGAAGGGCAACGCGCGCGAGCTGGAGAACGCCATCGAGCGCGCGCTGGCGTTCTCCGACGCCACGATCCTCTCGGCCGAAGACCTCGAGCTGGAGCCGGAGAACGCCGGGGCCGGCCCGACGGCGGATCGCCTGCGCCGAGCGGCCGGACAGCGGCTCTCGTTGCGCGAGCTCGAAGATCTCTACATCGATCAAGTTCTCGAGGAGACGGGTGGCAACAAGGTGCAGGCCGCCAAGATCCTGGGAATCGACCGCAAGACGCTCTACCGCCGCGCCGAGCGGCAAGCCCGGTCCGAACCGGGCAAGGAGGAATCGGCATGAGTCAGATCCGCAAAGTACTGATTGCAACGGACTTCTCGGAGCACGCGGAGCGCGCAGTGGAGACGGGGGTGGAACTGGCCAAGCAGCTCGGGGCCGTCGTGCACGTGGTTCACGCGTTCCACCTCCCGGTGCCTCTGATCGCCCCCTACGAAGTGGCGATTCCCGACCCGTACCTGGACGAGGCGCGCCAGAGCGCCCGCGAACGCCTCCAGGCCACCGAGGAGAAGATCCGCGCGGCCGGTCTGGAGACCCACTCGCATCTCACCGAAGTCCCGGCCGCTTCGGGCATCGTGCAGGTGGCCGAAGACGTGGGCGCGGACTTGGTGGTGATGGGGACGCGCGGGAACACCGGCATCAAGCACGTGCTCCTGGGCAGCGTCGCCGAGCGCACGCTGCGCCTCGCCCCCTGCTCGGTGCTCACCGTCAAGATGCCGGAGGAGGAGTAGCGCGGCCGCCCGGAGACACCGGGGCGGGCTGCGGCGCTCGACGCGCGCTCGGATGACGAAGAGGAGGCGATCCCATGCGATTCCATCGCATTCTCGCAGCCATCGACCTGGGTCCGCAGGCGGACCGCGTGACGGCCGGGAGTCGCCGGGCGCTGGACCGAGCCGCGTGGCTGGCGGGCCGCCTGAAGTGCCCCCTGACGTTGCTCCACTCCGGGGTGGACGACGAGTACTGGGACGAGGCGGGAGGTTTCGTTCACGCGAACGCAGCGGGCCAGGAGAGCCGGCCCGCACTGGATGCGGCGCTCTCCGAGCTGAAAGGAGGCGGGCTCCAGGCCTCGGTGGCGGTGCGCGACGAGACGCCCTGGCTGGCCATCGTCCACGAGGTGCTGCGCGAGGACGTCGATCTGGTCGTGGCGGGCAAGCGCACCAACCGCCATTCGGACGGCCGCAAGTTGGGGACCGTCGCTCGCAAGCTGCTGCGGAAGTGCCCCTGCGCCGTGTGGCTGGAGGACCCGCGCAAATCGGCGGATCCGGCCGTGGTGTTGGCGGCCACCGACCTGACGCCGGTGGGCGATCGGGCCGTCGAGCTGGCGGCATCGGTTGCCGACGCCCTCGACGCGAAGCTCCACGTGGTGCACGCGTACTCCGTGTCCCTGGAGGCCCAGATGGAGGGAGGCGAGGCGCGCCGCGAGTACGAGAGCGAGAAACACGCCGAGGCCACTCGGCACATCGAGGAGGTGCTGGCCGCGACCCCGATCGCCGGGGCGGCCGAGCTCCACGTGGGGCGCGGTTCTGCCTCGCAAGCGGTCCTCGACGGCGTCGCCGCGCTGAACCCGGGGCTCGTGGTGATGGGCACGGTGTCGCGGGGCGGAATTCCGGGTCTGCTGATGGGCAATACGGCAGAGCGACTGATCGATCGCATCGACTGCGCCCTCTTGACGGTCAAGCCGGACGACTTCGTCTGCCCCGTGGAACCCGCCTGACCCTCGCGCGAAATCGCCTGCTCCCGGCGGTCGGGCGCGCCACATCCGAGGACGTCTGCTTCACGGAGTGTCCGCGCGCGGGGGATCGTCCGACGCGCCGTCGAAGATCGAGCGTTCCCGGTCGGCGTACCAACGCAGGATGCGTTCCCAGGCTTCGGGCGCCGTTTCGGCGAATTCGAACAGGTCCAGGTGCCGCGCATCGATCATCCCCTCCTCGACCAAGAACTCGAAGTCGACCGCCCGGCGCCAGAACCCCTCGCCGACCAGGATCACGGGGAGCGGCGCGCGCTTGCCCGTCTGGACGAGGCACAGCGTTTCGAAGAGTTCGTCCAAGGTGCCGTAGCCGCCGGGTAGGGCCACCAGGGCGCGCGCTCGAAGCATGAAGTGGAGCTTGCGGAGGGCGAAGTAGCGGAATTGAAAGCTGAGCTCGGGCGTGATGTACGGGTTGGCCTCCTGTTCCAGGGGCAGGGTGATGTTGAGGCCCACGGATGCGGCCCCGACATCGTGGGCCCCTCGGTTGGCGGCCTCCATGCCTCCGGGCCCGCCACCGGTGACCACCACGAGCCGGTTGTCGCCGACGCCGCGCCCGTGGCGGCCCACGAGCTGCCCCAGTTCTCGTCCCACCTCGTAGTAGCGGCTCCGGGCCAGATCCGCGCGGGCCCGCGTCACCTGGGGACCGTCGGCTCGAACCCCGGCCGCGGCGCGCGCCTGGGCGAGGCGCTCCCGAGCCTGTTCGGGGGCCAGCAGCCGGGTGCTCCCGAACACGACGACGGTGCGCTCGACCCCGTGATCGGAAAAGGCGAGCTCTGGCTTCAGGTACTCGAGTGCGAGGCGAATCGACCGCAGGTCGGGTCGCGCCAGCAGCTCCAGGTCTTGGTCGGCGCGCCGTTGGGAGTCGCTGGCACGGATGCGCGCCTCCAGTGCTCGGGAGGTGAGCTCGCCGGGCGGCGTCGTCTCCGGGCTCGGTGCATCCCGGCCGAAGTCGGGGGAAGCAGGAGCGTGCGATCTCGAGTGCGGACGAGGCATGAAGGTTCTCCTCCGACCTGGTAGAGCAGCATCCGTGCCATACCCGCGTGCGAACGAATCCAGGGCGTCACGCGGGCCGGGACATCCCGCCGCGTCTTGTGGCACCGCGCCCCTCCCCCGCGAACGAAGGGACTCGGCAGCGGGCTTGTGCCGCGGCACGTCGCTTGCACTCCTCGAACCCAAGAGAGGAGGACTCGAGATGACAGACCAAGTGCGGCGATCGCTCGCGGTGTCCGATCCGCTGACGGAGTTCGAACGCCTCGTGCGTCGGCCCTTCGGCGCGGGCAACCTCGAGAGTCTCTGGGGAACCGGCCGAGGCTTTGCTCCCGCCGTCGACGTGAGCGAGAACGACGAGCGCTACACGATCACGGCCGAACTGCCGGGAACCAAGAAAGCCGACGTCTCGGTCGAGCTTCACGACGGCATTCTCACGATCCGAGGCGAGAAGCGCAGCGAACGCGAGGAACAGGGCGAGTATCGGCGTCACGTGGAGCGGAGCTTCGGCACGTTCAGCCGGTCTTTCTCGCTGCCGACCAAGATCGACGAGAACGACGTGAAGGCGCGGTTCGACGAGGGCGTGCTGACGGTCGAGATCAAGAAGGCGCAGGACGCGAAGCCCCGAACGGTGGCGATCAAGGGCTAGAGGGGCGAATCGTGGATCGCGAAGAGTGGGAGAGTCTCGGAGTTTGCGCGCAGTGCGGCGCGTCGTTGGCCGTGGGCTCGGAACGCGGTTTCGCCTTCGGGGTCGGCAACGTGATCTGCTGGAACTGCGCCGTCGAGCGCGGCGGCCACTACGACGCCGACCGTGAGGCCTGGTCCGTGCCGCCGGACGTGGCGGATCTGCCCGACGAGGCTTATGGCTCCGGGCCGGACGCCTTCGATCGTCCGCGCCGCTAGTCGGTCTCGGTCCTGCCGCGGCGTGTTACGCGGTGGGGCTGGTGGGGTCGCGTGAGACGTCGTGCCCCGCGCGGCGCCACGGCGGCTTGTGCCCGAGGACGTCGAAGAGCCGCGTGGCCCAATGGGGATGGTCGGTGCGAACGACGTGTCGATCGGCGGCGGGCCATTCGTCCGGCGGCTGGAAGCGCGCACGACTCAGGGGGAGAAAGTCGGGCCCCGCGTCGGAGGGGTCGGTGCCGATGCGGGAGCGCTCCTCCAGGCGCGCGCAGGCGACGTCCGGTCGGCAGCGGACTTCGAGCAGTTGGGCGGCGACCCCGTGCTGGGTGGCCCACGCGCGGACCGCGTCCCGGTGCGCTCGGCGCGCGAAGCTGGCGTCCAAGATGGCGGTGCGACCGGCTTCGACCACGCCGGCGGCCCGCTCCAGGAGCCCGCGGTAGACCCGCTCGGTCCAGCCGCCGGCGTAGATGCCGGAGTCGGGCGGGGCCGCGGCGTGCTGGTCGGGCGCAATGCCCGCCAGCCGCTTGCGGACGCGGTCGGCGGCGATCGGGACGCCCAGACCCGCGCCCGCGAGCTTTCGGGCGACGGTGCTCTTGCCGGAGCCGACGGTTCCACAGATGACCAGCAGGCCGCCCGTGTCCCGCGGTTCGAGCAGGGATTCAGCCAGGGCCAGATGCCTTTCGGCGCTCCCCCGCGCTTTCGCCCGCTGGGCGTCGCCGAGTTCCACCTGGCCGGCGGCCAGGGCCGCGACCTTGGCGCGCACGAGCGCCCGGTACGCCGCGTGCAGATCGACCACGGGGAAGAGCCCGAAATCGTCCGCCGCGCCGGCGTAGGCCGCGAGAAACCACTCCGCCAGATCGGCGCGGCCGCGGTACTGGAGGTCCATCGCCAGGAAGGCCACCTCCGCCGCGCTGTCGATGCGGCGCAGGTCGTCGTCGAACTCCAGGCAGTCGATCAAGACGGGGCGAACCCGCTCGTCCTCGAACCAGACGTGGTTCAGGTGGACGTCGCCGTGCCCGTCCACCGCGCGTCCCTCCAGGCGCCGCTGCTCGATGCGCGGCCGCAGCGCTTCGATCCGACTCCGGATCCGCTGCTCCAGCGCATCGGCGCGCTCGCGGCGTTCGGGTTCGCACTCGGCCAAGACGCTCAGGCTGGAGAAGATCGGGGCCGCATTCCGCTCGAGCCAGGCTTCCGGGCTCCACGGGGCCGGCTCGCCGAGGCCCTGGGTGGCGTGGAAGTGCTGCAGCCGTTCGGCGATGGCCTCGACGTGGGCCGGCCCGAGCTGCCCCCGCTCGAGCAGCGAGAGGGCGTCGCGGCCCGCCGGCAGGCGCCGCATGACGACCAGATGTTCGGCCTCGGGGTCGTCGAGGGACTCGCGGACGGGACCGACGCGGACACCTCCGCGGTCGGCGCGCACGGCCGCGACGCCGAGGTAGACGCTCGGCGCCAGGCGTCGGTTCAGCGCGACTTCGCGCAGGCAGTCCGTGTTGCGGGCTTTGCGCGTGGAGAAGTCGAGGAAGGACGTGCGGACGGCCTTGCGCAGCTTGTAGACCCGATCGCCCACCAAGAAGACGTGGGAGATGTGCGTCTGGATCCACTCGACGGGGGCTTCCGGCGCCCACGACGGGTACTGCTCCAGGGCGGCCGCGAGCTGGTCCGGCGTCCCGGCGGCGGCATCCATGCTCATGGAACACCGCAGTGCACGACCGATGCCAACGCCTCGGCGCTCTCATCGCCGCGTGCGCTTTCGGCGGCAGGGGCGATGCGCCTCGCTCGGGGCGCTCCGCCCCACCGGGCGCGCGATCAGTGCCGTTCCAGGGCGTCTCCGCGGCACCAGGGGGGTGCGTTCACCGGGTTGCAGCGCGCCACCCCGCCGCCCGGCAGCTCGACGCGGTAGCTCGGGTCGAAGGGCTGGCTCGGGTCGATGCTCACCACGCGCGACGGTTCCGGGTAGTCCGTGGACACCGCCTGTGCGCCGCTCGCCAGGGCCGTCTCGCTGCGGGTTCGGTCGCCGCTGCGCGCCTGGGCCAGGCCCGCGTCCGCACGCGTGCGCACCAGGTAGCCCGCCTGCACGAGCTCGGGGATCAGGGTGGGGTCCGATTCCGGATCGTTGGCCTTCACGAAGGCCGCGTCCGGCGAGCCCGGTGGCGTGTTCGGGAAGATCAGTCGACCCGCCAGCGAGGGATCGCCGTCCACGTAAGCGTCTCGTTTGGCGGCGTTGTCCAGCAGGAAGACCACCTTGCCGCGCACCTGGCCGAGCTTCGGCCAGCCGCGGGCCGTGACGGCCTCCTCGACGCTGGCGAACTTGCCCCGCACGAAGTCCGGGGTCACGATCCGGTCGCGCGGGAACACGGTGAGGATCTCCGCTTCGAGGTCGCGGAACTCGTCGGGACCGAAGACGATGGGCTGCGCGAACGGCGGCGGGAGGATCGCGTCTTCCTTCGCCTCCAGCAGCACCAGAACGGGCAGGTGCTTGGGGTGGGCGTCGGAGAAAGCCTTCAGCTCTTCGAGGCAGGCGATCAGCGTCAGGCAGGTGGTCTCGAAGTCCAGGTCCTGCACGTGGATGACCTTGAAGCCGGGTTCGTCGAGCTCGGGCAGGCCCGACGCGGGGTCCTCGCCGATCAGCTGCAAGCCGAAGCGGTTCGCGAAGAGGCCGCCCTCCGGATCGGCGAACACGTCCAGCTCGATCTGGCGGATGCCCTGCTCGTCGAACTGCCGAAACAGCGGCAGGTGCTCGTACTCCCATTCGAGGGCGCTGGGGTCGATCGAGACGAAGGCCTCCAGCAGCTCGCGCTGCGGAGGCAGGTGGTAGCTGTTGTGGGTGCCGATCACCTGGACCTCGTTCAGCGCGACGCAGCGGTCGGCCACGCGGCGCTGGACCTTCTCGGTGAAGCGGGCCAGGAAGGGCGAGTCGAAGCGCTCGCTCAAGTGCTCCAAGAGAGCCTGCAGCCCGCCGAGCCTCGGGCAGGGGTCGCGCCGGCTTCCCGCCTCGGCAGCGACGGGGGCGGCGAGCAGCGTCAGGAACAGCAGCAGGGCGGGGAGGGCGCGCATGGGGTCTCCGATCGAGCACCAGCAGGAGCTTGGGCCCCTTGGGGGGGGGCGGTTGAGCGGGCGGTCCCCACTCTACAAGGGTGCGCGACCGAAAGGGGAGCGGTCGTGCTCAGAAGACGACGGGCATCGCCTCGAACCCCAGCACGAAGTTGCCGCGGCGCCGCGGGAGCGGGGTCTCGGGCTCGGCGAGTTGGATGTCCGGCAGCCGGTCCAGGAGCTCGTCGAAGAGCACCCGCAGCTCCAGGCGCGCCAGCTGGGCGCCCAGGCAGTGGTGGCGGCCGAACCCGCCGAAGGCCACGTGCTCGTTGGGCTGGCGCCGAATGTCGAAGCGCTCGGGTTCCTCGAAGACGGTCTCGTCCCGGTTGGCCGACGCGTAGAGCAGCAGCATGCGGTCGCCTTCGCGGATCTGCTGGCCGCCCAGCTCGACGTCGCAGGTGGCCGTGCGGTTCATGTTCTGGATGGGCGTGACCCACCGCAGCATCTCCTCGACGGCCGACGGCAAGAGCGACCGGTCCCGCCGCAGTGCCTCGAACTGGTCGCGGTTGCGTAGCAGGGCTTCCAGGCCCCCGGAGATCACGTGGCGCGTCGTCTCGTCGCCCCCCACCAGGATCAGCAGCGTCTCGCTGATGACGTCGGATTCCTCCAGCCGCCGACCGTCGATCTCGGCGTTCACCACCAGGCTCACCAGATCCTCGCCCGTTCCGCCCCGGCGCTCGGCCACGATCTGGAGGATGTACTTGGCGTAGGCCTCCGCTGCCGGAATGACCTGCTCGCGCACTTCGTCGCCGCCGGTGGCGAAGAGATCCGACCAGCGCAGGAGCATCTCGTGGTCGGCCTCGGGCAGGCCCATCAGCTCGCCGATCATGTACATCGGCAGCGGCGTGGCGATGTCGCGCACGAAGTCGCAGCGCCCCTCCGAGACGACCGAATCGATCAGCTCGCGGACCTTCCGGCGCAGAAACGGCTCGTGGTCCTGGACGCGCCGCGGCGTGAAGCCGGCGCTCACGATGCGGCGGCGGAGGATGTGCTCGGGGGGATCGCGGTTGATCATGCTGGGGACCGAGCTGTCCGGGCGCGAGCCCTGTCCCGAGCAGAAGGTCTTCCAGTCCTTGGAGATCCGCATGACGTCGTCGTAGCGGGTGACGCCCCAGATGCCGGTGTGGTCGTCCCAGTAGACCGGCGCCTCCCGGCGCATCCAAGCGTAGAGGGGGTAGGGGTCCGCGTAGAAGTCGGGCGCCAGCAGCCGGATCTCGTCCCGGGTCGGGTGCTCGGGAGTCCGCGTACCGGCCCGGTCGAGGACGACTTCGTATTCGCGCCTTGCGGCGGTGGGGGTCGATTCGGCCATGAACCCTCGCTGGCAGAGCGGCATCTAGGCTAGCGCTGATTGGAGCGACACCGCACGCCAAAGAGGGCTCGCGCAGGGGAGGTTTCGGCCCGGGCGCGCAGCGGTGTGCTGCAGCGAAGGAGAGCCCTCTGCAGCGAAGGAGAGCCTGATGGCGGACGAAGCCACGTTCGAACTCGATCCGAGTCCGTTTCACGCCGGGGAGAAGGAAGTCCAGCGGCGGATGGGGGTCGCCGACGAGATCGAGCCCTGGGCCCGCAAGGTGGTGCGGCCTTACCTGCCGGAACAGCACCGCGTCTTCTACGCCGAGCTGCCGTTCCTCGTGGCCGCGGCCCGGGACGTCCGCGGCCGGCCGTGGGCGACGCTTCTCACG
>JAKSBN010000350.1 GCA_022361175.1 Pseudomonadota bacterium | reverse complement strand
GGGTCTACCTCGAGGAAACGCTCTCGAAGGTCATCGACCGCTACCCCGCGCTGCGCGTGGTGTTCGAGCACATCACGACGAAGGAGGCGGCGGACTTCGTGCGCGACGCGCCCGCGCGCGTCGCGGCGACGATCACCCCCCAGCATCTGCTCCTGAACCGCAACGCGATCTTCGCGGGCGGCCTGCGGCCGCATCACTACTGCCTGCCCGTGCTGAAGCGCGAACGCGATCGTCGCGCGCTGCTCGCGGCGGCGACCTCCGGCAACCCGAGCTTCTTCCTCGGCACCGACAGCGCGCCCCATCCGCGCGCCGCGAAGGAGGCCGACTGCGGCTGCGCCGGGATCTACAGCGCGCCGGTCGCGCTCGAGGCCTACGCCGAAGCTTTCGCCTCGGTCGGGGCCCTCGAACGGCTCGAGGGCTTCGCGAGCCACTTCGGGGCCGACTTCTATGGACTGCCACGCAACGCGGGTCGCGTGCGCCTCGTCGCGCAGCCCTGGTCGCCGCCCGACTCGGAGGGCGACGGCGAGTCGGCGCTCCGGATCTTCCTGGGCGGCCAGACGCTTCGCTACCGCGTCGTCGACTGAGGCTGCAACGAACACTGGCCCCATCGTCCTCGGAGAGGACGAATCACCGAGCCCGAGAGCCAGGTCGCCGCTTCCGGTGGAAAACACGCGACTTCGCGCACGCCGAGACGGCTCACGATCGCGTCCTCCCGAGCAACCGTCTAGACGAGTGAAGCGGGCGGCACCTGCGGCGACGGGCCCATGGCATCGGTTTCCTTAACTCGAGTGAAGAACTCTTGCCTACGCATGCGGCCGGGGACGTGGCACATGTCCCGTCATGCACAACCGCTTGGCAGCCCTACAGCAGTCCTTCCCGATCGGCGCCGCGTGGCAGACGCCCGAAGTCCTGGTCGAGGCGCAGACGATCGACGGCCGGCAGCTCCACCTGGTCGGGATGTGCAGCCAGGGGGACGAGGGGGACGCACTCACGTCGAGCGCCGCCGCCTGGGACACGGTCCCGTTCGAGCGCTGCTACTTCGAGCTCCTCGAGCGCTCGGCCGCACTCGCTGCGGCGCGCGGTGCGCGAGGCGACGCGCTCGTTCGGCTCGACCACCACGGTCGTCCGGTCGGGTTCCACGACCGGCGTCAGGCCTTTCCCGAAGTCCCGGGCGTCGCGTGGCGCCACTCGCTCTCGAACGGCGTCGCCGCCCATCCGGAGCCGGACTCCGCCTGCGAACGCGCCCACCTCGAGGCCGTCGAACGAGACCGCGTCCTGCGCTCGTGGTTCGGTGTGGCCCCGCCGCCGCGACCGACCGATCCGCCCGCAGGCCTGGCGCCGCTCGACCCGGCGTTCGACGTGCGTGCCGTGACCTTCCACGACCCGCAGGATCCCGAGCCCGAGATCGAGGTGGCGGGCGTCTTCCTGATCCCGCGTGAGCCCGAGGCGCCTCTGTGTTGCGGGTTCGGCGCGGGAAACGACGCGGAGGCCGCCCGCGCGCGCGCCGAGGCCGAGTGCCTCCAGCGCCTCGGATTTCTGCGGGGAGAGCCCCTTCCGGTCGCGGCGCCTCCCCCCTCCGCGACCCCCGACTTCCACCTCGATCACCACCTGTTCCCGGGACATCACCGGACCGTCGTCGACTGGCTCCGCGGTGTGGAGCCCGAAGCCACCGCGCGGGTGGGCTCGGCGCGGCGCACCGGCGAGCGATCGTTCCTCGACCTCTCGCCGCCGCATCTCGAAGGCCGGGTCGCAGTGGTGCGTGCAGTCGCGCCCGGACGCCTGTCGCTCGGCTTCGGTCCCGGTCACCCGAACGTCGCAGGGCTCTCGCCCGACCGGCGGGTCCACCCGATCGCCTGAGGAGGATTCATGACCGAGCGCGCCGTCGTACAAGCAAAACGCGAGCTCCGACTCTCCGAATCCGTGTTCGGCGTCGAGTGGGACCGCTGGCTGCCGCGGCCCCTCGGCGGCGGCGGCGCCGTCCTGCGAGCCGCCGAAGCCGGCGAGGTGGAGGCTTTCCTCACGGAGCACCAGGGGGAGATCGTGGCCCCCGAGCGGGCACGGACGCGCTTCGGGCGGTTCGGCGCGAGCCCTGCCCAGGCGCGCTTCAGCGAACTCGCGATGGACTCGTTCGCCATCGAACGCGGAGGCCGCACCGTCGGGATCTTCGTGGGACAGGCCTGGGACTGGAGTACCTACTACCTCCGCTACCTCGCCATGCTGCCCGAAGCGCGCGGCTGCGGCTCGGTCGCCGGCATCATCGAAGACTTTGGCGAGTGGCTCGCCCCGCACGGGTTCGAACGCCTCGAGGTCGACGTCTCGGTCTCCCACCTGGCCCAGCTGCGGCGAATGATCGGCTGCGGGTTCTACGTGATGGGCACGCTCCAGTCCGAGCGCTGGGGCGCTCTCGTCCATCTCGTCCGCTTCCTGTCCCAGTCGCACGAGGACGTCTTCCTCGACCAGTTCTCGGCAGGTCTGCGTCGCAGCCCGCCATCATCAACCCCAACCCAGGAGGCATGAACCATGCGGAAGAAGTTCGCGCTCGCCTGCTACTAGCGCAGGACGTTCAACCGGGCGCCTTCTCGAACCGAGAAGGCGCCCTTCCACGGACCGCTCACCAGGAGACAACGATGACGATCGGACCCGAACTCAAGGAACAGGTTCACAAGACGCTCGATGCGATGCGACAGGGAAACGCCCTGCTCGTAGGCGCCCGCAATGGGACGCTGACCCACCAGCAGTTCCTCGACTACCTGAACAACCTCATGTACTTCTTCCATCACTCCTGCATCCATCTCGACATCGCTGCGGGTCGCGCGCGTGCGGTCGGACAACAGGAGGTCGTCCCCTTCCTGGAGGAGAAGATCCGGGAAGAGACGGACCACGCCCGCTGGCCCCAGAGCGACCTGAAGAAGCGCGGCAGCCGACAGGAGGGCGTCGATCTCGCCCGCGTGGCGCCCGCGACGCACCGGATCCTGGCCTACAGCGTCGACCTGATCGAGCGGGACCCGGAGCTGCACCTGGCCTACATGTTCTTCCACGAGTACATCACCGTGATCGGCGGGCCCGAGCTGCTGGCCGACCTCGAGGCCCATTGCGGGATCCCGAGCGAGCACGTCACGGCGATCGGCCACCACGTCGAACTCGACAAGCGCCACGTGGCAGAAGACCTCATGGAGATCGAGGCGGTGGTGGCGCGCTCTCCACACAAGGCGAGAGCGTATCGGGAGGTGCTCGACGAGACGGCACGCCACGCCGATCGCTTCTATACAGGGATGGTCAGCCTGTTCTACTGAGTGCGGCCGACGACTGCGCCGTCCATCGGCCCCAGCGCGACCCGTCCGGGCCCAGCGGCCCGGACCGAAAGGCCGAGTGTGGTGAGCTTGTGGCGGAGGTTCGTGAGGTGGACGTCGAGCGTCTTGGGGCCGACGCTCGTGCCCTTCCACACCAGGTCGAGGAGGTGGCGCCGGCGAGCGGCGCGGTCCGGAGCGCGAGCCAGTACCGAAACGATCTGGAACTCCTTGGCCGTGAGCGGCGGGCTCATCTGAGATCCGAAGCGCAGCATCAGCTTCGAGGGATCCAGCTCGAGCTCGCCGGCGGCGGAGACCATCCGGTCGAGGGTGCGCTCGGCCTTGACGCGCAACTCGGCCCGTTGGACGGGAAGTGCCAGGTACTCGAGCGCGCCCAGCCGAAAGCACTCGCGAACCAGGTCGGGATCGTCGACCGACGAGCAGGCGATCCACGGCAGGGGTGCGGCCGACGTGCCTCCCTTCAAGTAGCGGAGGATCCCGTCCCCCGGTCTTCGGATATTGGCGATGAGAAGACCGGGGCGCTCGTCGGTCGTGCAGCGTCGCTGCAGCTCCGAAACAGAGCGGAGGAACCTTAGGCGGAGATGCAGACCCAGCGCAGCTTCGTAGTCCTGCCGATCGTTCCGGGCGTGGAGGATATGGACCGTCGGTACCCAGTCCTTCACCTTGACTCGCAGGATCGAAAGAAGTGGGATGGTATTGGTCCAATCCGATTGAGATCTACCTTAGATCGGATAAGGGGGATTCCACTCGAGCAAAACGCCTATTCAACTTCCGGCCGACCACGGAGCGCGTGATGGAGAAGAAGGCGCATCAGGTCGGCCTGGCGGTGGGTTCCGGTCTTGACGTAGATCTCCTGGAGACGGGCCTTGACCGTGTTGATGCTGATCTCCAGCCGCTCGGCGATCTGCGCGAGGGTTTCGCCCCGACTGAAGGCTTCGGCGACTTCGGACTCGCGAGTTGTCAGGCCGTAGAGCGACCGGAGACGGTCCGCGCCGACCGGCGGGATCGCATCCGGGTCCGTAACGATCACCGCGACGAGGCTCGACTGGGGCTCCATGACCGGGAGCGGGCAGACCAACGCTTCCAGGGGACGCTTCGGCGATCTGCGCGCGAGCAACACCGTGCCGCCGGAACCGAGCCCCTCGCCGGCGGCGTAGTTCAGCACTTCGGCCACGCAAGCGCGCAGCGCCTTCGTGTCCTCGGGGCGCCCGGCACGCAGCTCTCGATCCCGCAGCCACAAGCCGTCCCGCTGCGCAGCGATCTCACGAGCGGCGCGGTTGGCCTCGAACACCTCGCCGCGCGCATCGACGAGAACGACGCCGAAGGCCAGCGTATCGAGGGCCGCGACCAGATGTTCGGTGGTTCGCGCCAGACGGCCGAGCCGGTAGTGGATCCGAACCGCCTGCCGCACATGGGGAAGCAAGTGCTGCAGCAGGTCGAGCTGCTCTTCGTCGTAGGAGGGAGCCCGCCGGTCCTGGTAGAGGCCCAGCACGGTCGGCACTTGGCCGCGCCGCAGCACCGTACCGCCGAGCGAGTCCGACCCCAGGCCGTGCGGACGGTACCAGTCGTTGAAAATCTCGGTCTTGCGCAGGTCGCTGTCGGTGATGAAGCGGCGTCCGAAGCTGATTTCGCCCTCGGGCTGGGACTGGACGAACGGCTGCAGCGGGTCGATCGCGAAGAAGTGCTCGGCGTAGCTGCTGAGACCCGCGGGATCGATCCCATGGGCGAGCACCACGGGCTGATCCGACGCGCCGGGATGCTCGAGGGTCAAGCAGGTCATGCCGCCGCCCGCCGCTCCCGCCAGCGCCTCGAGGAAACGCGGCCAGCGTGTGGGATCCGTCGCCGAGTCGTAGACCAGGCCGACCAACTCGAGCAGGCGCTCCGACCGGTCCATTCTCTCGCTCCCTGGATGACCGCAGACCCCCAGTGTAACCCGCAAGAGGGTGGATCTCCCATCGTTCGGACGGAGGTGGTGACGGGACGCGTCCAGATGCAATCTGACGGTCGAGAGACGATGAGGAGACTGACGAGCAGGGAGATCGCGCACCTCTTGGTTGGAAGCGAGTCCGGCGTTTCCGTTGGGGACCTGTGTGCGGAGTTCGGCGTGAGCCGCGCCACGGTGTTTCGGCTGCGCGCCCGCTATGCGGAGCACCTCGCGAGCGTCGAGACACGGCAGAGTCTCGAGCGCGAGACGCGCGACTCGTCCCGCCGAGCCCGGCGCCTCGCCCGAGAGGTGGCCGGCCTCGCCGCGCTGTTGCAGCCGTGCCTCGAGACGATCGAGTCACGACATCGGGCCGCCCTGCTCCTGACCCAGAACCACGGAGTCAGCGAGCGGCGGGCCTGCGAGCTCGTCGGGATCCACCGCTCCACGGCGCGGTACCGCCAGGACCGCGGCGCGCCGCTCGGGGCCCGCATTCGCCGCAGCCCCTCTTCAGAGACTCCTCTTTAGCAGCTTGCGGCGGCCCGCTTCGCCTCCGAGCGAGTCCGGTTCGGAGGCCAGGCCCACACGCACCGCCTGCTGGACGGCCTGACGGCTCACGGCCAGGATCCGGCTCGCTTGGGTGCGGTTGTTGCGCGCGAGCCCCAACGCCTCCTCGACCATGACGCGCCGGGCTTCCTGGATCACGCTGTGGAGACCGCGGTGCGGGACCACCGCGCGCAGGAAGGGTGCGAGCGAGGGCGGCGTGGCGACGGCGGCACGGATGGCGGCGTTGACCGCGGCAGGGGACGACGCGAACGCGTGGACGCCGCGGGCACCGAGCTCGAAGGCCTCGGCGTGGCTGGACGGCTCGCCCACCGCGACGATCAAGGGCGCCGGCGCGAGCTGGAAGGCGATCTCGACGATCTCCACGGGGCGGACGCCCGACGGGGCCAGCATGAGGAGGAGCAGATCCGGGATCTGCGTCCGCAGTGCCTCGAAGGTCTCGTCGCGCGCGGACGCGACTCGAACGTCAAGTCCCCAGTCGGCTTCCAGCAGAGCAACGAGCGCCTGCTGAACCCCCGGATCGGCATCGGTGATCAGGGCGCGACACAGCGTCCGCATGGGTCCGACTCTCCCACCGAGGGCCCTGCGCAACTAGGTCCATTCGCATATGGCCAAACAGCCATACCGTGCCAGCGCGGGAGTCCGGCTCAGCGGCTCGATGGCCCACGGCTCGCAGCCGACCGGTACAGTCGCCCGCGTCCGGGAGGACGGGTGTGGAGGCTTCGATTCAGCGCGCGGCTGGCTCGGCTTTGGCCCCGCTGCGAGACAGGTGCTCGAGAACGCGCGCGATCAGCAACGCGTCGAAGCGCATCCCCGTCGTGTTCTCCGACGCGGAGAACTCGGAAGGAGTCACCTTTGCGGAGCCTAACGGGTCGCCGGGCGCTTGACCTTGATCCAGGGCCGGGCATCCAGCAGACACCGGATGTTCTGGCGCGAGCATCCCAGCAACTCAGCGGCCTTCGTCTGGTTGAAGTCCGCTTCTTCCAGGGCCTGCACCAAGAGAAGGTCGTAGAGCGCGGTGGACAGCTTGAGCGGCGTGTCCTTCTGCCGCGAGTTCCTTCCCGCCCTCCAAATCGTCTTCGAAGCGCGTTCGATCGCCTCTCTTCCAGACCGAGTCAACCGAACCCGGGATGACTGCACTCGTCCTTCCCCCACCTCTGCTCCTTGCCACCTCGTCCTTGAGCGGGCTGCGCAAGAATAGCGAGCCCTGCTCCAGCCCCGTTGCCTCTGCGTCTCTTGCACGTATTAGAAAAAATATTATTCTCAATCAACAGCGCGGTGCGGGGCTCGCGTTCATCGTCTCGGCGCTCGGTGACCGCGTAGGATGGTCGAGGCCATCGCCGGGCTACGGCAGGGAGGAGAATCCATGGGGTCCCTGGAATCGTTCCGCGACGAGGTTCGAAGCTGGCTGGAGAAGAACTGTCCCGCGGATCTGCGCGGGAAGACGCGCGAGAACCTCCCCCGGAAGCGCTACGACGCGTGGGTTCGCACGCTCGGGAGTCGGGGCTGGGCGGCACCGGGCTGGGACACGAAATACGGCGGGGGCGGGCTGGACCGAGCGCGGCGGGCGGTGCTTGCGGAAGAGATGCGCGCGATCCGGGCGCCGCAGCCCACCAGCTTCGGCCTCTCCATGCTCGGGCCGACGATCCTGGAGTTCGGCACCGAGGAGCAGAAGCGCGAGCACATCCCCAAGATCGCGCGGCACGAGGTGATCTGGTGCCAGGGCTACAGCGAGCCCGGGGCGGGCTCCGATCTCGCCAGCCTGCAGACGCGCGCGGTCCGGGACGGGGACGAGTACGTCGTCACGGGGCAGAAGATTTGGACCAGTGGGGCGCCCCAAGCGGACTGGATCTTCTGTCTGGTGCGCACTGACCCGGACGCGCCAAAGCACGAAGGAATCAGCTTCCTCCTCTTTCCCATGAAGCAGCAGGGAGTCGAGGTCACCCCCATCAGCCTGCTCGATGGCTCCGAGACGTTTGCGCAGGTCTTCTTCGACGGCGCTCGCGCCAAGGCCAGAGACGTCATCGGCCCGGTGAACGGCGGTTGGACGGTGGCCAAGCGCCTCCTCCAGCACGAGCGTGGCGGCTCGAACCCCGAAGGCCGCGCGAGGGGTACGGGCGGGTCGCGGCTCGTCGACTTGGCCCGCGAATACGTCGGTGTCGAGGACGGCAAGTTGGCGGATCCCGCCCTGCGAGAGCGCATCGTGCAGTACGAGCTCGACTCGCAGGCCTTCGCCATCACGATGCGCAGGGCCGCAGAGGAGGCCCGCTCGGGCCAGACGGGCCGGGAGATCGCCACCATGTCGAAGTACTACTGGTCCGAACTCAGCAAGCGCGAACAGGAACTCGCGATGCACGCTCTCGGGACTCGCGGGCTGGGTCGAAAGGGCGACGGCTACGACGAATCCGAGCTGCTGCGGACCCGCGCTTGGCTCAGGACTCCAGTGAACTCGATCTGGGGCGGGACGAGCGAGATCCAGCGCAACATCATCGCCAAGCGTGTCCTGAACATCCCCGAGTAGTCCGACCTCTCCACACAAGGACGACGCACCATGGCTCTGATCCTCAGCGAAGAACAGCTGGTCCTGAAGCAGACGGCAACGAGCTATCTGGACGAGAAATCCCCCGTTTCACGGATGCGCGCGTTGCGCGATTCGGAGGACGCGTCCGGGTTCTCGCGCGAGATCTGGGAGGAGATGGCCCAGATGGGCTGGCAGGGAATTCTCTTCCCCGAGGAGGTCGGCGGGGCGGGCATGGGGTACGGCGAGCTGGGAGTCGTGCTCGAGGAGTGCGGCCGCGTCCTGGCTCCCGAGCCCGTCGGCTCCACCGTCCTGCTGGCGGGGAGCGCGATCCTCCTGGGAGGCAGCGAGCCGCTCCAAAAGGACCTGCTGCCGGGAATCTGCTCCGGCGAGCGAATCCTGGCGATGGCGTTCCAGGAGCGGGGTCGCTTCGCACCCTACGCGGTGGAGACCCGAGCGGTTCGCAACGGGGCCGCCTACCGCATCGACGGGCGCAAGCAATTCGTCCTCGACGGCCATGTCGCGGACCAGCTGGTCGTCGTTGCGCGAACCGACGGCGATCCGGGAGATCGCGACGGCATCACGCTCTTCGTCGTCGATTCCGGCACGCCGGGGCTGTCCGTCCGGCGCCAGCACTTGGTGGACGGTCGAAACGCGGCCGACGTGCAATTGGCCGGCGTGGACGTCTCCGCGGATCGCATCCTCGGTGAGCTCGGCCGAGGTGCCGACCTGCTGGACGCGGTCTTCGATCGCGCCACCATCGGCCTCTCAGCCGAGATGCTGGGAGCCTTCGGCGAGGCCTTCGAGCGCACGCTCGCCTACATCAAGGAGCGCGAGCAGTTCGGCGTGAAGATCGGCACGTTCCAGGCTCTGCGCCACCGCGTTGCGGACATGTGGTGCGAGCTCGAAATGGCGCGCTCGGTCGTCCGGGAGGGGCTCTCGGCCCTGGACGAGAAGCGCGAGGACGTGCCCCTGTGGGCCAGCGCCTGCAAGGCACGCTGCTCGGACGTCGCCAGCCTAATCACTCGGGAGGCACTCCAGATGCACGGGGGCATCGGCATGACGGACGAGGAGGAGATCGGCCTCTTCTTCAAGCGATGCAAGTCGGCAGAGCTGACGCTGGGCGATGCCATCTATCACCGCGACCGCTTTGCCAAGCTCCGCGAGTTCTGATCGCGATCCGGATTCACGGGCACCCATCTCAAGAACCCCCATGCCGAGAGAGGGGCCCGCGAACCAGTGGATCCCGGGGATCGGCGACTCCATCTGCAGGGCTCCCCTGTCTCCGTTGCCTTTCGAGGCACAACTCTGGGATGTACGTTGTGTCCCTCATGGAAACGAAGCGAGACGCGGCGGCCTCCGAGAAGCCTCAGGAGGCCGACGAGATCCGAGAGCAGCTCCTGGAAGCGGCCGCGCGGGTGTTCGCGTCGAAGGGCTACGCAGGAACGAAGATTCTGGACATCGTCCGGGAGGCCGGCCTCTCCAGCGGGGCCGTTTACGGGCGTTTCGAGTCGAAGAACGCGCTGCTGATCGAAGCCGTCGTGACGCGGGCGATCAAGGCGGCCTCCGAGCGTGTACGCGCAGATCGACCGGTCGCCGACTTCATCGCCAGAAGTCTGACCGATCGGCAGGGGCCTCTGAACACCACCGAGGCCATCCAGCTCGAAGCCTATGTGGCCGCGCGGCGGGAGCCTGAGGTCGCGGAGGCGGTCGCCGAGGCGCGGCGCCGCTGGCGATTCGCACTCAAGCGAACCGTTCGGACCGCGCATGCCGACGGGACGCTCTCCCCCGGCGCGGACGTCGAGTCGATCCTCTACTTCATGGAGACCATGCGCCTCGGGCTCCTGCTTCTGCGGGGCGCCGGGTTCGCCCCTCCCGATCCGGACCAGTGGGACGCCCTGATTCGCCGGATCGTCCGCAGCCTCGCAGCGGGGCAGGACAACGGCTGACCCATCTTCCCTCCCTCCCTCCCTCCCTCCGTTCGGATCCCCGCGGGCGCAAGTCAAGCATCGCCCCCCCCCCTAGGGTCTACCACTCGATAGGCGAGTAAAGTTTTCTCTTCATTGGCCGAAGTATTTCCCCATGCTTGAAATCACCCCCGCGCTGACTCTCGCCG
>JAKSBN010000237.1 GCA_022361175.1 Pseudomonadota bacterium | reverse complement strand
GTCCTGGGCATCTGCTCGGCCCTGGCGGTCACGACGAAGCTGGACACCGCCGTGGTGATGAGCCTGGCGGTGCTCTTCGTGCTGACGACCTCGACGGTGGCCGTGAGCTTCCTGCGAAACATGATCCCGCCCAGCGTCCGGATCATCACGCAGCTCACGATCATCGCGTCGATGGTGATGGTCGCCGACCAGTTCCTGCAGGCGTTCGCGTACTCGATCAGCCTGCAGCTCTCGGTCTTCGTGGGCCTGATCATCACGAACTGCATCATCATGGGCCGCGCCGAGGCCTTCGCGATGCAGTCGAAGCCGTGGCCGTCGTTCCTCGACGCCGTCGGCAACGCGGGCGGCTACGCCCTCGTGCTGATCGTGGTCGCGTTCTTCCGCGAGCTCTTCGGCACGGGCAAGCTCTACGGGATCACGATCCTGCAGCCCATCAACGAGGGCGGCTGGTACCTGCCCAACGGTTTCATGGTGATGGCGCCCGCGGCCTTCATCCTCATCGGTCTATTCATCTGGGCGGTGCGCGCGTACCGCCCGGAGCAGGTGGAGGACGAGCTCCATGTTGGAGCACTACTTGAGCCTGGCTACGAAGGCGATCTTCGTTGAGAACATGGCTCTCGCGTTCTTTCTCGGGATGTGCTCCTTCCTGGCCATCTCGCGAAAGGTCGAAACGTCCCTGGGCCTCGGCCTCGCCGTGGTCTTCGTGCTGGCGCTCACCTGCCCGCTGAACCAGTGGCTCTACACCAACCTCCTGGAGGAGGGGGCGCTTTCCTGGATCCCGGGCGGCGCCGGCGTGGACCTGTCGTTCCTGAGCTACCTGGTGCTGATCGGCACAATCGCGGCCACCGTGCAGGTGGTGGAGATGGTGATCGACCGCTACGCGCCGGCGCTCTACGGCTCGCTGGGTGTGTTCCTGCCGCTGATCGCGGTCAACTGCGCCATCCTGGGCGGCTCGCTCTTCATGGTGAACCGCGACTACACCTTCACCGAGGCCGCCGTCTTCGGCACCGGCTCGGGCGTGGGCTTCGCGTTGGCCATCGTGGCGCTGGCCGCGGTGCGCGAGCGGCTCCGCTACAGCGACGTGCCGCCGCCGCTCCGGGGCCTCGGCATCACCTTCATCACCGTGGGACTCATGGCCATCGGGTTCCTGGCCTTCTCGGGCATCCAGCTCTAGGCGACTGCGCGAAGGAAGATCCGTCGTGAACACCATCCTCTTCGGCATGCTCGGCTTCACCGTCACCATCGTGGTGCTGACGGCGCTGCTCCTGACCGTGAAGGCCAAGCTCTCGCCCGGCGGCAAGGTCAAGATCGGGATCAACGACGACGACGACAAGGCGCTCGAGGTGGACGCCGGCGGGACGCTGCTGGGCACGCTGGCCAGCAGCGGCATCTTCATCCCCTCCGCCTGTGGCGGCAAGGGCACCTGCGGCGTCTGCCGCTGCCGCGTCGGCTCCGGGGGCGGGGCGCTCCTGCCCACCGAGGTCTCGCACATCACGCCCAAGGAGGCGCGCGACGGCATGCGCCTGGCGTGCCAGGTGAAGGTGAAGGAAGACCTGGAGATCGAGCTGCCGCCCGAAGTCTTCGACGTGCGGCGCTGGACGTGCCGCGTGCGCTCGAACCACAACGTGGCCACCTTCATCAAGGAGCTGGTGCTCGAGCTGCCCGCCGGCGACGAGGTGCCCTTCCGGGCCGGCGGCTACATCCAGATCGAGTGCCCGGCCCACCTGGCCCGCTACAAGGACTACGTGATCGAGGACGAGTACCGGGAGGACTGGGACAAGCTCGACATGTGGCGCTTCGAGTCGAAGGTGGACGAGCCCGTGGTGCGGGCCTACTCCATGGCGAACTACCCCGAGGAGAAGGACGTCATCATGCTGAACGTCCGCATCGCCTCGCCCCCGCCCCGCGAGCCGGACCTGCCGCCCGGCCAGATGTCGTCCTGGATCTTCGACCTGAAGCCGGGCGACGAGGTGGTCATCTCGGGCCCCTTCGGCGAGTTCTTCGCCAAGGAAACCGGCAACGAGATGTGCTTCATCGGCGGCGGCGCCGGCATGGCGCCCATGCGCAGCCACATCTTCGACCAATTCCGGCGCCTCCACACGGACCGCAAGGTCACCTTCTGGTACGGCGCCCGCTCGCTGCGCGAGGCCTTCTACGTGGAGGACTTCGACTCCATCGCGGCCGAGAACGAGAACTTCGACTGGTACCTGGCCCTCTCGGAGCCGCTGCCGGAGGACAACTGGACCGGCCTCATCGGCTTCATCCACCAGGTGCTGTACGACAACTACCTGAAGGACCACCCCGCACCCGAGGACGTCGAGTACTACCTGTGCGGCCCGCCCATGATGATCGAGGCCTGCAAGAAGATGCTCGACGATCTGGGAGTGGAGCCGGAGAACATCGCGTTCGATGACTTCGGCGGGTAGCGGCCGGCCCGAGATCCTCACCCCGCGCGCCCGGGCGCTGCTCCCGGTCTTCCTGGCCACGCTGATCGGCCTGGCGGTCTACCAGCTCTGGTACACGCTGCCGGACCGAGTCGGGCTCTCCGGCCCCACCATGGGCACGACCTGGGCGGTCGTGCTGGGCGGCGAGGGGCACACCCGCAACGACCTCCTGGCCGCCCGAGAGCGGATCACCGCCGAGTTGGACCGCGTCAACGGGCTGATGTCCACGTGGGACCCCGACTCCGAGCTGTCGCGCCTGAACGCGCACGCCGCGCCCTCCCCCTTCGCGCTGTCTCCCGACACGCTGGACGTGCTCGACCTGGCGCGCCAGGTGAGCGAGTGGACGGGCGGCGCCTTCGACATCACGGTGGGGCCGCTGGTCGCGGCCTGGGGCTTCGGCGCGGGCGCGCGCATCCCCGGCGAGGGGCCCGACGCGGCCGAGCTGGCCGCGCTGCGAGAGCGGGTGGGCTACCGCATGCTCGCGCTGGATCTCGAGGCGCGGACCGCCACCAAGGCCCGCCCAGACCTGCGCTGCGACCTGTCGGCCATCGCCAAGGGGTACGGCACGGACGCCGTGGCCCGGGCGTTGGATGAACTGGGCTGGGAGAACTACCTGGTGGAGGTGGGCGGCGAGGTGCGCGTGCGGGGCCAGCGGCCGGGCGGCGGTCCCTGGCAGGTGGGCATCGAGCGCCCCGAGGAGGGCGATCGGGTGGCGCAGGGCGTCGTGCCCCTCTCCGATCTCGCCCTGGCGACCTCGGGCGACTACCGCAATTTCTACGAGGTGGGCGGCGAGCGGCGCAGCCACATCGTGGATCCCCGCACGGGCCGCCCGGTGGCGCACGCCCTGGCTTCGGTCAGCGTCGTGCACGCCCAGGCGGTGCTGGCCGACGCCTGGGCCACCGCGCTGACGGTGCTGGGGCCCGAAGAGGGACTGGCGCTGGCCGAGGAACACGGCCTCGGGGCCTACTTCCTGGTGCGCACCGAGGGCGACGGCCTCGAGGCTCACGCCACCTCGGGCTTTCCCGGCTTTCTGGAGACGGCGGTCGGCGACGCCTCCGAAGCGGAGTAGACTCCCGCCATGGTCACCTTTCTCGCCGCCCTGGTCGTCATCGGCTTGACGGTTCTCGCCATGTCCATCGGCGCCATCGCTCAGGGACGTCGCCTGCGCGGCAGCTGCGGGGGCAGCGGGCAGGACTGCTCGTGCTCGCCCCTGGCCGCGCGCAACTGCAAGCTGCGCGAACAGCGGAGCGGCGGGGCGCACTGACGCGGCAGCTCGAACGAGCGCCGTGCGTCACTCCTCCTCGACGAGCACCGGCGGCGGCTCGAAAGCCCGGCTGGTCAGCGCGGCCTTCACGAAATCGCGGTTCAGATCGGCGATGAAGCGCACGGGAATCTTCTTCGGACACGCCGCTTCGCATTCGTAGTGGTTAGAGCAGCCGCCGAAGCCCTCGCGGTCCATGGCCTCCACCATCTGGATGGCGCGCTTGTGCCGCTCGGGCTGTCCCTGCGGCAGCAGCGAGAACTGCTGCGCCTTGGCCGCGACGAAGAGCGAGGCAGAGGCGTTGGGACAGGCCGCAACACAGGCGCCGCAGCCGATGCATGCCGCGGCGTCGAAGGCGGCCTCCGCGCTCTCCTGCGGAACCGCGACGGCGTTGCCATCGGGGGCCGAGCCGGTCCGAATCGAGATGTAGCCCCCCGCCTGGATGATGCGGTCGAAGGAGCGGCGATCGACCACGAGATCGCGAATGATGGGGAAGGCGCGCGCACGCCAGGGCTCGACCGTGATCGTGTCGCCGTCGCGGAAGTGGCGCATGTGGAGCTGGCAGGCGGTGGTGCCGCGCTGGGGCCCGTGCGGAACGCCGTTGATCACCAGTGAGCACATGCCGCAGATGCCCTCGCGGCAGTCGTGGTCGAAGGCAATGGGAGGCTCCCCCTTCCCGACCAGGCTCTCGTTGACGGCGTCGAGCATCTCCAGGAAGGACATGTCCGAGCTGATGTCTTCGGCGGCGTAGGCGACGAAGCTCCCGGCCGATCCGGCGGTTTTCTGCCGCCAGACCCGCAGTGTGAACCTCACCTGTAGCTCCTCGTGGCCAGCTGGACGTTCTCGAAGGCGAGCGGTTCCTTGTGCAGCGTCGGCTTCTGTCCGACGCCCCGGTACTCCCAGGCGGCGACGTAGGCGAAGTCCTCGTCGTTCCGCCGGGCCTCGCCGTCGGCGGTCTGGTGCTCCTCGCGGAAGTGGGCTCCGCAGCTCTCGTCGCGGCTGCGGGCGTCGTAGCAGAGGATCTCGGCGAACTCGAGAAAGTCGGCCACCCGCCCGGCTCGCTCGAGCGCCACGTTGAACTCCTCGTTCCCGCCCGTGACGCTGACGTTCTCCCAGAACTCCTCGCGCAGCGCTCCGATCTCGCCGACGGCACGCTCGAGGCCCTCGGCGTTGCGCGACATCCCGCAAGACTCCCACATGACGTTCCCCAACGCCTTGTGAAACGACTCGACCGACCGCCGTCCATCCACTGCCAAGAGCCGCTCGATGCGCTCTCGCACCTCGCGCTCGGCGTCGTCGAACTCCGGGGTCTCACAGTCGAGCTCGCGGCGATCGCAGCCGGCCAGGTAGTGCCCGACGGTGTGGGGAACGATGAAGTAGCCGTCGGCCAGCCCCTGCATCAGCGCACTGGCGCCCAGGCGGTTGGCTCCGTGGTCGGAGAAGTTGGCTTCGCCGATGACGTGGAGCCCGGGGATCGTGCTCTGCAGGTTGTAGTCCACCCAGAGACCGCCCATGGTGTAGTGGGAGGCGGGATAGATGCGCATCGGCACCCGGTAGGGGTCCTCGCCCGTGATCTTCTCGTACATCTCGAACAGGTTGCCGTAGCGCTTTCGGATCGTACCCTCGCCCAAGCGCCCGATGGCATCGGCGAAGTCGAGGTAGACGCCCCGGCCGAGCGGCCCGACGCCCCGGCCTTCGTCGCACACCTCCTTGGCCGCGCGCGAGCTGATGTCGCGGGGCGAGAGGTTTCCGAAGGCGGGGTACTTCCGCTCCAGGTAGTAGTCGCGCTCGGCTTCCGGGATGTCGCCCGGGGCCCGCTCGTCGCCGACGTCCTTGGACACCCAGATGCGCCCGTCGTTGCGGAGCGACTCCGACATGAGGGTCAGCTTCGACTGGTGCTCGCCCGCGACGGGAATACACGTGGGGTGGATCTGCGTGAAGCACGGATTCGCGAAGAGAGCGCCCTTCTTGTACGCGCGGTAGGTGGCCGTCACGTTGCACCCGACGGCGTTCGTCGAGAGATAGAAGACGTTGCCGTAGCCGCCGGTGGCCAGCACCACCGCGTGCGCCGCCCAGCGCGCGATGCGGCCGGAGACCAGGTGGCGCGTGATGATGCCGCGAGCGTGCCCGTCCTGGAGCACCACGTCGAGCATCTCCACCCGGGTGTGCATCTTGACCGTGCCCGCGGCGATCTGCCTCGAGAGCGAACCGTAGGCACCGAGCAACAGCTGCTGGCCCGTCTGGCCTCGGGCGTAGAAAGTCCGGGAGACCTGCGCCCCACCGAAGGACCGGTTGGCCAGCAGGCCCCCGTACTCCCGGGCGAAGGGCACGCCCTGCGCCACACAGTGATCGATGATGTGATTGCTGATCTCGGCGAGCCGGTGGACGTTGGCCTCTCGAGAGCGGAAGTCTCCTCCCTTCACGGTGTCGTAGAAGAGCCGCCAGACGCTGTCGCCGTCGTTCTGGTAGTTCTTGGCGGCGTTGATGCCTCCCTGGGCGGCGATGCTGTGGGCGCGCCGGGGGCTGTCCTGAAAGCAGAAGCAGTCGACCTGGTACCCCAACTCGCCCAACGTGGCGGCCGCCGATGCGCCTGCGAGGCCCGAGCCCACCACGATGATCTTGTACTTCCGTTTGTTGGCGGGATTGATGAGCTTCATGTCGAAGCGGTGCTTGTCCCACTTCTCGGCCAGCGGTCCCCCCGGAACGCCTCCGTCGAGTTCCATGGTCAGTTGTCTCCCGAGGCGCCGATCACGCCCATCAGCACGAGAACCGGGAACGAGCAATTGCCGATGACGATGAGGCCCACGAGGCCCTTCCCCGCGAGCGAGAGGAGAGCGTTGTAACTGTCGTGGTTGATGCCCAGGGTCTGGACCAGGCTCTTCACGCCGTGGTGGAGGTGGAACCCGACCAACAACATCGAGACCACGTAGACGCCGGAGAACAGCGGGCTCTGAAAGCCAGCCACGACCATGTGAAACACGTCGTGACGCCCCTGGGCGTCTCTGGCTTGGAAGTGCTCGGGCTGAAACCACCCGAACGTGAAGTGCCCGAGATGGAAGATCACGAACCCGAGCACCAGCACGCCCGAGAGGACGATGTAGCGAGAGGCCAGCGTGGCGGCCACGAGCTCCTTGCGCCCGTAGGCCACCGGCCGGGCGCGGCGGTTCTCGAGAGCCAGCGAAACGGCGGTCACCGAATGCACGAGAAAGACGCCGAGCAGGCCCGCCCGCGCGGCCCAGATCAGCGGGTGTCCCTGCAGCCAGGCGGCGTAGCCGTTCAGGGCGTCCGCCCCCTGGAACATCGCCATGTTCCCGAGCATGTGGACCAGGACGAACCCGATCAGCATCAAGCCCGTGCCCGCCATGACGAGCTTGCGTCCGATCGAAGTTCCGAACAGCCGGATCAGGCGGTTCACCGTGGACCTCCGGGTTTCCGCAGCGACGATCGTACATGGGCTCGGGCACACCGAGTGCTCAATTCTCGTCGAACGAACGGGAAGTCGGTCCTTCCCCGGACGACGTCTCGGAGCTGGAGAGCGCGAGAGCGAGGGAAATCCTGCAGAACGCTGGGCCCGGCCGAAATCCGCACGTGCCCACGTTCGTGCATGGGGTTCCGATGCCGCAGTCGGGTCGTCGGTGGTCGCATCTCGCGACGCTCCGACCAGAAAAGCAAGGCAGGCATGTCTGCTTCGAGGAGGCGCGACGCTCGCAGGTTACATCGCGTCGGCGAACCCGACTCGCTGCCACGCCAGAACGGGTGACGTCCCCCACAAGCCAATCGGCTCAGTCGGCCGGCGGCAGTCGCTCCAAGTAGCTGCTCAGCTGCTCCGAGAAGGGCTCCCGAGCGGCCAGATCCGCGAGGTGGGCGCACGCCCTTGGGTAGCTCGCGACGCTGGGGAGCAGCGGCGCCAACCCGGCGCGTTCGAGCGCGTCGGCGAGATGGACCTCGTTGGTGAAGAGACACAGCTCGCAGGCGAAGGCGATGTCGGCCAGGGTGAGCGCGTCGCCGGCGAGGAACTTGTGGCTCTGGAGGGCCTGCTCCACACCGTGCAGATAGGACTCGAGGGCGTCCGCCATCTCGGTGTACAGAGACGGCGGCATCTCTCTGCGGCCCGAGAGCAGATAGCGCTGCACCTCGCGGGCGAAGACCAGCGTCCGGTCCAGGAACCCGTCGATGCGCGACTGTTCCAGGGCATCGGCCCCGTAGAGCTGGGGGGCGTTCGACCCCAGCCGCGCCGCGGCCCGCATGATGCTGTTCGACTCGAAGAGACCCCGCTCGCCCCCGGCCCCGAAGGCCGTCGGCACATCGCCGAAGGGATTCGCGGCCAGGAACGCATCCGTCTTGTAGAGCGTGCCCGAGAAGCCGGTCCGCGCCTGGCGCGCGCAGTCTGCGTGCTGCGCGCGCTCGCCTTCCGAGAGCGCGCGGGCGTCGTAGTCCCAGAGCCAATGCACCAGCTCCCGCGGCGACGCGCCGACGATCTCGATCTCGGCACCCGAGTAGCGAGCGGCGATCAACGCCTTGGCCAGGCGCGGATTCGGGAGGTACGAGAAGATCCGCAGGTCGGGCACGGCGCTACCAGCTCTCGCCGAAAGGCCGGATCACCACCTCGGAGGCCCACGCCGAGCGCGGCTGGTGGGCGATGTGGAAGCACTCGTCCGCGATGTCGGCGGGCTTGCAGAAGAAGTCGTCCGGCTGGTCGGCGAAGCGCTCGCGCGTCCAGGGCACGTCGATGACGGCGTCCACCGCCACGTAGGCGGCGTGCACCCCGCGCGGCCCCACGCTGCGGGCGATGCTCTCGATCAGGATGCGCTGGGCCGCCTTCGTCGGGGCGAAGCCGGCAAAGGGTGCCTTGCCCCGGTAGGCCGCCGTGTTCCCCGTGGCGAGGATCGCGCCGAAGCCGGCCTCGAGCATGTCCGGGACCGTGGCGCGCGCCAGATGGAAGAGCGCCATGGTGTTGATGTGGAAGTTGCGCTCCAGCGTCTTGGCGTCCACGTCCAGGAAGCTCCCGAAGGCGCCACCGACGGCATTGTGGACGACGACGCTCGGCGCCCCCAGCGCGGCGCGAATCTGGGCGACGGCGTCGCTCAGCGCGCCGCTGTCCGCGACGTCGCACGGAAAGGGATGCGCGTCGCCGATGCGACCGGCGAGCGCCTCGAGCCGCTCGGCATTGCGGGCCAGCATGGCCACGCGGTAGCCGCCGGCGGCGAAGCGCTCCACGAGCGCGGTGCCGGTTCCCGGCCCCACTCCCGTGACGATGCAGACCTTGTCTGCGCTGGCTCCGCTCATCTCGCCCTCAGCGGCCGCGGAAGACCGGGTCGCGCTTCTCGACGAAAGACCGCAGGCCCTCGGCCGCGTCCTCGGAGTTGGACGTCTCCCACATCATCTCGGGGATCATGTCGATGGCCGCCTTCTCTCCCTCGAGAGCGTAGGCCAACGCCGAGCGCTTGATCCAGCGCGCCGCCAGGGGCGCCACGCCCGCCACCTCGCGCGCCAACTCCAGCGCGCGCTCCTTCTGCTGGCCGTGAGGCACGACCTCCTGCACGAAGCCCAGCTCGAGGGCGCGCTCCGCGTCGAAGACGTCGGCTCGCAACAGGTGGTACATGGCGTTCCCCCAGCCCGCGCGCTCGACGTAGCGGAAGCTGGCGCCGCCGAAGGTGGCCAATCCCCGTTTGGGTTCCAGTTGACAGAGCTTGGCGCTGTCGGCGGCCACTACGATGTCTGCCGCCAAAAGCAGCTCGATCCCCACCGTGTAGACGGCCCCCTGGACGGCCATGACCACCGGCTTGGTGACGCGCGTGCGCAGCGCGAAGGGGTCGATCCGGTCGCCCAAGTCCGTGGCCCGCCCGCTGGTGAACGCCTGCCGGAAGCGCGGCAGGTCGAGACCCGCCGTCGCGTGGTCGCCCGCGAACGTCACGAGCCCGACCCAGAGCTCGTCCTCGCGTTCGAGCCGCGTGAGGGCGTCCCCCAGCTGCTCGAACATGACGGGGGTGAAGGCGTTGCGCTTCGCCTGGCGGTCGATCTCGATCGAGAGGATGCGATCGCGGACCTCGGTCCGGACCTGGCCGTCGTCGCTCATGGGGGACTCCTTTCTCCAGACCGCGTCACGCGACGCGCTCGACCCGGGCCGGCACGCGCTTGTGCCAGGGGGTGCCGGCGTAGGGATCGCGGTCCTCCAGGGAGGTCAGCTCGTTGGGCGCGACGCCCACCCGCTGGAGCTCGCCCTCCTCGGACGTGGCGTCCAGGCCGAGACCGTTGGGGAGCGAGATGTGGCCCGGCTGCATGCGGTCCGAGAGCGCAACCCGCACCTCGGCCCGGCCCCGCCGCGTGGTCACGCGGACGAGCTCGCCCTCCGCAACGCCTAGCCGCTCGCCGTCCTCGGGACAGAGGAAGAGCGCGCCGTCGGCGTCCTTCTTTCGCCACAGCGGGTCGCGGAAGATCGTGTTGGCCGTGAACGAGCGGCGCTCGCCGGCCGACAGCACGAACGGATACTCGCTGTCCTCGTCACGCGGTCCCTCCTCCAGCCCCTGCACGGCCTCCTCCAGCTCGTCGATCCAAAGCTGGAGGCGTCCCCCCGGCGTACGGATCCGCGCGAAGCTCTCCTCAAACTCGTCGACGGTGAAGACGATGCCCGACCGGGCCGCGAGAACGCCCTCGAACAGCGCGTTGCCGAGCGCGGGCCCCTCGCCGAGGAATCCCGCGCGCCGGATCGAATCGGGGTACTCCTGGGCGCAGAACTGGCACGCGCCCCACAGGACGGCGCCTTCCTTCAGCGCGGGGGGCAGGGCCTCGCCCAGCGTTCGGTACAGGATCACTGGCGCCAGCGGCAGGGCCTGGGGATTGTCCGCGACGAAGCCGGTGAACGCCTCGGCGAACTCGTCGAGTCCGCGCCAGGCGGCCTGCCGCAGCTCGGGCAGCGCATCGGTCGGCATCGCCCCCAAGGCTTCCACCAAGCGCGCGTGAATCTCGGCTTCGGGCAGCACGCCGTCCGGAGGCGCGAGCAACGGGCGGCGCAGGTGAAAGACGTTGTTGGGGAACTCGAAGTTGAAGAGCGTGAACTCGGTCTTCTCGAACTGGGTAGAGGTCGGCAACACGTAGTCGGCGAGGCGGGCGGTTTCCGTCATGGCCACGTCGATCACCACCAGCGTGTCGAGCGCGGCCAGGGCCTCGCGCATACGAGGACTGTCGGCCAGCGAGTGCGCCGGGTTGGCGCTCTCGACGATCATGGCCCGGTAGCGCTTCGGATGGTCGGTCAGAATCTCCTCGGCGATCACGTTGCACGGGACCAGCCCCGTGATGATGCGGGCGCCGACGACCGGGCTCGTGCGGCCGCCGCCCGACGGCGCCGTCCGACGCCCCGTGAGCGGCTGGAGCGCCGTCGGCATGTACATGGCCCCAGCCTTGCCGAAGTTTCCGGTGAGCATCCACAGGAACCGCTGCAGATAGCTCAACAAGGTGGAGTGGACGTTCATCTGCACGCCCAAGTCCTCGGCCACCGCGACGCTGGACGCCTCGGCGATCCGTCGCGAGGCCGCGCGCACCAGCTCCTCGTCCACCCCCGCGATCTCGCAGTAGCGGGTCACGTCGACGCGCTCGAGCAGCGGAACAAGCTTCTCCGCGCCCTGGGTGTGGGCGGCGAGGAAGGCGTGGTCGACCCGGTCCTCCTGCACCAGCACCGCGGCCATGGCCGCCACCAGCCAGGCGTCGCGGCCCGGCTTCACCTGCAGGTGGAAGTCGGCCAAGTCGGCCGTCTCGCTGCGGCGAGGGTCGATCACGATCATCGAGCGCTTGGGATCCTTGGCCAGCTTGCGGAGCGTCACGCGGGCGTGGGAGATGCCGTGGGACATCCACGGGTTCTTGCCCACGAAGACCGCCACCTCGCAGCGCTCGAAGTCCCCGCGCGAGAGACCGCCGATCATCTTGCCGGACACCCAGAACTCCCCCGTCTTCTCCTGGGCCAGGGCGTTCGACCGATACCGGATGCCCAGGAGCGACTGGGTCGCCCCCGAGTAGGCGCCCGGCGAGTGGTTCCCCTGCCCGCCGCCGCCGTAGTAGAAGATGCTCTCGCCGCCGTGCTGGTCGCGAATCGACGCGAGGCGCGCGGCGACCTCGCGAATCGCGGTGTCCCAGTCGATCGCCTCGAAGCTCCCGTCGGGGCGGCGCCGGAGCGGGCCCACCAGCCGGTCGAGGCCGTTCTGGTAGTGATCGAGGCGACTGGCCTTCTCGCAGGCGTATCCCTTGGAGCCGGGGTGCGCCTTGTCGCCGCGGATGCGCGCGAACCGGCGGCCGTCCTCGCCGCCCAGTTGAACCTCGATTCCGCAGTTGCACTCGCACAGGATGCACGCGGTAGATCGCCACGTGGCCGACGGCATCGATCCCCCCCTCGTCGCAGATCGGGCGCAACTGGTTGCGTAAGAAGACCGGACGATTCGACGCTATCCCGCGACGTCCGCTCGGTCAAGCGCGGGCGGATCGCCCGCGGGATCGACCCGGCCAGTCGCGCTGCGC
>JAKSBN010000413.1 GCA_022361175.1 Pseudomonadota bacterium | reverse complement strand
GGTGGTGGGCTTCCTGGGGCCGAACGGGGCCGGCAAGAGCACCACCATGCGCATGCTGACCGGGTTCTTGCCGGCGACCGACGGCACCGCGCGGATCGCGGGTCACGACATCTTCGGCGATGCGCTCGCGGCCCGGCGCGCCATCGGCTACCTGCCGGAGGCGCCGCCGCTCTACCCCGAGATGAGCGTCGAGAGCTACGTGCGCTACGTCGCGCAGCTAAAGGACGTGCCTCGGGCCCGCCGCCGCGACGCGGTCGCCCGGGCGCTCGCCCGCTGCGGCCTGGCGGACGTGCGCGGGCGGGTCATCGCCACCCTGTCGAAGGGATACCGCCAGCGCGTCGGCCTGGCCCAGGCCATCGTGCACGACCCGCCGGTGCTGATTCTGGACGAGCCGACCGTCGGGCTCGATCCGATCCAGATTCGCGAGATCCGCGCCCTGATCGCCGAGCTGGCCGAGCCGGCCGAGGACCGCGAGCAGCAGACGGTGATTCTGTCGACGCACATCCTCTCGGAGGTGGAGGCCATCTGCCGGCGCGTGATCCTGATTCGCAACGGCCAGGTCGCCCTGGACCGCCCGCTGGCCGACCTGACGGCCGGCGGCACGCGGCTCGAGGAAGTGTTCACGCGGGTCACGCTCGGCGAGGGCGACCCGCTGCAGCAGACGGAGGCGGGGCGATGAGGCACGTGACGGCCGTCGCCGGCCGCGAGCTGCAGTCGCTCTTCGTCTCGCCGGTGGCCTACGTGGTGTTGGCGCTGTGGGCGATCCTGGCCGCGGTCTTCTTCCTGTCGGGGCTGGGGGAGTTCAGCCTGCGGATCGCTCAGGCCCAGCAGTTCCAGAACTTCGAGGCCCTGCGCGACTTCAACCTGAACGATCACCTGCTGACCCCCTTCATCGCCAGCATGTGGCTGGTGCTGCTCTTCACGGTACCGGCCGTGACCATGGGGCTCTTCGCCAATGAGAAGAGCAACGGGACCCAGGAACTCCTGCTCACGTGTCCCCTCTCGATCTGGGAGATCGTGGTCGGCAAGTTCCTGGCGGCCGCGGCCTTCGTGTTGGTGATGGTGGCCGTGCTGGCTTTCTTTCCCGCCATCCTGTTCCTGTACGGCGATCCCGAGGTGGGCAAAACGGCGTCGGCGCTGTTGGGGCTCTTCCTGATGAGCCTCACGTTCGTGGCCGTGGGGGCCTTCTCCTCCTCGCTCACCCAACACCAGCTGATCGCCTTCCTGCTGACGCTGGTCATCATCCTGGTGCTGATGATCCTCCCCTACATCACCGAGATCGCCGCGGCGGGCAGCCCGGGGGGCAGCTCGCTGCTGGAGGGGCTGCGCTGGCTCTCGCCCGGCGAGCACTACTTCGAACGCGTCTTGGTGGGCCTCGTGGACACGCGCGATCTGGCCTACTTCGGGATCGTGATCGCGGGCTTCCTGCTGCTGACCAAGACGACGGTCGAATCCGTGAGGTGGCGCTAGGCATGGGTGGGTGGAACTCGCTCCTGGCGGGCGTGGGGCTCGTGGCTTTCGGCTTCGGGCTGCTGTCGATCCTGCTCTCCGTCGTCTATCCCATGCCGATCGCGTGGGTCATGGGCAACCTGGGCCTGGGCGCCTTGCTGCTGGTGGCCTGGGCCGCTTCGAACCTGGACGCGCTGCGCGAGCGGCTCTCGTCGGGCGAGGCCCGGCGCGCCGGCAAGTACGGCAGCAGCGCCGTGGCGTCGACGCTGCTGGGCATCGCCATTCTCGGCATGCTGGGGTTTCTGTCGACTCGCTACACGAAGCGCTTCGACTGGAGCGAGCAGCAGGTGCACTCGCTCTCCGACCAGAGCCGCAAGGTCCTGGAGGCGCTGGACCGGGACGTGAACGTCACCGCCTTCTTCCGGCCGTCGGACGCGCCGCCCGTGCGCGACCTGCTCGAGCGCTACGACTACGAGAGCGAGCGCTTCCGGCTGGAGTTCGCCGACCCGAACGCGCGCCCGGATCTCATTCTCGAGCTGGGCCTCGACGAGACCGACCTGGCCCGCGGGCTGGTTCGGATCGAGATGGGGGGCGACTCGGTGGACCTCACCGCCTTCGGCGAGCCCGACGTCACGAACGCGCTGGTGAAGCTCACGCGGACGGGAGAGAAGAAGGTCTACTTCGTCACCGGCCACAACGAGCGGCCCATCGAGGGCGAGGCCGCCGAGGCCAAGGACGGCTATCGCCGCGCGGCCCAGGCGCTCCGCAACGAGAACTACCGCGTCGAGGAGTTGGTGCTGGGGGCCGCCGCCGAGGTGCCCGAGGACGCCGACGTGCTGGTCTTCGCCGGTCCGACGCGGCCGCTGCTCTCCCGCGAGCACGCGGCGCTCGATCGCTATCTCCGGGCCGGTGGTGCCGCGCTGGTCATGATCGACCCCCGCGCCCAGACGGACCTGGACGAGACCGTGCGCACGTGGGGGGTCGAGCTGGGCGACGACATCATCTTCGACGCGCGGCTGGCGCTGTTCGGGGCGGCCGCGACGCCGTTCGCCGGCAAGTACGACGAGCACCCCATCGTGGAGGGCTTCCGCGAGCCGGCCATCTTCCACGTGGCCCGCAGCGTGACGATTCGGGACGACGGGCCGGGCGTCTTCGACACCGTGGTCTACACGGGGGAGGAGTCGTGGGCCGAGCGCGACATCGCCGGCTACCAGGCGTCGGGCCGCGCCGCCGCCGGCGCGGACGACCTGGAGGGCCCGGTGCCGGTGCTGGTGGCGGGCAGCCTCGTCTTCGACGGGGGAGACGCCGAGAACGGGGCCGAGTCGGCGAATCCCGCGCGCGTCGTGGTCGTCGGTGATTCGGACTTCGCCAGCAACGAGTATCTGGACGCCTACCTCGACCGCGACCTGTTCGTGAACTCGGTCAACTGGCTCCTGGGCGACGTCGAGTCGATCTCGATCCGTCCCAACCAGTCGCGGGCGTCGCGGCTGCAGCTCTCGAACGACCAGTTCCAGCGGCTGCAGTACCTGTCGCTCTTCGTGCTTCCAGAGGCGATCGCCGTCTTCGGGGTGCTGGCCTGGTGGGCGCGGCGCCGGGGTGCCGGGCGCTCATGAATCCGCGCACGACCGCGATTCTGTTCGCACTGGCCGCCGCGCTGGGCGCGTTTCTCTACTTCTACGAGCTCGCGGGCGAGGAGGAGCGCCGCCGGACCGAAGAGGCGGAGAAGCAGGTCTACCCGGAGATCGCGGCCGACGATGTCAGCGACGTCTGGCTGCGCACGACCGACGACCGCGACGCCCACGCCAGGCGCGGTGACGACGCCCGCTGGCAGCTGGTGGAGCCGATCGCGTTTCCCGGCGACGGCAGCGCGCTGGACGGCATGGCCGCGGCGCTGGCACAGATGACCAGTGACGGCGAGATCGAGTCGCCCCAGGCGCTCGCGGTCTACGGGCTCGGCGACGGGGCGGCGAGCGTGCGGTTCCGGGCCGGCGGCGCCGACCACGAGCTGGCGCTCGGCAACAAGACGCCCGTCGGGCAGAACTCCTACGTGTCGCCGGACGGCTCCGGCCGCGTCCTCATGGTGCCGACCTGGCGCGTCAACTCGCTGCGCAAGACGGTGGAGGATCTGCGGGAGCGGCGCGTGCTCGACTTCGACACCAGCGCCGTGGAGCGGGCGGTGCTGCGGTGGCCGTCGGGCGGCGTCACCCTCGTGCGCCAGGATGGAGCCGGCGAGGACGAGGACGCCGACGTCGGTGCGCGCGCCTGGCAGTTGGAGGCGCCGCTCGTGGGTCCGGCCGACTCCGGCGCCGTCGACGCGCTGCTCTCCGACCTGCGCTTCCTCCGGGCCGAGGGCTTCTGGGACGACGTGCCCGAGGGCGCCGACACGGGGCTCGCCCGTCCCGAGTTCGAGGCCGAGCTGACTCTGGCGGCGGGGGAAGGGGAGGAGCCGCGCACGGTCTCGGTCGCCGTCGGCAGCCTCGTGGGTGCGGCCCGCTACGCCCGCGGCGCCACCGCGTCGCTCTACCGGATTCCCGCCGAGCGGCTGGACGATCTGCCGCGCGACGTGGTGGCCTATCGGTTCAAGGAGCTGGCGCGCTTCGTCGCCGCGGAGGCCCAGCGCTTTGAGCTCGCCTTCGCCCACGACGGTGGAGAGCCGGACCGGATCGAGGGCCGCCGCGAAGCGGACGGCTGGAAGACCACGCCGCGCGACATGGCCGCCGGCCGGGCCGCGCGCTTGGTGTCGGAGCTCGCGCGCCTGGACGCGTCGGACATCGTGGCCGACGACCCGGCGGCGCTCGATCTGGCCGCGCTGGGAATCGAGCCGCCGCGAATCACCGTGACCGTCCACGGCGGCGAGGGCCCCGACGACAGCGAGGCCCCGATGCTGGCCGAGCTGGTGCTGGGGCACCCGGATTCGGACGCGGGCATCCCGGCACGTCGGGCCGGAAACTCCGCCGTCTACCGGGTTCCCTTCGATCTGGCCGAGCACATCCCCGTCAGTCTCGAGGCCTTCGTGAACCGCTTCCTGTCGGAGGAGACGGAGGAGTCCGGGGAGTCGGGCGGCGAGGCCGCCGGCGAGCTGCCCCCCGGGCTCCCTACCGAGCCCGCACCCTGAGCCGTCGCCACGAGGCCGGGCTCAGCCGCCCGGCCGAATCAGCTCCAGCATGGCGTCGTGCAGCCAACCGTTGGTGGCGACCGTCTGACGGCCGGAGGGGTCGGCCGGAGCGCCCCCCGCGTCCGAGCACCGGCCGCCCGCTTCTTCCACCAGCAACAGGCCGGCGGCCACGTCCCACGGCGACAGCTTGAACTCCCAGAAGCCGTCGAAGCGTCCCGCGGCCACGTAGCACAGGTCGAGAGCGGCGCTCCCGTCGCGGCGAACGGCCCGGGCCGCCTTGATCATGCGTCCGAAGTTCTCGACGTTGTCGTCCATGGCCCGGCGCACGTCGTAGGCGAAGCCCGTGGCCAAGAGCGCCTGGCCCAGGTCTCGTTCGTCCGAGACCCGGATCGCATGGCCGTTGCGGAAGGCACCGCCGCCGCGCGTGGCGTGGAAGCACTCGTCCAGCAGCGGGTCGTAGACCACGCCCACCTGACGCACGCCCTCGCATTCGACGCCGATGGAGACGGCGAAGCGCGGGTAGCCGTGGGCGTAGTTGGTGGTGCCGTCGAGCGGATCGACGACCCAGCGCCAGCGGGCGTCGGCGCGGTCGTGACCGCCGCCTTCTTCGGCCAGAACAGCGTCGCCGGGACGCTCGCGCTCGATCGCCCCCACGATCAACGCTTCGCAGGCCTTGTCCACCTCGGTGACGAGGTCGATGGACGCGCTCTTGGTCTGCACGTCCAGTTCGGTCTCGTAGCGGCGGCGCTGGATGTCGCCGGCCTCGCGCGCCACCCGCGTGGCGAGCGCCAGGACCGTCTCGGTCTCGTTCACGGCGCGGCCTCCGGCAACCGATAGAAGCGCCGCGCGTTGGCCGTGGTTGCGGCCGCCACCGCCTCGGGCGTCGTGCCGTGGAGCTCGGCGAGCAGCTCGCCGACCCGCACCACCCAGGCCGGCTCGTTGCGCTGGCCGCGGTGGCCTTCGGGCGCCAGGAAGGGCGCGTCCGTCTCCACCAGCAGGCGGTCGAGCGGCAGGCCGCGGGCCACCTCGCGCAGCTCTCCGCTGCGCTTGAAGGTGACGATGCCCGAGAACGAGACGCAGAAGCCGTGATCGAGAGCGCGGCGGGCGAATTCCAAGCTGCCCGTGTAGCAGTGCAGCACGCCGGTCAGGTCGCCCCGTCCCTCGGCGATCCAGATGTCCAAGAGCTCGCCGTAGGCGTCGGGGTCGTCGCCGCGCACGTGGATCGAGACGGGCAGGTCGACCTCGCGCGCCAGCGCCACCTGCTCTGCGAAGACGCTGCGCTGCACCTCGCGGGGCGAGTTCATGTAGTGGTAGTCCAGGCCGCACTCGCCCACGGCCACGACCCCGTCCTCTGCCAGCCACCGTCGCAGCTCGGAACGGCCCGCGTCGTCGAGCTCGGAGGCCTCGTGCGGGTGCACTCCCACCGTCGCGTAGACGCCCTCGGCGGCCTGGGCCAATCCGACGGCGGCGGCGTTCCCAGCGACCCCGTAGCCGGATCCAATCGTGACGAGCGTCTCCACGCCGGCCGCCCGGGCCCGCGCGAGCGTCGCATCCCGATCGGCGTCGAAGCGATCGGCCGTGAGATGACAATGGCTGTCGAGCCACATGCTGAACTCCGCAGGTTGGGGATCGGTCGCCTAGGCCGAGGCGTCCTCGGGTGGCGGCCACTCGATGCGCGGGAAGAGCGGAGCTCCCTTGTGGGTGCTCGTGCCCACCTGGATCTGGCCCCAGCGCGCCGCCTCGGGCAGCCGGGCGTCGGCCAGTTCGGCCTCGACGCCGAGGCGCCGCGCGATCTCGGCCGCGGTCTCCGGCAGGAAGGGCGACAACAGGACCGCCACGATCCGGAGCGCCTCGCAGCAGGTGTAGAGCGCCGTGTGGACGCTGCCGGTACGCTCGGGGTCCTTGGCGGCCTTCCACGGCTCGCGCAGCTCCAGGTAGCGGTTGGTGGCGTCCACGACCTGGAAGATGGCTTCCAGTGCGCGGTGGATCTGGAGGCCGCGCACGTACTCGTCCACCAGCGTCACCGCGCGCACGACCGCCTCGGCGACCTTCGTTTCCGGCTCCTCGGGTGCCAGCGGCTCCGGGACCGCACCGCCGGCGAAGCGCGCCGTCATGTTGAGCGTGCGGCTCACCAAGTTGCCCAGGTTGTTGGCCAGGTCCGCATTGATGCGGCCCACCATCAGTTCCTCGGTGAAGTTCGAGTCGAGCCCGTAGCTCATGTCGCGCAGCAGGAAGTAGCGGAACGACTCGAACCCGTAGCGGTCGCGCATGACCGTCGGCGAGATCATGTTGCCGAGACTCTTCGAGACTTTGCGATCGTCCACCACCCAGTAGCCGTGCACGTTCAGGTGGCGCGGGGGCTCCAGGCCGATGGCGTGCAGCATGGTCGGCCAGAAGATGGCGTGGGGCTTCAGGATGTCCTTGCCCACCAAGTGCTCGCAGGTCCCCCACAGCTCGCGGAAGCCCGGGGCGTCGGGGTAGCCGATGCCGGTCAGGTAGTTGATGAGCGCGTCGAACCAGACGTAGCAGACGTAGTCGGTATCGAAGGGGAGCTCGATGCCCCAATCGAGCCGCGTCTTGGGCCGCGAGATGCAGAGGTCGCCCAGGCCGCTCTCCTCCCGCAGCATGGCCAGCGCCTCGTTGCGGTAGCGCTCCGGGCGAATGAAGTCCGGATGCGTCTCGATGTAGTCGGCCAGCCAATCGAAGTGGCGCGTCATGAGGAAGAAGTAGTTGGCCTCGCTGCGGCGCTCCGGCGGCGTCTCGTGGTCGCGGCACTTGCCGTCGACCAGGTCGCGGTCGGTGAGGAAGCGCTCGCAGCCGACGCAGTAGTCGCCCTCGTACTCGCGGAACTCGATCTCTCCGGCCTCGTGCACGCGGGTGAGGATGTCCTTCACCAGCTTCACGTGGTCGGGATCGTTGGTGCGAATGAAGCGGTCGAAGCCCAGGCCGAGCTCGTCCCAGGTCGCTTCGAAGCGGCCCGAGTAGTGGTCGGCGATGGCGCCCGGCGTACTGCCCTGGCGCGTGGCCACCTCGACGACCTTCTCTCCGTGCATGTCGGTGCCGGTGAGCAGAAACGTGTGCTCGCCGCACAGCCGGTGGTAGCGGGCCAGCGCGTCGGCCACGACGGTCGTGTACGTGTGCCCGATGTGGGGGTCGGCGTTCACGTAGTAGATGGGCGTGGTGACGTAGAAGTAGCGGCGGGACACTAGGTCGCCTCGCGGCAGGCGAGCAGTGCGCGTTCGGCCACCATCTGCGGATTGGCGTTGCGCTGCACCAGATCCTTGCGGCACTGCAGGAGCTCGCGGAAGGCGTCCAGGTCGCGCGCCACGTCGGGCTGGCCCGCGCGGGTTGCGGAGACCACACGGCGCCGGATCCAAGCGGAACCCACGCCCAGCAGCGTCTCGACGGCAGCGGCGGCCCGAGCCCGCTCGCCCCGGAACTCCTCGGCCCATTCGAGCAGCTCGGGCAGCTCCAGCGTCGGGATGGCTTCGATGCGCGCCGCCAGCGTGCGCCACTCCTCGGGTGCCTCGTCGCTAAAGGGATCGAGGGGCGCCTCGCCGGCGAACTCGACGCGCTGGCAGCGGGAGCGAATCGTGGCCAGCAGCGCGGCTGCGCTCGGCGCGATCAGGAGCAAGCACGTGCGCTCCGGCGGTTCCTCCAGCAGGCGCAGCAGGGCGTTCTGGGCTTCTTGATTGAGCCACTCGGCGTCGGCGAGCACGGCGACGCGCCAGCCGCCTTCATTGGCGCCGAGCCGCAGCGCCTGTTGCACCGCCCGCACCTGGCCGATGCGCACGCGGGTGTCCTGAACGCCGCGCTCCACCCACAAGAGGTCGGGATGGTCGCCCACGTGGCGGTAGAGCGGGCCCTTCTTGCCGGTTCCGTCCAGGTCGACCCGGTCTCCGGGCTGGGACCTTCGGCAGCCGCGGCAGCTCTCGCACGGTCGCGCGTCACCGTTCTCGCAAACGAGCCCGCGCGCAAAGCGCTCGGCCGCGGCACGCGCGGTCTCGGCGGGGCCCGAGAGGAGATAGGCGGAGTGCACGCGCTGGTTCGCGAGCGCGCGGTCGAGCAGTGTGGTCGTATCCCCAGCCTCGGTCGCCATGGCGGGCCGGAGTCTAGCCCTGTTGCCCCCCGGGTTCAGCCCCGCGCAAATCGACGTGCAACCCCTTCTTTTTCCTCAAGGCCTGGCAGACCGGCTCCGATCAAGGGAGCGACTTATCACTCGGAGGACCTCTGGCATGGCCATCAGCGGCTTTGGGCGCGGCAAGGACGACACCGGCAGCAGCACGGGCAGCAGCCCCGCCCCCAGCGTGGGGATCAGCGGCGGGCTCACCGCATTCATCGACCAGGGCTCCGAGTTCGAGGGCAAGCTGTCCTTCAAGGACACGGTGCGCATCGACGGTCACTTCTCCGGCGAGATCTCCAGCCAGAACACGCTGATGGTCGGCGAGACCGGCGAGATCGAGGCCCGCATCGAGTCGAAGACGGTCGTGGTGGCTGGATCGGTGATGGGAGACGTCATCGCCAGCCGTCAGATCGTGATCCACAAGAGCGGTCGCGTTCACGGCAATCTGGAAACGCCGTCGCTGGTGGTGGAAGAGGGCGCCGTCTTCAACGGCACGATCAAGATGGAGCGCCCCGACGCGCGCGGCCGCGGCGAAGGGTCCGGGCAGGGCGGGGCCCCGCTGAAGGCGGTCGCCGGTGGCGCCGAGAAGCCCAAGAAGTAGAGGCGGTGGGTGGCACCGCTTCGGTGCGCCCTCCAGCCTGCCGAGACAAAAGCGCCGCTGTCGAATCCGACAGCGGCGCTTTCTCGTTTCCGATCGGCGCGACCGCTAACGCTCCAGGCGGTAGACGGCGTCGTTCTCCCGCACGCGCTGTGACACCTGGAGCCCCACGCTCTCGCCGGGGCCCGCGCGATCGACCGATTCGTGATCGCGCTCCAGGCGGTCGACCCGCTGGTAGTAGTCGGTCGTGTGGCCCTGGATGTGGACGGTGTCGTTCACGCGCAGCTCGCCGCTCTCGATGCGCACCACGCACGCCCCCGAATGGGGGAAGTAG
>JAKSBN010000431.1 GCA_022361175.1 Pseudomonadota bacterium | reverse complement strand
CGATGGTGGCCATCGCCGAGAACGGCAAGCGCCTGGTCGGCCACATCGCCAAGCGCCAGGCGATCACCAACGCCGAGAACACGGTCTACACGGCCAAGCGGCTCATCGGCCGCAAGTTCGACAGCGGCCCGGTGAAGAACGCCCGCCAGACGGTCTCCTACGAGATCGTCGAAGGCCCGCACGGCGACGTGCGCATCAAGCTCCGCGAGACGATCTACAGCATCCCCGAGATCAGCGCGTTCATCCTGCAGGAGATGAAGCTGGTCGCCGAGCAGTACCTGGGCGGCGGCACCGAGCGCGCGGTCATCACCGTGCCCGCGTACTTCAACGACAACCAGCGCCAGGCCACCAAGGACGCCGGCCGCATCGCGGGACTCGAGGTGCTGCGGATCCTGAACGAGCCGACTGCGGCCGCGCTGGCCTACGGCTTCGGCCGCGGGCTGTCGCAGCGCGTGGCCATCTACGACCTGGGCGGCGGCACCTTCGATATCTCGGTGCTCGAGATCGGCAAGGACGTGTTCGAGGTGCTCTCCACCTGCGGTGACACGTTCCTGGGCGGCGACGACTTCGACGACCGCCTGATCGACCTGCTGGCGGACGAGTTCGCCTCCAACACCGGGCTGAACCTCCGCAACGATCCCTATGCGTTCGAGAAGCTCAAGGGCGCGGCGGAGGAAGCCAAGAAGCGCCTGTCGGTGGACGAAGAGGTGACGATCCAGGTTCCGGACATCATCCAGGGCGAGGACGGCACGGCCCACACGCTCGAACGCACGCTCACCCGCGCCGACCACGGCCAGCTGGTGCACGACCTCATCATGCGCACGTTCAAGGTCTGCGACGAGGCGCTGCAGCAGGCGAACCTGACGGTGCGCGACCTGGACGGCGTCATCCTGGTGGGCGGCCCCACGCGCCTGCCGCTGATCCGGCAGTCCGTGTCGGACTACTTCCAGCAGCCTCCGAAATCCGACGTCGACCCGGACGAGGTGGTCGCCATGGGCGCGGCCATCCACGCCGCGTCGCTCACCAACGCCGACCAGGACTCGTTCCTGCTTGATGTGACCCCGCTGGACCTGCGCATCGGCGTGGTCGGGGGCCTGGCCGAGCCCGTGATCGAAGCCAACACGCCCGTACCCATCGAGCAGACCCGTGTCTTCACCACCGTCCAGGACAACCAGGAGGTCGTGAAGGTGCGCGTCTACCAGGGCGGGGAGCGCGCCGCCGAAGACAACGAGATGCTCGGCGAGTTCGAGTTCAGCGGCTTCAAGCAGGCGCCGCGGGGCGGCGTGCAGATCGAAGTCACGTTCGAGATCAACAGCGACGGCATCGTCAACGTGACGGCGCGCGAGCCCGAGAGCGGGCAGGAAGCCTCGACCCACATCGCCCTCAGCTCGGGCCTCAGCGAGGAGGAGCTGGAGGGGATTCTCGAGGAGGCCCGCACGGACCGCGTGCAGACGGCCGACGTCAAACAGCCGGCGAAGCCGGCGGCGCCCGCCAAGCAGGCGCGCCCCGCCCCGGCGGCGACCGCTCCCGCCGACGAGCTCGAGCTCCTGGACGAGGCGGACGTGGATCTCGACCTAGTGGGCGACGACGAGCTGGCCTCGCTGGCCAGCAACACGGCCACCGAGACCATCGATCCGGACGCCATCTCGGTGCCCGAGCTCGACGGCTCGCCGGACGAGCAGGTGCCCATGGAGACGCCCGGAGAGGCAGCGGCCGCCCTGACCGCCAAGGGTGCGCCGGGAACCCCGGGCGGCGACACCGCGCTGGGGGGCACCGAAGCGGCGGCCGAGTTGTTCGACACCGAGGTCGGGGATCTGGCCGGAGACGACGAGGAGCTCGGATAACACCCCATGCCGCCGTTGCCGCCGCTCGAGATACAGGCGCTGGCCAAACTGCTCGACGAGCTGGACTACTACCAAGTCCTGCACGTGGAGCGGGACTGCACCTCGAGCACCATCAAGCAGGCGTTCCACCAAAGCTCGCGAACGTTCCACCCCGACGCGAACCGGCACCTGGACCCAGCCGACCGCGCCGAGGTCGACCGCATCTCGAAGCGCATCACGGAGGCCTATTCGGTCCTGCGCGATCCGCGCCGCCGCAAGGCCTACGACGAGAAGCTCGCCTCGGGCGGCGGCGTGCGCATGCACCTGGCCGAGGCCAAGGCCGCGCACACCAAGAAGGAGGTGGCCGAGCGCAGCGGGCACACGCCCCAGGGCCGCCAGTTCTGGCAGCGCGCCCAGCAGGCCCTCGACCGCGGCGACTGGTCCCAGGCGACCCAGCAGCTGCAGATGGCGCTCACCTTCGAGCCCAACAACCAGGGCTTCAAGGACGCGCTGGCCGAGGCGCGCGAGGCGGCCAAGAAAAAGAAGAAGCCCCTCTGACCCCGCGGGAGCTCGACTCCCTCCTCGCCGGATTCCTCCGCGTTGACAGCCCCCGCCCCAGGCTGGCATGTTCCAGTGGCGGTTGACATTTGAGTCAACCGCCCGCACCGGATCTCGTGCACCCGCGGAGATCCCCAACCAGCGAGGACCCCCCCGACCATGGCAGAGGACAGCGCGGCGACCGGACCGCTTCCCGTCGTCGACTACCTGAAGATTCCCGACGACGGCGATCCCTATCTCGAAGGCCAGCAGTGCGGCCAGTGTGGGGCCATCTTCCTGGGCGAACGCTCCGTGTGCTCCAAGTGCGGAACCCGCGACCAGCTGAAGCCGCTCCGACTGGCCAACGAGGGAAGTCTCTACTCGTTCTCCATCGTCCACCGCTCCTTCCCGGGCATCGAGACGCCCTACATCTCGGCGATCGTCGATCTGGAAGGCGGGGGCACGGTGAAGGGCAACCTGATCGGCATCGATCCCGATCCCGAGAAGATCTCCTTCGGCATGCCGGTGCAGGTCGTCTACAAGGACGCCCTCGGCCGCAAGGACAAGGAAGGCAACTCTTACCTCAGCTACTTCTTCCAGCCGCGCGGCTAGGACGAAGAGGAGAACCGCGATGAGCGACGTCTACGTGATGGGCATCGACATGATCAAGTTCGGCCGCTTCCCGGACCGGACCGTGCCCGAGATCGGCTCGGAAGCCGCCCTCTTGGCCCTCGAAGACGCGGGCTTGAAGATTCAGGACATGCAGGCCCTCTACTGCGGAAACCTCTACCAGGCCAGCGCCATGGTGGGACAACGCATCCTGCAGGAAATCGGGCAGACCGGCGTGCCGGTCGTGAACTGCGCCAACGCCTGCGCGACGGGCGCCACCGCCTTCCGCGAGGGCTGGACGGCCGTGAAGGCCGGCATCTACGACCTCGTGCTCGTCGTCGGCGTCGAGCAGATGGGGAAGGCCGGGCTGCTGGGCGGCGGCGGCGGCGGCAAGGGCATCCCGAAGGAGGGCCT
>JAKSBN010000120.1 GCA_022361175.1 Pseudomonadota bacterium | reverse complement strand
CTCGGAGCCGTCCTGGATCGAGACCTCCATGATGAGCGCCTCCACCAGCACCTGGGGGCGCGGGATGTCCAGCAGCTCCACGACCGACCGCAGCGTCTCGAAGGCCTCCTTGCTGGCTTGAACGACGAGCGCGTTGGTGGCGGCGTCGGCCGTGACGGTGACGCCCTCGGTCAGCTCGGTGATCACCGAGCGCAGCGCCTGCGGCTGGTTGCCGGCTGCACCCGCGCGCGCGCCGCCGGCGGTGGGTGTCGCGGGCTGGCCCGAGATGAGCGCGTTCAGGGTCTGGGCCAGCTCCTCGGCGTCGGCGTGCTTCAGGTAAATGACGTTCAAGGCGCCGGTTCCCCGCACGGGGACGTCCAGCTGCCGCACCAGCTTGCGGATGTCGTCCAGCTGCGAGCGGGCGGCCAGGACCAGCAGCGAATTCGTGCGGGCGTCGGGGATGATGCGCACGCGTCCGCGCTTGGCGGCCTCGGCGCTGGCGGTGTCGGCGGCCCGGGAGGTTCGCCGCGCTCGTGCCGTGGTGCGCCGTCGTCGGCTCGCAGTGCCCGCGGCTTGGCTCACCTCGCCGCCGTAGATCTCGGTGATCTGCTGGCCCAACGTGGCGGCGTCGGCGTGCAGCACCTTGATGACCGCCAGCGACTCCCGGTAGGTCTCCACGTCGATGGCCTCGAGGATCGAGAGCAGGCGGCGGATGTTGGAGGCCGTGTCCGTCAGGATGATGGTGTTGGTCGGGGGGTAGGCCACCATGGCCGCGTCTTTCGAGACCAGCGGCTTCACGGTGTTGGTGATGGCCTCCGCGTCGATGTAGCGAAGCGGGATCAGGCGGGTCACGAAGTGGTCGCGGTTCGGGCTGGGCCGGCGGCCCTGCACCGTGTCGATGCTCGATTCCTTGGCGTCCCGAATCGGGATGATCTTGATGACGCCGCCGGGGCCCTTCACCGTGGTGAAGCCCTTCACCTGCAGCACCGACTCGAAGACCGCGTAGGCCTGCTCGACGGACACGCTGGAGGGCGACACGATCGTGACGCGGCCCCGCACCCGGTCGTCGTAGATGAAGTTCTTCTGGGTGAGCTTGGCGATCGTGTCGATCACCACCGACAGCTCCACGTCGTTGAAGTCCAGCTGGACTTCCTTGTCGCCGTTGGCTTCGGTCTGGGCCCGGGCCGGTGCCGCCGCGCTCAGCGCGAGGGCCGTAGCGCCCAGCGCCAACGCGGTCGCGAGTATCCCGTGCATCGCCTTCATCACTGGGCCATCGCTTCCACGACCTGCTCGGCGGTGAGCGTCTCGGTCGTTTCCGTGCCGTCCGGCTTCCGGACCGTGACGACGAACTCCTCGGCATCGCTGAACTCGTTCAGGATCTTGGCGCCCGCCGCGGGGCTGTTGATCTCGATGTCGTTGAACTTTCTCAGGATGTCGCCGTCCTCGAGCCCCATCTGCTCGTAGAAGCTCCCCTCCTGGATCTCCTTCAGCTCCAGGCCCAGCATCTCGCCGTCCTCGTAGCGGGGCACGATGCGGGCCTGGGAGAAGAGCGACGCCCGGCTGCGCGGGTCGCTCCGCTCGCGCACCTTCAGATCGCGGCCGCTGAGCTTGCGCACGCGGTCGGCCAGGCGCGACGCGCTCCGCCGCGGCGACGGTCGGCTGCGGGCGACCCGCGGCCCCTCGTCCTCCAGCACCAGCTCCTCGAGCCGGCCGCGGTTGTCCAGCACGACCCGGCGCGGCTCGATGCTGTGGACCTTCACCTGGCTGTGGTGCTTCAGGAAGTCGCCGATCTTCACGACCTCGTGCTCGCGCTTGCCCTTCTCCTCGATGGCGGCGAACGAGAGGGCCGGGTCTTCGGCGGCGGCCGTGCCCAGCAAGCGCAGGGGGAGCTTCGTGTCCGCCAGGTCGACGGGCGCTTCCACCACGGGAAGCTGCGGGCCCTCCACCGAGGCCGCGAACAGATTCCGCTGCAGGATCACCTGGGGGTCCAGGCGCCGGGTCGCCGGATCGGCGCGCTGGACCGCCGGAGGCGGCACGGAGACCGGCGGCGCGAGCCACGCCGCGGCCACGCGGTTGAAGAGCCCGGCTGCGAAGAAGCAACACAGCACGAACAACACCCCGTTCGCGATTCGAATGCCGATGCGGCCCATGGCGCCTCGTTTCCCTCTCTTCCTCTGTCTTCAGCGGCGCCGCCGTCGCGCGGGTGTTCCGCGCGCGATCGGGGGGCACTGCTGTCTCGCGCCGTCGCTCGCGGCGCCGATTCTCCGCCTGCCCCTCGTCTACCCGTTCCGCCGTCGTGCACCCCGGGAAGGGGAGCCGGACCGGCACCCGCGGCGCGGAACGCAGCAGTATAGCCGAGGGCTTGCCTCGCTTAAGGGGAACCCTCGGAATTTCGGGGGGTTAGTCCGTCTCCTTCACCTTATCGGCGATCGCGTGTCTCAACCTTTGTGGACCCCACCACAGAGACGGTCGTTCCCCACGGGCCGAAATCGGATCCGGGGACGCGCCTTGGCCCCTAGGGGCATTCGCCGCCCGAAATCCCTGTTTTGAAAGGTGGGGACGTTGACAGGCAGGGTGGCGGACCGAGGTTTCGGCCCGCTTGCAAGGCGCGACGGGCCCCATCGGTGGGCCGGAGTCGCGCGGAATCGTGAAGAATGGGCTCGGCCCCGGGCCGAGCGGAGACGAGAGAGGAAAGACGATGGCGGACTCGGGCAAGGTGATCGGGATCGACTTGGGGACCACGAACTCGGTGGTCTCGGTGATGGAGGGCGGGCAGCCCACGGTGATCGCCAACGAGGAGGGCGGGCGGACGACCCCGTCCACGGTGGCGTTCACGGACGAGGGCGAGCGCCTAGTGGGCGCGGTGGCCAAGCGCCAGGCCGTGACCAATCCCGAGCGCACCGTCTACTCGATCAAGCGCTTCATGGGCCGCCGGGTCGGCGAGGTGCCGGAGGAGACGCGCCTGGTCCCCTACAAGGTGGTCGAGGGCAAGGAGGGTACGGCGGCCATCCAGATCGACGACAAGACCTACTCGCCGCCCGAGATCTCGGCCATGATCCTGAGCAAGTTGAAGGCGGCGGCGGAGGCCCACCTGGGGCAGCCGGTGAGCGGCGCCGTCATCACCGTGCCCGCGTACTTCAACGACGCCCAGCGCCAGGCCACCAAGGACGCCGGCCGCATCGCGGGCCTGGACGTCAAGCGGATCATCAACGAGCCGACGGCCGCCGCCCTGGCCTACGGGCTCGACAAGAAGGAAGACCAGAAGATCGCCGTCTTCGACTTCGGCGGCGGCACCTTCGACATCTCGATTCTCGAGGTGGGGGAGAACGTCGTGGAGGTGAAGTCCACCAACGGCGACACCCACCTGGGCGGCGACAACCTGGACCAGCGCATCATCGAGTACCTGGCGGGCGAGTTCAAGAAGGACCAGGGCATCGACCTGACGGCGGATCCCATGGCCATGCAGCGCCTGCGCGAGGCCGCCGAGAAGGCCAAGATCGAGCTCTCCTCGGCGCCCGCCACCGACGTGAACCTGCCCTACATCACGGCCGATCAGTCGGGCCCGAAGCACCTGGTGATGAAGCTCTCGCGCTCCAAGTTCGAGCAGCTGGTGGGGGACCTGATCGAGAAGTCGCTGGAGCCGTGCCGGCGCGCCCTGTCGGACGCGGGCCTCAAGGCCTCGGAGATCGACGAGGTGGTGATGGTCGGCGGCTCCACCCGCGTCCCGCTGGTGCAGGCCAAGGTGCAGGAGCTCTTCGGTCGCGAGCCGAACCGGACCGTCAACCCCGACGAGGTGGTGGCGGTCGGCGCCGCCGTCCAGGGCGGCGTGCTCGCGGGCGAGGTCAAGGACGTGCTGCTGCTGGACGTGACGCCCCTGTCCCTGGGCATCGAGACCCTCGGTGGCGTCATGACCAAGCTGATCGAGCGGAACACGACGATTCCCACCAAGGCCGAGCAGACCTTCTCGACCGCAGCGGACAACCAGCCGCAGGTGGAGATCCGCGTGCTCCAGGGCGAGCGCGACATGGCCGGGGACAACCGGAGCATCGGCCAGTTCATTCTGGACGGGATTCCGCCGGCCCCCCGCGGCATGCCGCAGATCGAGGTGACCTTCGACATCGACGCCAACGGCATCCTGTCGGTGGGCGCCAAGGACCGGGCGACGGGGCGCGAACAGTCGATTCGCATCGAGGGCTCGGGCGGGCTCTCGAACGACGAGATCGACGCCATGGTGAAGGACGCCCAGGCGCACGCTTCGGAGGACAAGACGCGCCGCGAGCTGGTCGAGAAGCACAACGAGCTCAGCAGCCTGATCTACCAGGCGGAGAAGCAGCTGGAGGAGAACGGCGACAAGCTGGCCGCGGACGACAAGACCAAGGTGGAGGCGGCGCTCGCCGAGGCCAAGCAGGACCTGGAGAGCGGCGACGTGGCGAAGCTCGATGCCGCCCGCCAGCGAGTGGAGGCGGAACTGCACCGAGTGGCGCAGACTCTGTACCAGGCCCAGACGGACGCGGCCGGGGCGGGGCCCGAGCCGCAGGCGGACGCGCCTTCTGGCGGCGCGGGCGACGAGGACGTCATCGACGTCGACTACACCGAGGAGAAGCGCGATCAGTGATCCCAAGCGCAATCCTCCCCTGGCGGAGCTGTACGGGGAGTTCCCCGACCGGCTCCGCGGGGACCGCTGGCAGCCCGCCATCGACGTCTTCGAAACGGAGAAGGCGGTGCTGGTGCGCGCCGAGATCGCGGGCGTGAAGGGCGACGAGCTCAAAGTCAGCGTGGACGGCTCGGTGCTGCGTCTGAGCGGTGTGCGCCGCGTGCCGGCCGGCAAGGAGGACGTGCGGCGGCTGCATCAGATGGAGATCGCCTTCGGCGCCTTCGAGCGCACGATCCGGATCCGGATTCCCTTCGAGGCCGATCAGGTGTCGGCGCATCTGGAGGACGGCTTTCTCGAGGTGACGCTGCCCAAGCGACTGCCCGCGGCCCGTCGAGTCGAGGTGGAGACGGGATGAGCGAGGATCGAGACGAGATTCGCCTGGGCGACGAGCGCGAGATTCTGCCCGGGACGCCGGAAGCCAGCGGCGGGACCGACGTGCAGGTGGATACCGGCGAGGACGAGGAGGATCTGGAGCAGGTCGAGATCCCCGACGCGCTGCCGGTGCTGCCCCTCAAGAACACGGTCCTCTTCCCGTACCTGTTGTCACCGCTGTTGGTGAACACGCCGCGTTCCCAGCGCTTGATCGACGACGTCCTGGTGCGGTCCGACCGGCTGCTGCTGTGCACGGCCGTGCGGCACCCGACCGAGGGCAGCCCGCGGGCCGAGGACGTCCACCGGGTCGGCACCGTCCTGCGCATCGTCAAGATGCTCAAGTTCCCCGACGACTCCTACCGGCTGCTGGTCCAGGGGGTGGCGCGCGCCCGCATCGACGACTTCACGACCCAGGATCCGTACCTCGTGGCCCGCGTGCAGCCGCTGCCCGATCAGGGCGAGGTGGATTCGGTCGAGGTGACGGCGCTGGTTCGCAACGTGTCCTCCCAGTTCGCCAGCCTGGTCAACGAGAGCCCGCGGCTTTCTGAAGAGCTGCAGGTGCTGTCGGCCAGCCTCGAGGATCCCTCCAAGCTGGCCGATCTGGTGGCGTCCAATCTGGATCTGGCGGTGTCCGGCAAGCAGGCCGTGCTCGAGGAGAGCGACGTGGCGACGCGCCTCAAGCTGGTGCTGGCCGAGCTGGCCAAGGAGCGCGAGGCGCTGCGGATCGAGGGCGAGATCAAGGAGAAGGTCCAGAACGAGATGGGCAAGACGCAGCGCGAGTACATGCTGCGTCAACAGCTGGAGGCGATTCGCCGGGAGCTCGGCGAGACCGAGGACGCCGAGGAGGAAATCAACCGGCTGCGCGACCGCATCGAGGCGGCGGGCATGCCCGAAGAGGCCCAGAAGCAGGCGGCGCGCGAGCTGGACCGGCTCCAGCAGACGCCGCCGGCCGCCGCCGAGCACAGTGTCATTCGCACCTATCTGGAGTGGATGACCGAGCTTCCCTGGTCCCAGCTGTCCGAGGACCTGCTGGACGTGAAGGCGGCGCGCCAGGTGCTGGACGAGGACCACTACGGCCTCGAGAAGGTGAAGGACCGCATCGTCGAGTACATCGCGGTGCTGTCGCTGAAGCGCGACCTGAAGGGCCCCATTCTGTGCCTGGTCGGCCCGCCCGGAACCGGCAAGACGTCGCTGGGGCGCTCCGTGGCGCGCGCGCTGGGCCGCGAGTTCGTGCGCTTGTCGCTGGGCGGCGTGCGCGACGAGGCCGAGATTCGCGGGCACCGGCGGACCTACGTGGGCGCCATGCCGGGGCGCATCGTCCAGGGACTGCGCCGCGCCGGGACCCGCAATCCCGTCTTCCTGCTGGACGAGGTGGACAAGGTGGGCGCCGACTTCCGCGGGGACCCGTCGTCCGCGTTGTTGGAGGTGCTGGATCCCGAGCAGAACGTGGATTTCAGCGACCACTACCTCGAGGTCCCGTTCGATCTGTCCCAGGTGCTCTTCCTGGCGACCGCCAACATCAGGGATCCGGTGCCGGCGGCGCTGCGCGACCGCATGGAGGTGATCGAGCTGCCCGGCTACACGCTGGAGGAGAAGCTCGAGATCGCCCGGCGTTATCTGGTTCCCCGGCAGGTCGAGCAGAACGGGATCGGCGGCATCGAGTTCTCGTTGCCGGACGACACGCTGCGCGCGCTGATCGAGAGCTACACCCGCGAGGCGGGCGTCCGCAATCTGGAGCGCGAGATCGGCGCCGTCTGCCGCAAGATCGCGCGGCGGGGGGCGGAAGATCGTGTCACGGGGCCAGTGGTCGTACAGGAGAAGGACCTGGCCGAGCTCCTGGGGCCGGTCAAGTTCGAGCCGGAGCTGGCCGAGCGCCTCGGGCGCCCCGGGGTGGCGGTGGGGTTGGCGTGGACGCCGGCCGGCGGCGACATCCTGTTCATCGAGTCCACGCTCATGAAGGGCAAGGGCGAGCTCAAGCTCACGGGTTCGCTGGGCGACGTCATGCGCGAATCGGTGGAGGCGGCCCGCTCGTGGCTGCGGAGTCGCTCGCAGGACTACCAGGTCGACGACGATCGCTTCGAGAAGGCCGACCTGCACGTCCACGTGCCGGCAGGCGCGGTTCCCAAGGACGGACCCTCGGCCGGAGTGGCCATGGTGACGTCGCTGGCCTCGCTGCTGACGGACCGACCGGCGGAGAGCGGAGTCGCCATGACCGGAGAGATCACGCTGCGCGGCAAGGTGCTGCCGGTGGGCGGCATCAAGGAGAAGGTCCTGGCCGCCAAGCGCGCCGGCATCGAGCGGGTGGTGCTGCCGGAGCAGAACCGCAAGGATGTGGAGGAGATCCGGTCCGGGCTCCTCGAGGGGCTCGACCTACAGTACGTGGGGACCATCGATGAAGCGCTTCGGTACACGCTCACGCCCCCTCCTGCGTAGCCTTCAGCGAGTTCCGTTGGCGGTCCTCGGGCTGGTGTTCGGCCTCGGACTCACGGGCTGCGTGACCCAGGGCTCGCACCAGGAGGTCGTGGCCGAGCGGGACCGCCTCCAGTCGGAGACCACGCGCCTGCGCGAACGCGTGTCGCTGCTGGAAACCTCCAACGAAAGCCTCGACAGCGAACGCGCCGAGCTGCTGGACCAGCTCGAAGACCTGCGCCTGGCCCGCACTCGCCTCGAGGAGGACGTGGGTACCCTGCGCGACACCAAGGAGACCCTCAGCCAGAGCCTGGCCGAGCGCGAACGCGAGCTGGCGGCGCGCACCCAGGAGGTGGGGCACCTGCGCGGAACCTACGACAAGCTGGTGCAGGAGCTGGAAGCGGAAGTGGCCTCGGGCCAGATTCAGATCGAGCAGCTGCGAGAGGGCCTGCGCGTGAACGTGGCCCAGGAGATCCTGTTTCCGGTGGGCTCGGCGAACCTCGACCGCAAGGGAGTCTCGGTGTTGAAGCGCGTGTCGGCGCAGTTGGCCGGTCTGCCTCACCGGATCGAGGTGCAGGGGCACTCCGACAACGTGCCGGTGAGTGCCAACCTGGCCCGGCGCTATCCCAGCAACTGGGAGCTCGCCGGCGCGCGGGCGGCCAGCGTCGTGCGGCTCTTCACCGAGGCGGGGGTTGCGGGCGCCCGCTTGCAGGCGACTTCCTACGGCGAGTTCCATCCGGTCGCTTCGAACACGACGGCGAAGGGGCGGGCGCGCAACCGGCGCATCGAGATTCGGTTGGTTCCCGAGCCCGACGCCGGGGCGAAGACGGCCGGCTCGGAGAGTCGCCCCAAGCAGAGGTGACGGACGCCGTCCGTCAGGATCTCACCCGGTGGTACCAGGCGGCCGTGACGGCGGTTGCGCCGGAGGCCGTCCTCGCGCCCCATCTCCAACGCGAAGGAGAGCGTCTGGCCGTCGCCGGACGCGAGGTCCCCGAGACGGCGCGGCTGTGGGTGCTGGCCGTGGGCAAGGCCTCCACGGCCATGGCCCGCGCCGTCGAGGCGTGGGCGGGCTCCCGGGTGGCGGCGGCCCTGGTGGTGAGTGAGCACGCTGCGGCGGCGCCCCCCTTCGCCGCCGTCGGCGGGCAGGTGCTGGAGGCTGCGCACCCCGTGCCCGACGCCCGTTCCGCGGAGGCCGGCGCGCGAGCCCTCGAGTTCGCAGCCCGCGTTCCGGAGCGAGACGTGCTGCTGGTGCTGCTCTCCGGTGGGACCTCGTCTTTGCTGGCCACCCCGCCGCCCGGCATCGCTCCCGAAGCGCTGGCGCAGACGACCCGGGGCCTGCTGCGGGCGGGGCTCGACATCGAGGACCTGAACACGGTGCGTCGTCACCTCTCGCAGGTGGCGGGCGGACGGCTGGCGTGCGCGGCGGGGGCCGGACGGATCGAGGTGCTGGCGATGTCGGACGTGCCGGGCGACCGGCTCGAGGTCTTGGGGTCGGGACCGTGCACGGGAGATCCGAGCCGCTTCGCCGACGCACTCCGGCTGGCGGAGGGCTGTGACGACGGCGCGGTTCCCGCCTCGGTGCTGCGGTATCTGCGGGCGGGCGCCGCCGGCGAGGTCGCCGATACCCCGGCGCCCGACGACTCGCGGCTGGCGAACGTGCGAAGCACGGTGGTTTGCGGAAACCGCGACGCCCGCGCGGCTGCCCTCGCGGCGGCCGCCCGTGCGGGCTGCGCGACGGCGTCGCTCGCGCGCGAGATCCGGGGCGAGGCGCGTCAGGTGGGGCGCCGGTTGGTGGGGGTGGCGCGCGCATTGGCCGCGCCCGAACCGCTGTGCTTGGTGGCCGGCGGCGAAACGACCGTCACCGTGCGTGGCGGCGGCCGCGGTGGACGCTGCCAGGAGCTGGCGCTGGCGGCGGCCCTGGCACTGGACGGGGGCGCGGGGATCGCGCTGCTGGCGGCCGGGACCGACGGGCGCGACGGTCCCACCGACGCCGCGGGGGCCTTTGCCGACGGAGGCAGCGTGGCGCGCGGGCGCACGGTGGGGCTCGAGGCCCGCGCGGCGCTGGCCGACAACGACGCCCACTCGTTCTTTGCCGCCGAAGGAGGGCTGTTGGTCACGGGCCGCTCGGGGACCAACGTGTGCGATCTGGTCCTGGTTCACGTCGCTCCGGACGTATCGCGCTCCGCCAAAACCGTGTAGGCTTCCGGACCCGAAGGAGTGCCCAAAGTTACCCGCCGCGCCAGCGGGTCGCGGGCCGGTCTGCGGGTCCGCCGTCGGACGCAGACAGCGAAACAGAGCCAGAGAAGTCGCGGGATGCGTCCCGCGTCAGGAGGATGCGCCAGTGATCTCAATCCAGCGACGAACGTTCGCGGCCGTCTTGGCGACGGCGCTGTGTGGGTTCTTCGTGGCCGGCGTCGCCCTGGATGCGGCGGCGCAGTCGGCGCGCAAGCGCAAGGAGCTCCGCCAGGCGCGGTTCCTGTCCTACGACGCCGCGGCCAAGCTCATCGTGGTGAAGAAGCGCGGCAAGCAGCAGGAGTTCCACGTGGATCCGGACCTCCCGCTGCTGAAGGGCGGGACCGTCGTCAAGATCAACGGCTCGAAGGCCACGCTCGAGACGCTGCCGGAGAAGGCCATCATCAACATCTCCTGGGTGCCGTGGGACGGCGACAAGAAGCAGAAGTACGCCATGCTGATCGACGCCGAGAACGTCCCCGAGGAGCTTCTCGACACCATCGACTAGCCGCGCGCGTGTCCTTGCCGTGGCGGAAGTGAAGGAGGAAGTCGAGGTGTCGGTGTCGGCAGAAGCGTTCAAGGGGGCCATGGCGCGCTGGGCCAGCGGGGTGACGATCGTGACGGCGCGCGCCGGCGACGAGGTGCACGGCATGACCGCCTCGGACTTCTGCGGCGTCTCGCTGGACCCGTTGCTGGTGTTGGTCTGCGCCTCGAAGTCGTCGGAGACCCACGGCGTGATCGCCCGCGGCCGCTGCTTCTGCGTGAACATCCTGGCGCAGGGCCAGCAGGCGCTGTCGAACCGGTTCGCGTCCAAGCGGGAGGAGCACCGGCGCTTCGAAGGGCTCGAGTGCGCCACGGCCAAGACGGGTGCGCCCCTGATTCCGGGGGCCTGCGCGAGTTTCGACTGTGCCCTGGAAGCCGCGCACGACGCCGGCGATCACGAGATCTACGTGGGACGCGTCTTGGACATCGTGGTCGGCGAGGGGGAGCCGCTCTTGTACCACCGCGGGGCTTACGGTCGCTTTTCCGAGGCGGCAGACCCGTCGCCGTGACGCCGCTTCGTTTCCAGGTCTACTCCGACTACCTGTGTCCGTGGTGCTTCAACGCCTCCGTGCGGCTCGAGCGGGTGCGCGACGAGTACGCGGGACAGGTGGAGCTCGAGTGGCGCAGCTACCTGCTGCGCCCGAATCCCAACAGCGCCCGCGACCCGGAGCAGTTCCGCGCCTACACGCGCTCGTGGCTGCGCCCGGCGGCCGAGCCCGACGCGGGCCAGTTTCGCGTCTGGGAAAGTGACGAGGGTCCGCCCTCCCACAGCGTGCCCGCCCACCTGGCGGCCAAGGCGGCGCGGAGCCTGTCGGAGGCGGCGTTCCGACGGCTCCACGGACGGCTGCTCCAGGCCTACTTCGCCGAGAACCGGGACATCAGCCGCGAGAGCGTGCTGCGCGAGCTGTGGTCGGAGGTGGAACTTCCCGCCGCGGACTTCGCGCGCGTGTCGGACAGCGCGTTTCGAGACGAGGTCCTGGACGAGCACGCCGGCGCTCTGGAGCTCGGCGTCACCGGGGTGCCGGCCGTGATTCTGGAGGGCACGGACGCCGTGATTCTCGGAGCCCAGCCGCTCGAGGTGTATCGCCGTTGGATCGATCGCACGCTCGAGCGACGCCAGCGAGGCGAGACGTGACGGCAGCCGCGGAACGCTTCGGACTGGGCGGTCAGGTCGCCGTGGTGACCGGCGCTTCGGCGGGACTGGGCGTGCAGTTTGCGCATGCGCTCGGATCCGCAGGGGCGGCCGTGGTCGTGGCCGCGCGGCGGGCCGATCGACTGGAGTCCCTGAGCAAGGACTTGGAGGACGCGGGCGTCGAGTGTCTCGCGGTCGCGTGCGACGTGTCGCGCGCCGAGGACGTGGACCGTCTGGTCGCCGAGACCCAGGGCCGCTTCGGCCGCATCGACGTGCTGGTCAACAACGCGGGCATCACCGAGGTCGTTCCGGCGGAAGAGGAGTCGCTCGCCACCTTCCAGAACGTCGTGGCCGTCAACCTGACGGGGCTCTTCCTGTGCGCGCAGCGGGTCGGGCGGGTGATGCTCGAAGCCGGTCGGGGCTCGGTCGTGAACGTGGGTTCGATTCTCGGGTTGGTCGGCTCCGGGCAGGTCCCGCAGGCCTCGTACGCGGCCTCCAAGGGCGGCGTCGTCAACCTCACGCGCGAGCTTGCGGCACAGTGGGCGCGGCGGGGCGTGCGCGTGAACGCCATCGCTCCGGGCTGGTTCGAAAGCGAGATGACCGCGGAGAAGTGGAACGATGCGGGAAACCAGAAGTGGATGCGAACCCGCACGCCCATGGGGCGTCCGGGTCGGCCCGGCGAGCTCGATGGAGCACTTCTGTTTCTGGCCTCGGAGGCCTCGGCCTTCGTGACGGGCCAGATCCTCGCCGTCGACGGCGGCTGGACCATCGTCTAGAACGAGCACGAGCCGCCGGCCGGGAGGCCGACGGCTCGTGCTCGCCGTCGAAACGGTGTCGGCCTAGGCCGCCTTCTCCATGTCCGGCGTGTACTTGCCGTAGCGCGCGGCGCCGTTGCACTTGGCCCGGTGGTAGTAGGCCCGCTGGGCGGCGGGGACTTGGTCCGCCTTGCCGCCCCAGGCCTTCAGTGCCGGCGCTTGCAGGGCGCGCCCGTAGGAGAAGGACATCTCCCAAGGGAAGCCGCCGATGCGGTTCATCTCGTTCAGGTGCGCGGTGGCGTCCTCGTCGCTCTGGCCGCCGGACAGGAAGCAGATGCCCGGCACCGCTGCGGGAACGGTGTTGAGGAAGCAGTCGATCGTGGCCTCCGCCACCTGCCGGACGCTGGCCTGCTGGGGGCAGTCCTTGCCGGAGAGCACCATGTTCGGCTTGAGGATGATCTGCTCCAACGGGACGCCCTGCAGGAAGAGCTCGTGGAAGGTCGCGGAGAGCGTCCGCGACGTGACGTCGTGGCAACGCTCCAACGTGTGCGACCCATCCATCAGCACCTCGGGCTCGACGATGGGCACCAGTCCCTGCTCGACGCACAGCGCCGCGTAGCGGGCGAGGGCGTGGGCGTTGGTGTGGATGCAGTTCGCGCTCGGGATGTCGTCGCCGATGGCGATCACGGCGCGCCACTTCGCGAAGCGGGCGCCGAGCCCGCGGTACTCGATCAGCCGGTCGCGGAGCCCGTCCAGGCCTTCGGTCACCTTCTCGTTCGGGGACCCCGGCAGCGGCTTGGCGCCTTTGTCCACCTTGATGCCCGGGATGATTCCCTGGCTGGCGAGCAGTTTGGGGAAGGGCGTGCCGTCGCCGGCGCTCTGCCGGATCGTCTCATCGAACAGGATCACGCCGCTCACGAACTCGTCCGCTCCCTGGGTCGTAAAGAGCAGCTCGCGGTAGCTGCGGCGGTTCTCCTCGGTCGAGGCGACGTCGATGGACTTGAAGCGCTTCTCGATGGTGGGGGCGCTCTCGTCCGCGGCCAGAATGCCCTTGCCCGGCGTGACCATGGCTTGGGCTGTGGTGATCAGTTCGTCGGCGAAGCTCATGTTCACTCCTCGAGCTCTTGGATCGTGTCGTTGTCGGTTCTCGAAGGGGCCGCCGCGGGGTGGCGCGACGGCTCTTCGTGCGAAGGATCGCGGTGGTTCGATCGCTCGGGAGATCGACGTCCCCCGGTAGGGTTCGAACGAGCGCGGTTCGGCGAGTGGGTCGAACCGGCCGCGGAATCGCGGGGCCGAGTATAGGAGCTTTTGGGCGCGGCGGGGAAAGGAAGCGGCCCGGACCCGCCGCTCTCCTGCGGCGGAACCGGCAGCAGGCCAGCAGCCCCCCGGCAACGGGCCGGCAAGCTCAGAACTCGGTGAATGGCGGAATCGGCCGGATCGGTCGAGATGGTGCGGCAGAGAGGATTCGAACCTCCACGGGGTTGCCCCCACCAGCCCCTCAAGCTGGCGCGTCTACCAGTTCCGCCACTGCCGCGGCGTCGTCGCGGGCGGAACGTAGCGAACCGGTGCCGCCCGCCAAGCCGATGGGGCCCTACGGTGCCGGCTCTTCCGCAGCGGGAGCGGGCTCGCCTGCCGGTTCTTCGCTGGCGGCGGGCTCCACTTCGACCAGCACGTCCGAGGCCGGCTCGCCCTCGCCGGCGGCTTCGGGGGCGGCGCTTTCACCGGCCTCTTCTTCGAGCGCGGCGTCGTCGAACAGACTGGAGCGGGTCTCCTCGATCCCGAGATAGGCGAGCGAGAGGCTGGTCGCCATGAAGACCACGGCGCAGCCGGTGGTGAGCTTCGACAGGAAGCTGCCCGCGCCCCGGGCCCCGAACACCGTGCCGCCGCCGCCGCCGCCGAACACGGCGCCGACCTCGGCTCCCTTGCCCCGCTGCAGCAACACCACCACGATCAGCACGAAGCAGACCATGACGTGGAGGACGGTCAGCAGAATCGTCATGCGGAACTCCCGGTCGCGGAGCGAACGATCTGGGCGAAGCTCTCGGCCTCGAGGCTCGCGCCTCCCACCAGCGCTCCGTCGATGTCTGGCTGGGCCATGAGTTCTACGGCGTTCTCGGGCTTGACCGAGCCGCCGTACTGGATGCGGATCCGGGCCGCGTCGCCTCCGAAGGGCTTGGCCAGCGCTTCGCGAATGAAGGCGTGCACCTCCTGCGCGAGCTCCGGGGTCGCGGTCTTGCCGGTGCCGATGGCCCACACCGGCTCGTAGGCCACCACGACGTCGTCGGCCTGCGCGGCATCGAGGCCCGCCAGGCTGCCCGAGAGCTGCTGGCCCACGACGTCGAAGGTGCGGTCGGCCTCCCGGTCCTCGAGGGTCTCGCCCACGCACACGATGGGGCGGATCCCGTGCGCCAGGAGAGCGGCGGCCTTGCGGGCGATGAAGCCGTCGACCTCGCCGTACAGCGCGCGGCGCTCGCTGTGGCCGACGATGGTGTAGGCGCAGCCCAGGTCCGCGAGCATTCCCGGCGCGATCTCGCCGGTGAAGGCCCCCTTCTCCTCGGGGTTCACGTTCTGGGCGGCCAGCGCCACGGCACTGCCGGCCAGCGCGCGGCCCAGGCGATCGAGGCCCGTGAAGGGCGGCGCCACCACGATGTCGACGTCGTTCGCATCCGACACCAGCGGAAGGAACGCCTCGGCGAAGGCGACGGCTTCGCCCGCGGTCTTCTGCATTTTCCAGTTGGCGGCGAGAATCGGTCGGCGCATTTAGCGATCCAGTGCAGCGACGCCGGGAAGCTCG
>JAKSBN010000177.1 GCA_022361175.1 Pseudomonadota bacterium | reverse complement strand
TGTTCGGCGCCGTCGAGGTTCACCTCGGTGCCGGCGTACTTGCTGAAGAGGACCTTGTCGCCCTTCTTCACGTCGAGCGGCTGGACCTTGCCGTCCTCCTGGACCTTGCCGTTCCCGACGGCGATGACCTTGCCCTCCTGGGGCTTCTCCTTGGCGGTGTCGGGAATGATGATCCCGCCCTTCGTCTTCTCTTCTTCCTCGATGCGCTTCACGAGGATGCGATCCTGCAGCGGACGGATCTTCATGGATCCTTTTCCTCCGGTGGCGGCGTCGCGGGGACGCGCTGGCTGACGATCAAAGCTCCGGTCCGCATCACTTGCCTGAGAGGGCGGGCCGCAGCACCACGAAACTTGGCACTCGGTCGCTCCGAGTGCCAAAGCGGGCGCAAAGTAGTCCCGCGCCCTTCGACCGCAAGCGCCGACCCCCAAGAAATCGAGAAAAATCGCCATAAAAATAGAGACCCCGCGGGGGGCTCGTCTCAGTCCGGCCGGCCGGTGCGCCGATGAGGCCAGGAGGACGCAATGGGAGGAAGCATGGCCCCCCGAGCTCGACGCGAAGCGGCCGACGGGCTGGATTGGACCTCGACGCGGGCGCTGTTCGCGGAGCTCGTCGCAGGCGCCATGGGGGTCAAGCAGCCCCGCCCGACTCCCATCGCCGTCACCTACCTGATCGAGCTCCTGGAGGAGCGGGTGCGGGTGCCCGAGGATCCCTCCGCGACCCCCGAGACCCTGGCCGAGGCCCTGCTGGCCGCCCGCCAGGCCGAGGGGCGGCGGCGCATGGGCCTTTTGCGTCAGCTGGGCGATCGCGCGCTCTTCACGGCCGGCTTCTTCGGCGACAGCTTGAGCCGCAAGGTGGTCGACCTCGACTACTACTCCGACATCGGTCGCGTGGCCTACGTGGACCTCTCCGAGAGCCTCTCCCAGCGCCGCCTCGACGCGAAGCCCATCTGGGGCCGACTCTTCCGCGAGCTGGCCTACGGCTTCGAGGGCTTTGTGGACATCCTGGCCGAGATCGCCGACCGCGCCCGCCAGGACGACACGGCGGATCTGCTGCGGCTCTACGAGCGCTACCTGTACACCGGCAGCGACCGCGACCGCGAACGGCTGCTGCGGCGCGGCCTCGTGCCGCCGGATCGGTGCCGGCACCGGCGCCTGCAGTGATGGACGTGGCGCCCGCCGTCGCCGGGGTCGCCCGCCAGCTGACGGAGATCTACGCGCTCGCCGACGCGCTGGCCCCCGACTTCGACGCCTCCGCCTGGGTGGTCGCCCCCGAAGCCGCCCAGCGTCTGCTGCCGGAGGGCAGCCCGCGCACGGGTCTCGCGGTGATCGAGGAGGGGGACTCCCTCTGGCTGGGCCTCTATGTGGATCCGCGCGACGCCCATCGCACGACGATCGTGGAGGAGACGAGCCACCTCCTGTGCGTGCTGTGGCACGCGGCCCGCGAGCTCTCGGTGTCGCGCCTGGACCTCGAGATCCAGTCGGAGGTCGACCGCTACGCCGTCGCCCGCAGCGAGGGCCGCTCGCCGCTGGCCCACTTCGAGTCCTTCCACTGGGCCGCCGAGCTGTCGCCCGCGGACCGGCGCCGCTACGAGCTCGCCCACCGGGTGGCCTTCCGCTACTGCCGCGGGCTGGAGGAGCGCTACCCCCGGCGAACCGACACGCCGGCCTGGTTGGCCGAGCTGCGCCGCTTCTACCGGGCGGCCCCCGAAAGCAAGCACGCCCTCGTCTGACTCGACTTGACTTTCGCCTCGTTTTCGCGGATCGTCCCGGGGCGAGAACCCGACCAGACGGTAGGTCGGGAATGCCCCGCGCGTCGCACCGGGCGACGACGCGAGTGGCGTCAGCAGCGAGGTCGATCCGTGGCCCTCACCCGACGTCAGCGACAGATCTACGACTTCATTTCCGAGTTCGTGGCCGACAACGGCTACTCGCCCAGCCTGGAGGAGATCGGCGCCCACTTTGGGCTCTCGTCCGTGGCCACCGTGCACAAGCACGTGCAGCACCTGGTGGAGAAGGGTTTCCTGACCAAGGGCTGGAACCGCTCGCGCTCCGTCGAGCCGGTGAAACCGCCGGAGTCGCGCAGCGTGGCGTTGCCGTTGGTGGGCACCGTCGCCGCCGGCCGTCCCATCGAGGCTTTCGAGGATCACGAGTCCATCGACGTTCCGCCGGGGTTGGCCGGGCGGGTCGGCAAGACCTTCGCGTTGCGCGTCCGCGGCGACTCCATGATCGAGGACCAGATCCGGGACGGCGATCTGGTGATCGTCGAGAGCCGCGAGGAGGCGCGCAACGGCGAGACCGTGGTGGCGCTGGTGGACGGCAGCGAGGCGACGCTCAAGCGCTTCTATCGCCAGGGGCCCACCGTGCGGCTGGTGCCCGCGAATCAGACCATGGATCCCATCGAGGTCCCGGCCGGGGACGTCCAGATCCGCGGCGTGGTGCGGGGGCTCCTGCGCCAGTACTAGCGGCCGCCGAGGACCTGGCTAAGCTGCTCGAACGCTTTCGATTTCAAGGGGTTGCACAATGGTGCGGGTCACCCGGGCCATCGAGTTCGCCGCCTCGTTGCGGTACTGGCGAGAGGATTGGTCGGCCGACGAGAACGCCGCGCGGTTTGGCGCCAAGGCGCGCCAGCACGGCCACAACTATCGGCTCGAAGTGACGCTGGCGGGCGAGCCGGATCCGGTGACCGGCATGGTGATGAACCTCGTCGACCTGAAGGAGATCCTCGAGCGGGAGGTCATGGCGCGCTTCGATCACAAGGATCTGAACGCCGACACCGAGCACTTCGAGAAAGAGCCGCCCACCCCCGAGAACTTCGCGCGCGTCCTCTTCGAACTGTTGGACGCCGCGCTGCCCGCCGGCCAGCTCGAGCGCATCCGTTTGCACCAGGACGCCGAACTCTGGGTGGACGCCACGAGAACCGCACCGTGATCGAGCTGACCCGCCGTTACCATTTCCCCGCGGCCCACGTGCTGACCGCCCCCTCGCTCTCCACGGAGGAGAACCGTCGGATCTTCGGCAAGTGCGCCAACCCGAACGGGCACGGCCACAACTACGGCGTCGAAGTCACCGTCACCGGGCCCGTCGACCCCGAGACCGGCGCCATCGTGCCGGTCGAATGGCTCGACCAGACCTTCGACGAGCAGGTTCGGGCCCGCTTCGCGTACCGCATGCTGAACGACGAGCCGGAGTTTCGCGAGCTGGTGTCGACGGCCGAGAACGTGGCTCGGGTCGTATACAAAGCGTTGGCCCCAGCCCTGGCCACGAGCTCCGGCGCGCGCCTGGCGCGCGTCCGCATCGTCGAGACCGCGAACAACACTTTCGAGTACGGAGACCCTGCATGAGCCAGAACGACGTCCTGGCCGGACTGATCGAAGCCACCCTGAAGGAGCTCGGCGAGGACCCGGGCCGCGACGGTCTCCAGAGGACTCCAGAGCGGGTCGCCAGCGCCCTGCGCTTCTTGACCGGCGGCTACGACCAGGACCCGCACGAGATCCTCAACAACGCGCTTTTCGACGTGGACTACGACGAGATGGTGCTGGTGAAGGACATCGAGTTCTACAGCCTGTGCGAGCACCACATGATCCCGTTCTTCGGCCGGGTCCACGTGGCCTACATCCCGGCGGGCAAGGTCGTGGGGCTTTCCAAGATCCCGCGCCTGGTGGAGATGTTCTCCCGACGCCTCCAAGTGCAGGAGCGACTCAGCACCGAAATCGCCCAGACCCTCGAAGAGGTGCTGTCACCGCGCGGCGTGGGCGTCGTGATCGAGTCGATTCACCTCTGCATGAAGATGCGGGGCGTCCAGCAGCAAAACGCCTTCGCCGTCACCAGCTCCCTCCGCGGCTCCTTCCAAAAAGACCCCAAGACCCGCTCCGAGTTCATGGAACTCATACGCCACCGTAAGGACTCTTTCGCCTGACCCGCGGCGCCAGGCGAGGCGATGTCTGCGTTGGCGAGGACTCGCCGTACCGGGGTACGGCTTCGCCCTCGCCGCCTTGACCTCGCCCCGCCTGGCGCCGCGGGTCGCGTGGCTTGGGGGAGCGCTGGCTTGCTGCGGGGCAAGCTCGAGTCCGGGGTGCGGGCGGGTCGGCGGAGCGAAATCAAGCGCAGCCTCGAGACGGAGCTGCGTCGTCGGCACGCGCGCTCCACTCCCGTGGAGCGCGCGGCTCCGAGGGCCAAAGCGGCACCGTCGTCGCGCAGCGAGCCATTCGCGGAGACGACCCGCCCGCACCCCGGGCGCAGCCCGCTCGGAGGAGCGAAGCGGCCTTTCGAAGCGAGCTCCTAGACGCCGAGGGCCTTCTTCATGGCCTTGATGCCGCCGGTGTAGATGCCCTGGACCATGCCTTTGAC
>JAKSBN010000115.1 GCA_022361175.1 Pseudomonadota bacterium | reverse complement strand
TCTTGGGCCACGACTGGGGCGGCATCATCGCGTGGTACTACGCCATGCGGCAGCTGCGGCCCCTCTCGCGGCTCTGCGTCATGAATCTGCCGCATCCGGCGTGTCTGGAGCGCGAGCTGCGGCGTCCCAAGCAGCTCCGGCGCTCGTGGTACGTGGGGTTCTTTCAATTGCCGTGGCTGCCGGAGAAGCTTCTGGGGCGCAACGGCGGTCGCGGGACGGCCCGGCTGTTTCGCGACACGGCCGTGCATCCGGAGCGCTTCGACGCGGCCTTCGAGGCGCGGGCGGCGGCGCGTTTCGCGGAGCCCGGCGCGTTGACGGCCATGATCAACTACTACCGCGCGGCCGGCCGCGGATTCAGGCGCCAGCGCCAGCGGGGGTTCCCCGCGATCGACGTGCCGACCCTCCAGCTCTGGGGCGAGCGCGATCTGGCCCTCTGCGTCGAGACGACCCACGGGACCGACGCCTACGTCTCCAACCTGGTGCAGCGCTATCTGCCGCGGGCCTCCCACTGGGTCCAGCAGGACGCCCCCGACGCGGTCAACGCCATGCTCCTGGCCTGGTTGCGGGGCGAGCCGGTGCCGTGTCAGGCGCCGGACGGCCGTCTCTACTGAGTGCGCGTCGCGGTTGCCGAGCCGGTCGCGGTCGCCTGCGCGCGTGCCGCGGGTCGGCGCCGCAAGCGGTCCCAGCCGGACGGGTCCAGCAGATGCGGCTCGAGCGTCGGGAGCCGCTCCGCCAGCTCGCCCACTTCGCGCCGGCTGGGCGCGGCGTAGCGCCAGTCGGCCAGGATCTCGCGCAGCTGCCGGAGCGTTTCGCACCCCACCAGCGGCCGTGCGCCCGGGAGCGAGCGCGCGAACGCGAGGAAGACCTCGCGCACCGAGAAGCCCCGAGCGTCGGCAAAGCGGCGGATGTGGGTGAGCGGAACCGTGCACGGCCGCAGGTGCTGCGGGAGGGCGTAGGGTGGCAGGTGCGCGATCCCCTGCAGAAAGATGCTGCGGACGTGGGCGGTCTTGCCCGCCGCGGCCGCGGCCGCAAAGAAGTCCGCCTGGGGCAGGCGCCGGTCCAACAGGCTCGCCGCTACCTGAACGATCTGCACCTCGGGGTCCCGGATCGCCTCCCAGGCCTCCTCCGGCGTGCCCGTCGAGATCCCGATCTCCTGGATCGAGCCTTCCGCCTGTGCAGCCACGAGTGCCTCCCAGACGGCCCCGCCCGCCTCGGTGCGGTGGGCGGCCCGGTGCAGCAGCACGGCGTCCAGCTGCGGCCGGCGAAGCGCCGCGCGGCTGGCGTCCAGGCTCCACAGCACGCGGTCTCGACACTGCTGCGGGGACAGGCCGGGCGCGCTCACCTGCGGGTCCAGCTTCGTGACCACCCGCCAGCTGCGTTCCGCCCCCAGGAGCTCGCCGATGCGCGACTCGGCTTCGCCGTAGGCGCGCGCGGTGTCGAGCAGCCGCACGCCCGCGTCGCCGGCTGCACGCAGCATGTCGTCCACTTCCTCCAGCGGCGGCATGCCGGTGCGGTTGGCGATGCCATAGGCCTGGCCCCACTGCGCCGTGCCGAGCGCCAGCTTGAGCGGGGGGGTCGAATTCGTCTTCACCATGCGGTCCATCCTCCATCGACCACCAGGTTGTGGCCGGTCACGTAGCTCGCGGCCGAGCTCAACAGGAAGGCCACCGGGCCCACCAGCTCCTCCGCTTCTCCCACCCGCCCGAGCGGTACGCGCCGGGCCAGCTCGTGCTCGAAGTCCTGTGCGCGTCTCACCTCGGGGCGCGGGAAGGGACCGGGCGTGACGCAATTGACGCGCACCGCCTGGGGCCCCGCGTGGCAGGCCGCGTAGCGGGCGAACTGGATCACCCCGGCCTTGGCCGCGCCGTAGACCGGCGGGTTGTGAAGCGCCTCATGTCCTTCGTAGAGAGCCGGCTGGGGGGAAACGACGCCGTACATGGAGGAGATCTGGACGATAGAGCCCCCTCCACAGCGGCTCATGCGTCGAATCGCCGCTTGGGTGGCGATCATCAAGTCTCCCAGCACGCCCTGGAGCGAGGCGGCGACCTGCTGCGGATCGAGTTCATCCCACGCCGGCGCGGGGCCGCTGCAGGCGTTGTTGACCCATCCCGCGAGCCCACCGGCTTCCTTCTCGACGCGGTTCATGACGCGCTCTGACGCATCCGGTTGAGACAGGTCGGCGATCTCCGCCACGACGCGCCCCGGCGGCTTCACGTCGGCGGCAGCTCGCACGACGGCTTCGAGCGGCTCCGCCCGCCGGCCACAGACGACCACGGTGGCGCCCAGCTCGGCGAGGCCCCGGGCCAGCGCGCGACCCAGATGCCCCCCGCCGCCGGTCACGGCGATCCCGTGGCCCGCCAAGTCGACCAGCGGCTTCATCCCGCCTCCAACGGCTTCTGGGAGACGCCGCAATTGAGAGACAGGCAGTCGGGGTGGGCCTCCAGCCGCGCGACCATGTCGGGATAGCCGATGCGCACCGCCTCGAGGCCGAAGATCTCGAAAGCCTGCCGCGCCATGGCGAGGTCCTGGGGCGTGTCCACGGTCCAGCGCCAATCGGGCCGCGCGGGCCATTCCTCCGGCGGCGTCACCGGCGACCGGCGACCCGACGCGGCCAGGAAGGAGACCACGTGGCTGCGGTGGTGCGCACGGTCGGACGGGATCCGGTCCGCCGAGTCCACCAGGGCTTCGGCGCGCGCCAGCTGGGCGGCGTAGCCGAGGGGGAGGGTTCGCTGCGGGCCGAGCTCGATCAGGTCGGCGTCCTTCGCCACGTCGCGGCCGTCCACCAGCAGGTTCACGGCCGCGGCGTCCAGAAACGGGTTGTCCGCCGTGACGCGCACGATCCACTCGGGCTGGCGTTCGCCTGCGATCGCGACGAACCGCGACAGGACGTCCTCTGCGCCACCCCGATAGACGGGCAAGCCGAGGCTGTGGCCCCAGGCCGTGGTGACGTCGTCGGCTGGATCCTGAGTGGTCGCCAACCACCACTCCGCCACCCGGGCTCCCTGAAGGCGTGAAACCAACAGCTCGAGCAGTGGCCGGCCAGCCAGCGGCGCCAGGATCTTGGCCGGAAGGCGCGCCGACCCGATTCGCGCTTGGATGATTCCGATGGTGTCGCCCACGCCGACCCCCTCCCCTGGCGCGTTGCCCGTCTCAGGCTGAGATGCGTGCTTCGATCTGGAACACCCGCCGAGCCGGAGGGGGGCTCTGGCGCGTCCGCAAGCACTTCGGGCTGCATGCCGGAGGCAAACTGCAGGGCTCGTGCCAGGCCAACCTACGAGTCCGCGAGCCGCAGCCGTCTTGTGTTGATATTGATATCGAAATCAGATAAAGAAATCTGTATGCCGAAACAAGCTCCCATGGCGCGGGCCGCGCTGTTGGAAGCGGCCGCTCGCCTCTTCGCCGGGGTGGGCTTTGCTGGCGTGAACAGCAACCAGATCGCCCGCGAGGCGGGGGTGGGCGTCGGCACCTTCTACCGGCACTTCGCCGACAAGCGCGCCGTGCTGCAGGCGCTGGTCGTGGCCGCCATCGAGGCGCTTGAACGGGACACCCAGCGGGCGCTCACCCAGGTGCCGAGCGACGACGTCGGCTCGCAGCTGCGCGGCCGCGTCGAGGCGCTGGTGAGCTTTGCCGAGCGGGATCCCGATCGGTTCCGCGCTGCCTTCGGTGAGCCGGGCGCCGGCCGGGTGCCGGCGCCTTCCGCCCGCGCGCTGGAACGGCGACTCCGGGGGCTGCAACGCCAGGGCCGCGTGGACTCCGCGCTGCACCCCGGCGCGGCGGCGAAGGCCACGCTCTCGATGCAGTTCGCCCTGGTGTCCTGGTGGCTCGAGGACCGCACGCGGGTGCCGCGGCCCGCGCTGGTGGAGACCCTGGTGCGGCTCCACCCCGCCCACCGCTCGGGCTAGGAGCCTTGGGTCAGGCTCCTAGGCGGCCAAGCGCTTCAACAGCCCCTTCGCGGCCGCGAAGAGTTCGTCCGGCTGCGAGGCCGGCGGGGCCGGGGCGTAGAGCTTGTGGTCGGGCGTCACGCGCAGGCCGACGCTCGGCTGCCCCAGGAGACGCACCAGCCGCTGGGGATCGATCCGGCTCTGGGTGGCGACCCGCAGCACCAGCTCGCCGCGGACCAGATCGACGGCCTCGATGCCCAGTTCCCGGGCCCGCAGCTGCAGGCGCACCACCTCGACCAAGTGGCGGGCCGCCTCGGGCAGGGGCCCGTAGCGGTCGAGGATCTCGTCGCGCACGCGGTCGATCTCGTGGTCGTCGCGGGCGCTGGCCAGCCGCTTGTAGAGCACCAGCCGTTGGCCGACGTCGGTGACGTAGTCCTCCGGCAATCGCGCGGCCACGGGTAGCCGGATCTCCGGGTCGATCTCGGTCTCGTGGACCTGGCCCCGGAGCTCGTCGACCGTCTCTTCCAGCATCTCCATGTAGGTCTCGTAGCCGACGGCGGCCAGGTTTCCGGACTGGGTGCTGCCCAGGAGGTCGCCGGCGCCCCGGATCTCCAGATCCATGTTGGCCAACCGGAACCCGCTGCCCAGCTCCGACAGGTCCTGGATCGCCTCGAGGCGTCGCTCGGCGTCGTTCGACAGCACGTCCTCGTGCGGCACCAGCAGGTAGGCGTAGGCCCGGTGGTGGCTGCGACCCACCCGGCCGCGCAGCTGGTAGAGCTGCGCCAGCCCGAGCGCGTGGGCGCGGTTGATCAAGATGGTGTTGGCCCGCGGCACGTCGAGCCCGCTCTCGATGATGGTCGTGCACAGGAGCACGTCGGCCTCGCCGCGCAGGAAGGCCAGCATGCGCGCCTCCAGCTCGCGCTCCTTCATCTGGCCGTGCGCGACCAGCACTTTCACCTCGGGCACCACCCGCGCCAGCATCTCGGCCACCGCCCCGATCGTCTGCACCCGGTTGTGGACGAAGAAGACCTGCCCCCCGCGCCGCACCTCGCGCAGGATCGCCTCTCGCACGAGCCCGTCGCCTTCCCGGCAGAGCTGGGTGCGCACTGCCAGCCGGTCCGCCGGCGGGGTGTTGATGACGGACAGGTCTCGGATGCCCGTGAACGCCATCTGCAGCGTCCGCGGAATGGGCGTCGCCGTCAACGTCAGCACGTCCACCGTCTTCTTCAGCTGCTTGATCCGTTCCTTGTGAGTGACGCCGAAGCGGTGCTCCTCGTCCACCACCAAGAGCCCCAGGTCGCGGAACTGCACGTTCTTCTGCAGCAGCCGGTGCGTCCCCACGACCACGTCGACGCGGCCGTTCGCCAGGCCTTCGAGCACCTCGCGCGCCTCCGCGGCACTGCGGAAGCGCGACAGCGATTCCACCCGGACGGGGTGGCCCTCGAAGCGCTGGCGGAAGCTCTGCTCGTGCTGCTGGCAGAGAACCGTCGTCGGCACCAGGACCGCCACCTGCTTGCCGTCCAGGGCGGCTCGAAACGCCGCGCGCACCGCCACCTCGGTCTTGCCGTAGCCGACGTCGCCGCAGACGAGGCGGTCCATGGGTTTGGCTTGCTGCATGTCCGCCAGCACGTCGTCGATGGCGCCGCGCTGGTCGGGTGTCTCCTCGAACGGAAACGTGGCCTCGAACTCCTCGAAGTGCCGATCGCGGGGCGCGAAGGCGAAACCGGGCGCCAGCTCGCGTGCGGCGTGCACGGCCAAGAGCTCCTTGGCCATGTTCCGCAGCGATTTGCGGACGCCGCGTTTGGCGCGCTCCCAGGTCTGCCCGCCGAGGCGATCGATGCGCGGCGTGGTGCCCTCGGCGGCGGCGTAGCGCTGCACCCGGTGGAGGCGGTGAACCGGCAGGAACAGACGGTCCGCGCCCAAATACTCCAGACACAGGTACTCGCCCGAAACGCCGCCCGCTTCGATCTCCACGAGCCCCCGGTACGTCCCGATGCCGTGATCGGCGTGAACCAGAGGGTCGCCGGCCGCCAGCTGCGCCAGGCCTTCGAGGGCCATCCCTTCGCGCCAGTCGCTCCGCTGTCTCCGCTTCTCCCGCGCCCCGAAGATCTCCTCCTCGGTGACGACGGCCAGCTTCTCCTGGGGAAAGGAGAAGCCCTCGGCGAGCGCGCCCACCTGGATCTCGACCCGTCCCGCGCGCGACCAGCTCCACGCCGGCCGCGGGTCGGTGCGCACTGGAGCGTCGATGCCGTAGTCGGCCAAGAGAGCCCGCAGGCGTTCGGCCGCCGAAAGCGACCCCATGGCGATGACGCTGCGCCAGCGCTGTCGACGCCACTGCTCGAGCTGGTCGGCCAGCGGTGTGAGTGCGCGCTCGTGCGAGCGGCTCTGCGTGAGCTCCCGGCGGAGGGTGTCGTGGCCCTCCGTGCGGAGCGACTGGGTGAGGCGATCGCCGTCGGCCACGTCGAGCCGCTCGAACTCCACGGGGCTGCGCCGCTCCAGTGCCGCGTGCAGTGCCGATGCAGGCGTCAGCAGCTGGCTCGGCGCCGCCACCAGGCGACCGCCCTCGCGAGCCCCCACGTAGCTGGTCTCGGCCTCGTGTTCGTAGCGCGCCAGGCGGTCGGCTCCGGCCTCCGGCCCGTCGATCAAGACCAGCGCGTCGTCGGGCAGGAAGTCGAGCGGCGATTCCCACTCGGCCGCCAAGAAGGGAACCAGCGCCTCTCCCCCGGGCGGCAGATGACCGCGCAGGAGCGAGTCGATCAGCGTTTCGACCTCCCGCTCGTCGATCTCCTGCTCGAGAGCCGCCTCGCGCAGGTCGTCGCTGCGGGCCACGACGGTATCCCGGTCAAAGGACCACTCGCGCGGCGGCGGTGCCGCCACGTGGGCGAGCTTCGACTGCGAGCGCTGGCTGGCGGGGTCGAAGTCGCGGATCGATTCGATCTGGTCGCCCAGGAACTCCACCCGAACCGGGTGCCGACGGTGCGGCGGGAACAGGTCGACGATGCCGCCGCGAACGGCCAGCTCGCCGCGCTCTTCCACCAAAGGCATGCGCTGGTATCCCGCCGCCACCAGCGTCGCGACGAGCGCGTCGCGATCGATCCACTGCCCCACCTCCAGGTGGGACGTGCGCGCCCGCACCGCCTCGCGCGTGGGAACGCGCGCCGCCAGCGCGGTCCACGGGGCGACGACGACGGGCGCCGGCTCCGCCTGGCCGGCTCCCGCCGCGAGCCAGCGGTAGAGCACGTCCATGCGCTGCGCGACCAGGAAGGGCTGCGGCGAGAAGCGGTCGTAGGGCAGCGTGTCGTGCCGCGGGAATGCGCGCAGGCGGCCGTTGTCGCCGCGCTCTCCCAGCGTCTGTCGCAGGTCGCCCAAGAGCGCGTCGCCGCGTTTCGACGAAGACGTCAGGACGAGCACCGGGCGCTCCCCGTGCGCGCGTACCAACTCGGCGGCCACGACGGCGACGGCGCTGCCCCGCAGGCCGGTGAGGCGCACCGGCCCACCTCGAGCCAAAGTCTTCGAAAGCGGCTGCGTGAGCGCCGGGGCGCGCGCCCTGGGACTCGTTCTCCGCCTTTCCACCGCGTTTCGGGGAGCCGAACGCACGGGCGCCCCGACACCGTTCTTG
>JAKSBN010000471.1 GCA_022361175.1 Pseudomonadota bacterium | reverse complement strand
GCCCCGGGCTTCGGCGACCGCCGCAAGGCCATGCTCCAGGACATGGCGATCCTCACGGGTGGCCAGGTCATCGCCGAGGAGCTCGGCCTCAAGCTCGAGAACGTGACCGTCAAGGATCTCGGCAAGGCGAAGAGCGTGGTGATCGACAAGGACAACACCACGATCATCGACGGCGCCGGCGCCAAGAAGGAGATCGAGGGCCGCTGCAACGAGATCCGGGCCCAGGTGGAGAGCACCACCAGCGACTACGACCGCGAGAAGCTCCAGGAGCGCCTGGCCAAGCTCGTGGGCGGTGTCGCCGTGGTCAAGGTGGGCGCCGCCACCGAGACCGAGATGAAGGAGAAGAAGGCCCGCGTCGAGGACGCCCTGCACGCCACGCGGGCGGCCGTCGAAGAGGGCATCGTGCCCGACGACGGCGTCGCGCTCCTGCGCGCCCAGAAGGCCCTCGACTCGCTCGAGGCCGACGGCGAGCAGGCGGCCGGCGTCAACCTGATCCGCCGCGCCATCGAGGCTCCGCTGCGCCTGATCTCGGAGAACGCGGGCATCGAGGGCTCGATCGTGGTGGACAAGGTAAAGGGCCTGAAGGGAGCCAACGGCTTCAACGCGGCCACCGAGGAGTACGAGGACCTGGTGAAGGCCGGCGTCATCGACCCCACCAAGGTGGTGCGCACGGCGCTGCAGAACGCGGCGTCGGTGGCGTCCATGCTCCTCACCACGGAGGCCATGATCGCCGAGAAGCCGGAGCCGAAGGAGGCGGCCGGCGCCCCCGGCGGCGGGATGCCCGGAGGCATGCCCGGCATGATGTAGTCGCGCGCCCAGCGCGAGTTCATCGAAGGCCCCCGGAGCGATCCGGGGGCCTTTTTCGTGTGTGCGCGTGAGAACGAGAGAACGAGCTTGTTCGCCGCGGACGCTTGCGCGGAGTTCGAACGGGAGTTTTCTAACCAGTTCATTGCGCATCAAGTCGGGTTCGGGGACGACCGACAGTAGTAGGAAGGGCCCGCAAAAACACCGAGACACCCCCCAGGTGTCGAAGCGGCGGCCGCCCGGGAGTTGAGGGGGAGACGATGAGCGAGTCCGCGGCGTTCACGTACGCGTGCGACCGGCTCGAAGAAGCCACGGCGCTCGACCGGCTCGAAGCGCGCGGCACGGTACGCATCGCCCTCAAAGGTGCCGGCCTCGAAGTCCGCAGCGTGACCCCCGAGCAGATGAAGGTCGCCGTCCAGCGGCTGCTGCCGGCCGAGCTCGAGGCGCGCGGCATCGACGACAGCGCGGCCGTCTGCGACGCGATCGCCTCGGGGCTGGACGGCGTCACGGTGGAGTCCGCGGGCGACACGCCGGACGCGGTGTTCAGCCGCTTGGGCGGGGGGTCCTGAGATGTCGATGCTGTTGGTGCTCGCCGCTTCGGTCGTCTTCATCCTGGTCGCCGGCTTCGTCGGCATTCGACTGATCCTGCTGGGGCGCCGCACCCGGGGACTGCCGGAGACGAGCCTGGGCCTGGGCCTGCTGCTGATCGTGGGCCTCGGGTACTCCTGCTCGCTCGCGGGGGGCGCCCTGGTGGCAGCTGGCTCGGACGCCGCCGGACGCTGGCTGTACGCCGCGTCGGCCGTGCTGATGACGACGGGGTGGATGTTCACCTGGCTCTTCACCTGGCGCGTCTTCCGACCCGGCTCGACGGCGGCGACCGCCGTGAGCAGTGCCGCCCTCGGCGGCTTCGTCGGGTTCTGCGCCATTCAGCTGTGGCGCCTCTCCAACGAGGCCTATATGCCGGGATACGGCACGCACTGGTCGAACCTGGGCACCCAGGTTCTCGCGCTCGGCTGCTACGTGTGGGCGGGGACCGAGGCCTTCCGCTACGCGAGCCTGATGCGCCGCCGCCTGGCCCTGGGTCTGGCCGATCCGGTCGTGTTGAACCGCTTCGTGCTCTGGGGCTACACGATGGTGTTCTCGTTCGGAAGCCTGATCGGATCCACGGTGGCGGGCTTCCTGGGCTTCGAAGCCAGAGACAGCGTGTGGATTCGACTGATGATCGCCTTCTGCGGCATCACGGTCAGCGTCTGTCTCTACCTCGCCTTCGTGCCGCCGAGGTCCTACATCCAGTGGGTCCGGGGGCGAAGCGCCGGGGAAGCGCCGGTCTCCCAATAGGCCGAGTCGGACGCCCTAGAGGCCCTCTCAGTACCTCTAGGGCACGGGGTACAGCGGCCCGTGTCGAAGCCGCGGCAGCACGTGGCGGGCGAACAGATCGCACTCGTTCGCGTGCGGATAGCCGGACAGGACGAAGGCCTCGATTCCCAGGGCGCGGTAGGCCTCCAGCTTCGCCAGCACCTGATCCGGATCGCCGACGAGGGCGGCCCCACAGCCGCTGCGCGCCCGCCCGATGCCCGTCCACAGGTGCTCCTCCACGAACCCCTCCGCGTCCGCATCGTCGCGGAGAGCGGCCTGGCGCTCGACGCCGGCCGAGGCGTGGTCCAACGATCGTCGGCGGATCTCGCTACCCGCTCGGGCGTCCAGATGCGAGAGCAGTTTGCGCGCCGCCGCCCGCGCCTCCGATTCGGTCTCGCGCACGATCACGTGGACTCGGTAGCCGAACCGCAGGCTGCGGCCGCGGGCTTCCGCCCGGCCGCGCATGTCCTTCAGGAGGGCTTCGACGGCCGGCAGTCGATCGGGCCACATCAGATACACGTCGGCGGCCTCGGCCGCGACACGCCGGGCGGGCTCGGACAGCCCGCCGAAGTAGAAGGGCGGGCAGCGTCCCGCGACGGCGCACTGGCGCGGGGGATCCAGCTCGATCTGGTAGTGCTCGCCCCGGTGCGAAACCGGCTTGCCCTCCAACAGCGTTCGCAGGATCTGCATGACCTCGAGCGTGCGCGCGTAGCGAGGCTCCGAGGCCAGCGGCGCTCCCGGCAGGTCGCTGGAGATGATGTTGATGGTCAGGCGGCCCCGCAGCATGTGGTCGAGGGTGGCGAGCTGGCGGGCGAGCTGGGGCGGCCACAGCTCGCCACAACGCACGGCCACCAGGAGCTGCATTCGCCGCAGGAGCGGGGCGACGCCGCCCGCGAACGCGATGCTGTCGATGCCGAGCGCGTAGCCCGAGGGCAGCAGGATGTTGTCGAAGCCGCCGCTCTCCGCCTGCAGCACCAGGTCCCGGCAGTGTTCGTAGGAGCTGGCCAGCTTCGGATCCGGCACGCCCAGAAACTCGTAGTCGTCGTCGCACAGGGCCGAGAACCAGGAGACCTCGACGCGGTTCGCCTCTGTCACGGCAGTGCCTCCCCCTGCGCGGCTTCGACGACCGCATACCACTCGCTGCGGGAGAGCGTGATCTCGACGGCGCGCGCGCACTCGCGGATGCGTTCGGGACGCTGACTCCCGACGATCGGAACGACGCGGGCCGGATGGCGGCGCAAGAACGCCAGTGCCGCGGCGCTGCGGGGCACTCTGCGGTCGCGGGCGAGGGCGTCCAGGTGCGCGATGACGGCGGCCAGCCGGTCGCCGCCGACTTCTCGGCGCGCGGCCTCCGCGGCGAGCCCCAGCCGGCCGCCCGCCAGTGGACTCCAGGCCAGCGGCGTCACGCCTCGCCGCAGACACTGATCGAGCACCCCGTTCCGCAGCGGGTCCAGGCACCAGGCCGAAAACTCGGGTTGGTGGGTGACCAAAGCGAACGGCAGATGCGCTTGAAGCGCTTCGAACTGGTCCACCGTGTAGTTCGAGACCCCGAACTCCCGCACTCGGCCGCTCTGACGCAGCTCGGTCAGACAACCCGCGACCTCCTCGGGGTGGGCGAGCCAATCCGGGCGGTGAATTTGGTAGAGGTCGATGACGTCAACGCCCAGCCGCTCGAGCGACGCCAGGCACGCCCGTCGCAGGGCCTCTGCGCCCGAGTCGTACGGCACACCGGGAACGATGCCGCCCTTCGTGGCCAGGACCATGCGGTGGCGCAGGGCGGGCGCCGCGCGCAAGACCTCCCCCAGCAGGGCCTCGGCCGCGCCGAAGGGCTGGCCGTCGTCGAGCCCGTAGACGTCGGCCGTGTCGACCAGCGTGAAGCCGCAGTCGAGCGCCGTCTCCAGGTTGACGCGCGCTTGCCGGGCATCGCCGCGGGCCAGGCGCCAGCAGCCGTAGGCGACGGGGCCCACGACCAGATCGGACTTGCCCAGGCGAACGGCGCCGGCACTCGCTGTGTCCATGCCCGGCACCGTATCAGAGGCCGCGCAGCCGCCCCCGGAGCTTTCGGCGAACAGAGTTCGCTGAAAGGAGATACCCTGTCTCCGCAGCACAGAGGAGCCTCCATGGCGACCCGGGTGGAGCAGAAAGCCGCGACGCGGCGGCGGGTGCTGGCGGCCGCCAGCGAGATCTTCTTTCGCGAAGGCTACGCCGCCGCGGGCCTGCGCGAGATCGCGATGGAAGCCGGCATCGCGCCGGCCACGCTCTACAAGCACGTTCGCAACAAGGCCGAACTCTACGTGGAGGTGCTGTTGGAATGCGGCGGCGCCTTCGGCGACCAGATCCAAGCCGTGCTGGACGGCGGCGGCCCGGCCCGGGACCAGCTCGGCGCCCTGGCGGAGCTGCAGTTCGGCTTCTGGAGTCGGCACCCGGACTACGTGCCGATCTTCTGGGTGCTCGACAACCAGGACTTGGTGGGCCGCCTGCCCCGGTCCCAGGTGAAGCGCGTGGTGTCCCTGTGGAAACTGCCGCTCCGGGCGCTGGAGACGGTCCTGCAGCGGGGCATGGACCGGGGCGAGTTCGCGCAGGGCGACGCCTGGACGCTGGCCAACGTGCTTTGGAATGCCGGCAACCTGGCCTTCGAGCTGAAGCACAGCCCCGAACGCCGGCGCGTGCTCGACCGTCCGCTGGAGGAGTTCTACCGCTCGGCTCTGGCGCTTACGACCCGCGGTCTGACGGCGGCGCCCCAGGCCGGACTCGACCCGTGAAGCAGAACCCCCCGCGCCAGCGCGGTGTCCGGCATCCAGCGAAAGGGATCACAGGAGACGAACGAATGCGCACCCAAGCCCTTCTGGTGCTCGGCCTCGCCGCCGTCCTGCTCGCCTGCGTCACCGCGGAACGCGATGCCTTCCGCGCCGCCCAGCAGGAGCTCGAGGACTGCCGGCGAACCCACGCGGGCGCCGATGCGTGTGGGCCGGAGAAGGAATCGCTGCGCCGCGCGGGTCGCCGCTACGAGGAAGCCGGTCGCCGCCACTGGCAAGCGTGCGCCACGTCCGACGACGGCGAGTGCGCCCGCCCTCCACATCCGGCCGCCCCCTAGCTCCGGCGCCCCTTTCCCACGGGGAGAAGCCCGGCTCAGGTCCGAGGCGGCTCGTGCCGAAGCAGGAGATGCGGCGGATTCCCCGTGACCCACTCCATGGCACAACGACAGCAGGATCAGATCGAGCGCCGGCTTCGGGAGCTGGGCATCCACACCCGCATGCTCGATGGCCACCGCACGCTCTTGGGATCGCTGCGGGTGGGCCCCGCCCCCTTCGAGACGCTGGACGGGAGCAGCCGCCGCGTGAAGACCGTGGTCTTCTCGACCGTCGGCCCCGACCGCATCAAGTGCCTGCGTCCCCGCTTCCTGTTCCAGCTTCCGCTGCAGAAGATTCTCGACTGCCACTCGGCCGCGGACCTGGAGTCTCGCATTCGACAGGCCTGGCGCGCCCACTGCGAGCGCCTGCGCAACACACGCGCGTGGCTCTCCAGCCTGGGTGCCGATCCGGAGATCGCCGACAACGAGAGCCTGACGCTTCCGATCGACGGCGAAGACCAGGCCACGCGAGTCACTTGGATCGACAGCCACCGGCTGGTGCTTCCGGGCAGCGGCCCGCTGTCCGGGATCGCGCTGGAGGAAGCCGAGGATCGGGTGTTGCGCCTGGCGCGAACGAGCGTGGCGTCCGGAGTCGACGTGGAAATCGCGATCTCGGAGCGGCTCGGCGCGCTGGCCCGCGCGCACGCGCAGCGGCGCGAGGCCGAGTTCCGCCACAACCCCTACGAGCAGGCCCCCCTCGCCACCGTGGTGGACGAACGACCGCGCCGCGTGTTGCTGGTGGGGCCGCGCCTGGCCGACGGGCGCGCCTACGCCGAATCGCTGCGACTGCGCGGGTACGCAGTCGATGCGGTGCGCACGTTCGAGGAGGCGCTCGCCGCCACCAACGTGGTCTCGCCCGAGCTCGTCCTGGCGGACATGCAGTTGGGGCGCAGCGACGGCATCGAACTGGTGGTCATGCTGCGCGAGGCCGGCGGGATCGAGGACCTGCCGGTGGTGCTGGTCGACTCCACGCGGCGACCCGCGCGCCGCCAGGCCGCCCGCGAGGCGGGGGCCGCCGGCTACCTGGTGCACCCGCTGGACATCTCGAAGATCGCGCCGAACCTCGAGCGCATGATCTCGGCCCCTCAACGCCGGCGCTTTACCCGCTACGAGAAGCGGCTCTCGGTGCGCATTGCCGGCGTCGAACAGCCCGGCCTGGTGACCGCGCTCGGCCGCGGCGGCATGTTCCTGGCCACCGATCGAGATCTCCAGAGCCGGCGCGTGCACCGCTGCGTGGTCACGCTCGCGGAGCTGGGAGAGACGCTGCGGGTCGAAGCGGAGGTTCTCTACCGGGTCGGGGGCGCCGCGGCGGCCTGTCGCGGGGTCGGCATGCGCTTCCACGCCTTCCCGAACGCCGACGAAGCGGTCCTGATCGACTACCTGAAGCACTTGGACGCCAAGAGCGCGGGCCTCGGCCAGGTTCTCTAGCGCCCCGTTTCGGCGGCGAGGAAGTCCGCCACCTCGGCCGCGAGGCGCGGGCCGTCGTAGTCGACCGGAACCACGTGGCCCGAGTTCTCGAGCCAGAGGCGGCGCTTTCGCGTCGACGCGACCCCGGAGAGGATGGCGTCCAGGCAACTCTTTCGCGCCGTGCGGTCGTGGGCGCCGTGCGCCGCCAGCAGCGGGCAGCGAATCTCCCCCAGGCGAGCCTGAACGATCTTCTGCAGCCGCATGAGTTCGTGCACGCTCGTGAGCGGCATGACGGGAAGCCCGGGATGGCGGCGCCGCGCCGCCGCCTCTTGGATGTCCGAGCCGCCCGCCTTCGGGAGCAGCGGCCGTACGAGCTTCGCGACGGGAATGAGCGTGTTCATCCAGCCGGGGAACCGCAGCGGAGTCCCGATGACGGCCACCGCTGCGGGCTTCGCCTCGGCCGCCAGCGCCAGCGTCAAGAGCCCGCCCAGCGACAGGCCGACCACGCTCACCGGGGCGTGCTCTGCCTGCAGGGCGTCGAAGTGTTCCCGCACCGCGTCCAGCCAGGCCGTATACGGGAGCTTCGAAAGCACCTGCGCCGATTCGTGCCCCGGCAGCATGGGGCCGAAGGCGCGCAGGCCGCGGGCCGCCAGCGCTTCCCCCAGCGGGCGCACCTCGTACGGCGTCCCCGTCAGGCCGTGGAGACACAAGACCGCGCCCGCTTCTCCAGAACCGAGGTCGAACGGGGACGGATCGACGACGGGCTCGCTCACGACTCCGTGTCCGCGGCCCGGCGCGCCGCCTCGACCACCCGGCGCAGCGCCACGCCGTGTCGCGCGGCAGCGCGTTTGCAATCGTCGTACTCGGGCGACACCTCGAGTGCCCCCTCGAGTCCACGCACGCGCTTCACGCGCACGCGTCCGTAGGGCGTGTCCACCCGGACCGACTCGCGCTCCAGGACGAGGCGATCCCATTCGCTGGTGCGCACCCCGATGGCCGTCGACTCCGCGAACAGCACGCGCGCCACGGCGAGCCGTTCGGACGGCCTCGCCAACGCGCGCACGAGAAAGCCGGGGCGGTTCTTCTTCATCTGCTGGTGGGCCAGGGTAACGTCCAGCGCCCCGGCCTCGAAGAGGCGTTCCATCAGGTGATCGAAGTGCTCGGGGACCAGATCGTCCAGGTTGGTCTCGAGCACCGCGACGCGGTCGGAGCCCGCCTGGGAAGCGCGCCCGACGATCGCGCGCAGCAGGTTGGGCATGGGGCCGGCCCGATCGTCGCCGGCGCCGTAGCCCTGGCTCTCGATGGTCATAGCGGGCAACGGCACGAACTCGTCCACGACCGCGCGCAGAATGGCGGCTCCTGTGGGCGTGACCGTCTCGAACGCGGCGTGAGCGGGGACGCTCGGGATCCCTTTCAAGAGCTCCACCGTAGCCGGCGCGGGGACCGGCAGGCGGCCGTGGTCGGTCTCCACCTGGCCGTGCCCCAAGGCCACCGGGCTCGAGGTCACCCTCTCGATGCCCAGGCGCTCGAGCCCGCTGGCGGCGCCCGTGATGTCCACGATCGCGTCGACGGCCCCCACCTCGTGGAAGTGCACGCGCTCGACCGGGATGTTGTGCACCCGGGCCTCGGCCGCCGCCAGGGCTTCGTAGATCGTGAGGGCGCGCGCGCGGATCGGCGCCGCCAGCTCGGCGCGGCGGAGAATCCGAACGATTTCGCTGTGGCGGCGGCCGTGGGCGTGCCCGTGGGCCTGGTGCGGCTCTGCCGCGTGGACGGGGTCGGGCGCCGCTTTCCGGGCGCGAGGCTTGCGGCGGGGCTTGGCGCCGGGAACCTGGACGCGGACGTAGCGGCCCGCCAGGGCGCCGCGGTGAACGCGGCTGATGCGCAGGCGGTGCGGCAGCCCCAGCCCGGCGAGATCCGCCTCCAGCTCCTTGCGGGACAACCCGGCATCCAGGAGCGCGCCCAGGAACATGTTGCCCGAGATGCCGGAGAAGGGGTCGAGGTGGAGGATCCGAGCTCCGCCCGCGGCGGCGCGCCTGCGGCGACTAGAGCCGGTTGATGAGCGTTGCGACATGGGCAGCCCCGAAGCCGTTGTCGATGTTCACCACCGTGACGTTCGAAGCGCAGCTCGTGAGCATGCCCAAGAGGGCGGCGATGCCGCCCAGCGAAGCCCCGTAGCCGACGCTCGTCGGGACCGCGATGACCGGCTTGTCCACGAGACCACCCACCACCGAGGGCAGCGCGCCCTCCATCCCCGCGCACACGATCAGTACCCGCGCGGAGCGCAACACGTCCTGGGAGGCCAGGAGCCGGTGGATCCCCGCCACCCCCACGTCCTGGAGCACCTCCACCTTGTTGCCGAAGTAGCCGGCCACCAGCTCGGCCTCGCGCGCGACCGGGAGATCGGCCGTGCCGGCGGCCACGACGGCGATCGTGCCCTTGCCGATCGGAGCCACGACCTCGGGGCCGAACCAGAGCACCCGGGACACCGCGTCGTAGCGGCCTCCGGGAAGCCGCTCCGCCACCTGGGCGGCCGCATCGGCTTCGACCCGGGTGACCAGAACGTGCTGCCCCTCGCCCTGGAGGACCGTCGCAATCTCGGCGATCTGAAGCGGCGTCTTGCCGGGCCCGAAGATCACCTCGGGCAAGCCCTGGCGCAGCGCGCGGTGGGTGTCGATGCGGGCGTGCTCGGTCTCCACGAAGGGCAACCGCGACAACTGCTCCAGCGCCGCCTCGACAGAGACGTCGCCCGCCTGAAGCTGCTCCAGGAGCTCGCGTGTACGCTCGCGGATCACGGCGGCAGACGGTAGCGGAAGAGGGATCGGCGCGAGAGCCGAGGCTCAGGAAGAGGCGTCCCGCTCGGGGATCAGCACCAGCAGGCTGTCGAATTCCTCGTCCTCGTCGGCCAGCTCACACTCGAAGCGCAGGCAGCCGTCCGCGGCCCCCCGCGCCTCGGCCCAGGCGGCGAAATCGCCGCCGGCGCCCGTCAGAACCAGCTTCGGGAGCGACGGCAGCACCCGCCCGTCCAGGACGTCCGCGATGGCGGAGGCCACCTGGGAGGCCAGGATGTTGCCGAATTCGCACAGAGCCGAAGTCACGGCGTCGCCCGGGACTTCGGCGGCGGGCTCTCCCAACAGGCTCTCCACCACCGCGTCGCGCGAAGCACTCCGGAACAAGAGCCCCACCAGGGCGCGGTAGTCCCCCTCGAACTCGAACAGCACACCCGCCGGCCACTCCTCGGCGACGGCTTCGGCGAACATGCGCGTCTGGGTTTCGCTGCGCACGCGCTCGAGGATGGTCCGGCCCGCCAGCTGAGAGAACGCCATGGCGGCACGCGCTGCGCCCACCTGGGCCAGCTGTCGTCCCTGTTGTGTCAGCTCGGCGTCCATTTCCTCGCTCGCGTCCTTCTTCTACACCAAGTGGTTCAGGTCCAAGAGGAAGACGGGGTCGCCGTCTCCCAGAAGCGTCAGCCCGGACAGCGCCCGAACTCCGCTCAGGAGCTCCGGCACCGGCTTCACGTAGAACTCCTGCTGGCCGACGAAGCGGTCCACCAGCAGGCCGACCCGCTCGCCCCGAACCTCCGCCAGGGCCACGGGGACGAACTCCGGTCTCTCGCCGCCTTCCATGCGCAGGACCGACGCCAGCTCGAGCACGAGCACGGGTTCGTCGTCGATCAGAGCGAAGGCCTCGGCGCCACTGCCCTCGATCTCGTCTGCGGGCACTTCCAAGATGCGTTCCACCTTGGCGATGGGAAGTGCCGCCGTCTCCTGTCCCAAGGCGACGAGCAACACGCGCTGGACGGCCGCGGTGATGGGCACCACCAGCGTCGTCGCCGTGCCCAGGCCCGGGCGGCTGCGCAGCTCGACACTGCCGCCCAGGGATTCGATGGTGGCCCGCACCGCGTCCATGCCGACACCGCGTCCCGACACGTCCGAGACGCTCTCGGCCGTCGAGAGGCCGGGGCGGAACACCAGCTCTGCGATCTCCTCCGGCGGCAGATCTTCGGCCAAGTCGGGGTGGACCAGCCCGGCCTGAACGGCGCGCTCGAGAACGGAGGCGAGATCCAGACCACGCCCGTCGTCGCGCACTTCGATGTGAATCGAGTCCCGGTGGCGGCGGGCTTCCACGACCAGCGTCCCCACCTCGGACTTGCCCGCCCGGCGCCGGTCCTCGGGCGATTCGATCCCGTGACTGACGGCGTTGCGAACCAGGTGCAGCAGCGGGTCCCCGATGCGGTCCAGGATGGACCGATCCAGCTCCAGCTCGGCGCCCACCAGCTGCACTTCCACCCGTTTGCCCTCTCCTTCAGCCACCTGGCGGGCGGTGCGCGGCAGCGGCTCGACCGCTCGCAGGAGCGGCGTGGTGCGAAGGTCCAGCGCCCGGCGCTGCAGGTCGCTGACCTTGCGCTCCACGTGGTCGAGGCCGGCCGCGACCTCCGCCGACTGCTCGAGCGGCAGGCCCGTCGAGCGAAGCTGGCTCGTGCCGAGGATCACCTCGCCCACGGTCGACAGGAAACGATCGAGGGTCTCGGTGCGGACCCGCACCGTGGGGGCGGGGGCTACGGCGGGCTTGGCAGCCTCGCCGGCTGCGGCGGGCG
>JAKSBN010000018.1 GCA_022361175.1 Pseudomonadota bacterium | reverse complement strand
TCCTGCTCGGCACCTACGTGCTGTCGGCCGGCTACTTCGACGCCTACTACCGCAAGGCCCAGCAGGTGCGCACCCTGATCCGCGACGACTTCGAGGCGGCTTTCGAGAGCTGCGACCTGCTGGTGACGCCCACCGTACCGGAGGTGGCGTTTCGCGTCGGGGAGAAGACGAGCGATCCCCTGAAGATGTACGTTTCCGACGTCTATACGGTGTCGGCGAACCTGGCGGGCTTGCCGGGCGTATCGATTCCGTGCGGCCTGGCGCACGGGATGCCGGTGGGGCTCCAGCTGATCGGGCGGGCTCTCGACGAGCCGACCCTGCTGCGGGCCGCGGACGCCTTCCAGCGCCGCACCGACTACCACTTGGCTCGTCCTCCGGAGCTGACATGACGGCCGAACCGCACCCGCACTACGAAGTCGTGATCGGTCTCGAGGTGCACGTGCACCTGAAGACCGAATCGAAGCTCTTCAGCCCGGCCCCGGTCGTCTACGGACAGGACCCCAACCACGCCGTTCACTCCATCGACCTGGGGCTGCCGGGCGTCCTGCCCGTTCTCAACCGTCGCGCCGTGGAGCTGGCGATTCGGGCGGGCCTGGCGACCCACTGTGAGATCCACCCGCGCTCGGTCTTCTCGCGCAAGAACTACTTCTATCCGGATCTGCCGAAGGGCTACCAGATCTCCCAGTACGAGGAGCCGATCGCCACGGGCGGGTTCGTCGACGTCGAGATCGAGGGCGAGGAAGCGCGCCGCGTGCGGCTCACCCGAATCCACATCGAAGAGGACGCGGGCAAGTCCATTCACGACGCGACGGTGGTCGGCGACGACGACACCCACGTCGACTTGAATCGCGCCGGGGTGCCGCTCGTCGAGATCGTCTCCGAGCCGGACATGCGCTCGCCTGCCGAGGCGGCGGCCTACCTGCGAACGCTGCGGGACATCCTGCGGGCGGTCGACGTCTCGGAAGCCGACATGGAGAAGGGCCAGTTCCGCTGCGACGCCAACGTCTCGCTGCGCCCGAAGGGGACCAGCGAGCTGGGCACGCGCACCGAGCTCAAGAACCTGAACTCGTTCCGGTTCGTCGAAGCCGCCATCGAGGCGGAGATCGAGCGGCAGGCCGACGTCCTGGACGAGGGCGGTCAGGTGGTGCAGTGCACCATGGGCTTCGATCCCGAGACCCAGCGCGTCCGCGTGCAGCGCGTCAAGGAGAACGCGGACGACTACCGCTACTTCGACGATCCGGACCTGATCCCGCTCGAGCTCGATCCCGCTCTGATCGAGCGCATCCGCGCCTCGCTGCCGGAGCTCCCGGCCGACCGCCGCCGCCGCTTCAGCGAGACCTACGGCCTCTCGGAGTACGACGCCCGGCTGCTGACGGCGAGCCGACCGCTGGCCGACTATTTCGAGGAGGCTGCGCGCATTCAGGGCAACGCGAAGACCGTGGCGAACTGGATGCTGCGCGACGTCCTCCAAACCCTGAAGGAGCGGGAGATCGAAGTCGGGGCGCTGGCCCTCGATCCGCCGGGGCTGGCCCAGCTGATCGGCCTGGTGGAATCCGGGCGCCTCACGGCGAAGAGCGCCCGCGAGCTGTTTCAGGAGCTGGCGCGGACCGGGGGCGATCCCGAGACGCTCATGCGCGAGCGTGGCCTGGAGGCCGTCTCCGACGCCGGTCTCATCGAACGCACGGTCGACGAGGTGTTGGCCGCGCATCCCGAGGCGGTCGAGACGTACCGGGGCGGCGACCAGAAGGTGCAGAACTTCCTCATGGGCCAGGTGATGAAACGGACGCAGGGCAAGGCCAATCCCGCCGAGGTGCGGCGCGTGCTGGCCTCGAAGCTCTCGGGCTGATCCGTGGCGCGGCGGCTGGCCGTCATCGCGCTCGCCGGAGGGGTCGTCCTGCTGCTGGCGATCTGGTGGCTTCCGCGCTGGCTGGACAGCCAGGCGCTGCGGGAGCGGGTCGCCAGTGAAGCCGAGGCCGCCCTCGGCGTCCCGGTGACCTACACCGGACTCGACCTCGGCTGGCGCTCGCTGGTCGTGCGCGGCGCCGTGGTGGGGCCCGCGGGCCCGGAAGAGCCGCCCCTGGCGCAGGTCGAAGAGCTGGCGCTCCGCTTTTCCGTGTGGCCGCTCCTGTGGGGCCGGGTCGTGGTGGATGCCGTCGTGCTCGCCGGCGTCGACGTGCAGCTGACGCGAACCGGCGAGGGCTGGTCCCTGCCGGCGACAACGCCCCCGGCGCCGGCGGCCGGCGACGTCGAGCAGGCGGCTGCCGACGCCGAATCCGCTTTCCAGCTCCGGCGCGTGGAGGTGCAGTCGGCGCGCGTGGCGATCGAAGATCGCAGCGTGCACCCGCCGCGGCGCTGGCGCCTGGACGGGCTTCAGGGGACCGTCGCGCTCGGCGACGAGACGGGCCTCGACGTGGAGGCCCGCGGCACGCTGGGAGCCGGGGACGAGCCGTGGGCGGACGTGGAGCTCGCCACCCGCTGGCAGGAGGGCCGGGCGACGGGCCTCGACGCCGTGGCCGACCTGAGGGCCGGTGGGCGCCTGCGGGCCGAGGGCTCGGTCGCTGTCGCCGGCCCGCTCGAGCTGGCGCTGGTGTTCGACCGCGCCGCGCTGGCCGCGGCGGCGGCCGCCGTCCCCGACGTGGAGCTCCTGGCAGGCGAGGCCTCGGGGCGGCTCGCGCTCGCGGGTGCGCCGGACGCCCTCACGGCCGAGGGTGAGATCACGATCGAGAAGGCCCAGGTCCGGAGTTCGGACTTCGAGCTTCGCGAGCGTCTGGTGGTTCGGGTGGACGGGCTGGCGCTCCGTCCCACCCTGCGCGTCCCCTTCTCCATCAATGCCGACGCAGCCGAGCTCACCTGGAGCGCCGGACCGCGCAAGCCCGTCGGCGCTCCGGGCCGTATGAGCGGCCGCCTCGAGCTGGGGCCCGACGGAACGCCGAAGGTCGAGGACTGGGTGCTGCGGCTCCGGGACATGGAGGCGCGCGGGCGCGTCGAGCTGGGGCCCCGACTGCACGTCGGGCTCTCGGCCGAGCCGTTCGACGTGGCCGGTTGGGAGAGCCTCGTGCCGGCGCTGGCGGACTGGCGGCCGGCGGGCCGGGTCGCGCTCGACGGTCTGGTGCTGCGCACGAATCCCCTGGCGCTCTCGGGCGCCGCCGTGCTCGACGGCGTGCGGGTGGAGCTCCCCGACCGCGGTCCGGTGGTTCTGGACGGCGCCCTGCGCGGGCGGGGCGACGCCGTGGACTTCGACGCGCTCAGCGTGTCTGCGGCGGACCAGCGCCTGGTGCTCTCCGGGGGCGTTCAAGATCTGGCCGGAACGCCCCGGGTGCGGGTCGTGTTGGAGACGCCGATCCCGCTGGAGACCAACCGGGTGCTGTCCGTGTCCGGGGGCGTCCGCGACGTGCTGTTCGGGCTGGCGGTGGTGTCCGGCGAGGTCGAGGCGCCGCTCGGTGCGGAGTTTCTCGCACACCTGACGGGCGCAGTGCGCTTCCAGGTGGGCGGGGAGGAGCGAGGGAAGGGGAGCATCCGCGGCGTGTCGCTCCTCCAGGCGACCATCGACGGGTTTGGACCGCTGGGCGACGTGGCGCTCCTGGCGGGCCGGCAGTTCGGTGGCAAGACCCTCCAGAAGTTCTACTCGGAAGAGTTCGAGTGGTTGCGGGGCACGTTGGTGCTGCGCGACGGTCGCGTCACCACCGACGACCTCCAGCTGGTCTACGAGAACTACCGCGCGGACCTGCACGGGAGCCTGTCGCTGGCCGATCTGGCCCTCGACATGGAGGGCGTGTTGTGGATCGGGCCGGAGCTGGACGCGGCCACGGGCGGCGCCGGCAAGCGGGGTGGGATCACGCTTCCGCTGGCGCGTGTGACCGGAACGCTGGAGAAGCCCCGGGTGCGGCCCGCACCCCAGGCGCTGGCCGCTCTGGCTGTGAGTCAACTGGGCGGTGATGCGGCGGATCCCGTGCGTCGTGTCCTCGAAGAGGCGCTCGGCGAAAAAGGCGGGGGCGAGGCCGTCGATCTCCTGGAGGAACTCCTCGGCGGGAAGCGAAAGGGGCGCGATGGGACGTGAGGGCTCGAGCTGGTTCACGCTGCGTTGGTCCGATGCGGGCGTGGTGCTCCTGGACCAACGGCGCCTGCCGGAAGAAGAGGTCTACGTGACGCTCCCGACGGTGGAGGCGGTGGCGGAGGCCATCGAGAACATGACCGTGCGCGGTGCGCCCGCCATCGGGTGCGCCGCCGCTCTGGGCGTGGCGCGAGCCGCCCATGTGTCCGAGGCCACCGACGTGGCCGGACTGCACAAGGACGTCGAAGCCGCGTGTGCCCGCCTGGCGACCACCCGGCCGACGGCGGTGAATCTCTTCTGGGCTCTCGGCCAGATGGCGGACTGCGCGCGGGCCGTGGCGGTCGGGAGCGATCCCGAGCGTCTGCGCGCCGCGCTTCTCGAGCGGGCCCAGGCCATCCTCGAGGACGACGTGGCACGCTGCCGGGCGATCGGCGCCGCCGCTCTCCCGCTGGTGCCCGACGCCGCTCGGATTCTCACCCACTGCAACGCGGGGGGCCTGGCCACGGGGGGCTACGGCACAGCGCTCGGGGTCGTGCGCGCTGCCCACGAAGCAGGCCGTCGGGTCCAGGTGCTGGCGGACGAGACGCGCCCGTTTCTGCAGGGGGCTCGGCTCACCGCCTGGGAACTCGATCGCGACGACATTCCCGTCACCGTCCTGACGGACAACATGGCGGGGCACCTGATGCGGCGGGGCGAGGTCGATCTCGTGGTCGTGGGGGCGGACCGCATCGCGGCCAACGGCGACGTGGCCAACAAGATCGGCACCTACTCGGTGGCCGTTCTGGCCCGGGAGCACGGCATCCCCTTCTACGTGGCGGCACCCCACTCGACCATCGATCTCGACACGCCCGACGGCGAGGCGATCCCCATCGAGGAGCGGGGTCGCGAGGAGGTGGCCGACTTCGGTGGGCGACCGGTGCTCCCTTTGGGGGTTCCGGTCCGCCATCCGGCGTTCGACGTCACTCCTGCGCGTCTGGTGACGGCGATCGTCACCGAGACGGGGATCTGCCGAGCTCCGTACGGGCGTTCCCTGGAATCGCTCCTCAAGAGACCCTGACTCGGATCTCCTGCGACCCTGTTGCCGCTGCAAGAGAGGGGCTCCCAGCCCTCAATCGTCTGTGCGGACAGGCCGATAGGGCCTCCAGAGGTGGTCTCACGGCATGTCTTCGACCCTGCTCTGCGTCGACGATGACCGAAATCTGTGCGGAATCCTGGAAAACGCCCTCGCGGGTGAGGGATACCGTGTGCTTTCGGCTCACGATGGCGAGCAGGGCCTGCGGTTGATCGCGGAGGAGAGCCCCGAGCTCCTGATCGTGGATCCGAGCCTGCCGAAGCTCGACGGCTTCACCATGTTGGAGCGTCTCCGCAACCTGGAGGCGTCGGTCTCCGGCGCCCCGGTGCTGCTGCTCTGCGGTGGCCGCTTGACGGACGACGCCAAGCGCCGCGCCAAGCAGCTCGGCGTGGCGGCCGTCCTCAACAAGCCGGTGCCGCTGGAGATGCTGGTGCGCCACGTGGCGGCCAACTTGAAGGACGCCTCGCCTTCCGGTGCCGCGGCCGACGCCGACGAAGACCTGGATCCGGTGCTCTCCGGCAAGCTGCGCGACCTCTCCTTCCCGCACCTGCTGCACCACTTGCACGGCCTGCGCGCGACGGGAGTGCTGCTCCTCGCGACCGGCAAGAAGCGCAAGGCGATTCAGGTGCGCGACGGCTATCCGGTGGCCGTGAAGTCGAACATGGTGAACGAGTGCCTCGGCAACCTCCTGGTGCGCCTGGGGCTCTTGACCGACGCCCAGCTGCAGGAGTCGATCGACCGCATGCAGCGCGGCGGCGGGCTGCAGGGCGAAATTCTCGTCGCGATGCACGTGCTCTCGGAGGAAGAGATCTCGGGCGCGCTGCGCCGGCAGGCCGCCGAGAAGCTCTACGAGATCTTCACGTGGAGCGACGGTCGCTTCAAGTTCGAGATCGGCGAGCGGCTCAAACGCGCGAACGCCCTGGCGCTCTCGGACAATCCGGCCAGCATCATCGTGGCGGGTGTGCGCCGGCGCTTCCGGTTGGAAGCGGTCGATCGGTTCCTGCGCGAGCACGGCGCCCAGTACGTGGTTCCCGGTGGCACCGACTTCTTCCGCAATCAGGCCATCGACCTGACTCCGGGGGAGTACGAATTCCTCTCCGGCCTCGACGGCACGCGCCAGCTGAAGGGTCTGACCTCGGCTCCAGAGGCGGTCCGGCGCCTCCTGTACGCCCTCATCGTGACCGAGATGCTGGAGCTGCGGGACCAGCCCGTCCCCCAGCCGAAGCGACGCGTCGCGGCCGAGCCCGCCGCGGACGACGGCGGCGGCGGCGAGCGCGACGTCCGCGCCGAACTTGCGGCACGGGCCGAGAAGCTGCGCGGTCTCAACTATTTCCAGATGCTCGAGCTCAAGCAGGACGCCAATGCGGGCGCCGTCGCGAGCGCCTTCGAGCGCATCGCTCCGCGTTTCCACCCCGACGTGTACCGCCAGGCCAGCCAGGCCGTGCGCCAGCTGGCCGACGAAGTCTACAAGCTGCTGCAGGAGGCGAGTGAAACTCTCCAGGACCCGCGGCGCCGCCGCGAGTACGAACTCGAGCTGAAGAAGGGCGAGCGCCGAGAGGCCGAACGGCGCGCCGGCGAACAGGCTCTCGAGGCGGAGATCGCGTTCCAGAAGGGCGAGGCGAAGCTGAAGGCGCGCGACTACGAAGGGGCCCTGGCCAGCTTTGGAGAGGCGCTGCAGCGCTTCCCGGACGAGGGCGTCTACCACGCCCACTACGGCTGGGCGCTCTACCTGTGCCACCCGGAGGAGGGCAACATGATCCGGGAGGCGGTGGAGCACGTGAAGCGCGGCGCCCAGCTGGCGCGCGACCACGAGAAGCCCTACCTCTTCCTCGGCCGCCTGTACAAGGTGGTCGGTCGCGAGGCGGCGGCGGAGAAGATGTTCACGCGGTGCGTGCAGATCCAACCCGACTGCGTCGAGGCCATGCGCGAGCTGCGGCTGATCAACATGCGGCGCGAAAAGGGGAAGGGGCTCATCGGGCGACTCCTGCGTCGGTGACCCCGACGGGGGAGACATGTCCGAGCAGAAGAGCGCCGGAGCACCCGGAGCTGCAACCGTCACCGGCAAGAAGGTCTGGATGGACGGCGCGCTGGTCGACTGGGACGACGCGCACGTCCCGATCCTGACCCACACGCTCCACTACGGCCTGGGCGTCTTCGAGGGCATCCGCTGCTATCGCACCGACGACGGCCGCTCGGCCGTCTTTCGCCTCTCGGAGCACGTGCGCCGCCTGCTCGAATCGGCCCACATCAACTTGATGGAAGTGCCCTTCTCAGAGCAGCAGATCGAGCGCGCCGTGCTGGACACCCTGCGCGCGAACGACCTCAACGAGGGCTACATCCGCCCGCTCGTCTTCGTCGGGGAAGGAGCCATGGGGCTCAACCCGGCGGACAACCCGGTGCGGTTGGCGGTGGTGGCGTGGCCCTGGGGCAAGTATCTCGGCGAGGAGGGGATGGAGCGCGGCATTCGCGCGAAGGTCTCCACGTTCTCGCGCCACTACGTCAACGCCAAGATGACCAAGGGCAAGACCTGCGGCGACTACGTGAACTCGATTCTCGCGAAGCGCGAAGCCCTGTTGGACGGCTACGACGAAGCCATCCTGCTGGACACGGCCGGGCTCGTCTCGGAAGCCAGCGGCGAGAATCTGTTCCTGGTGCGAGACGGAGTGATCCGGACGCCGCCGCTGCCGACGGTGTTGGACGGGATCACCCGGGCCACGGTGATCGAGCTGGCGCGCGATAAGGGCATGCGCGTGGAGGAAACGCCGCTCACGCGCGACGAGCTCTACATCGCCGACGAGCTCTTCTTGACCGGCACGGCGGCCGAGGTGACGCCGGTGCGGGAAGTGGACCACCGCCAGATCGGTGAGGGGCGCCGCGGGCCGGTGGCCAAGACGCTCCAGGGCGCCTTCTTCGACGTCGTGAGCGGCCGCGAAGGCAAGTACGAGCGCTGGCTCACCTATCTGTAGCGTCGCGCGCGTTGGCTACAGGCGGTTCAATCCGTCGAGCGCGGCCACGCGATAGGCCTCCGACAGCGTCGGGTAGTTGAAGACCGAGCTCACCAGCTGGTCCACCGTGCCTTCCGTGTGCATCAGCATCATGCCGATGTGCACCATCTCGCTGGACTGCTGTCCCAACAGGTGGACGCCCACGACGCGCCGGTCGTCGCGGCGGAAGATCAGCTTCAGCATGCCGTCGGTGTCGCCCAGGATCTGGCCGCGGGGCGTTTCGGCGTAGCGCGAGTAGCCCACCTCGTAGGGGATCTGCTGCTTGCGGCACTCCTCCTCGGTGAGGCCCGCCATGGAGAGCTCCGGAATCGTGTAGACGGCGATGGGCAGGTCGACGTGCTCGGGCTTCTGCACGCCCGCGGCGTGCAGGACGGCCAGCCGCCCCTGGTGCATGCCGGTGGAGGCGAGCGCCGGAAAGCCCACCACGTCGCCCACGGCGTAGATGTTCTCGGTCGTGGTCTGGTAGTGGTCGTTGACCTCGATCAAGCCGGTCTTGTCCGTGGGGATGCCGACTTTCTCCAGATCCAGCGAGGTCGTGTTGGACTCGCGACCGGCGGCCACCAGCAGCCGCTCGGCGCTGATGGCGCGGCCGCTCTCGAGCTCCACCCGGGCGGTCTTGCCCGTGCGTCCCGGCTGCACGCTGACGGACGAGACCTGCTCGTCCAGCAGCAGTCGCGCTCCCATCCGCCGCATGCTCTGCTTGAGCGCCTCCTGCAGGTCGCCGTCCAGGAAGCGGAGCAGGTCGTGGCGGCGATCGACCAGGCTGACCTTGACGCCCAGCGCCGCGAAGATGCAGGCGTACTCGCAGCCGATCACGCCGCCTCCCAGGACGGCCAGGCTGCGCGGGATGGCGTCGAGGGAGAGGATCGAATCGCTGTCGCAGATCACGCGGTCGTCGAACGGGAAGTTCTCGGGCCGTCGGGGGCGGCTGCCGGTGGCGATCACCACGTGGCTGGCCTGGACGATCTCCTCGCGCAGGCTGGTGGCGATGCGCACGTGCTGGGGGTCCACGAACGACCCCGATCCGGGCAGGACCTTGATCTTGTTGCGCTCGAAAAAGGAGCGGATGGTGCGCTCGTGGTCGTCGATGACCTCGTTCTTGGGGCCCATCAGCTCGCCGATCCCGAGCGCCTCCAGCGGGGAGGCGTGGACGCCGATCCGGGCCGCGCGCCGCGACTGCACGAGCTGGACGGCGGTGTGGCGCAGGGTCTTGCTGGGGAGCGTGCCCGTGTGGACGCACGAGCCACCCAGCAGCGCGTCCTTCTCCACCACAGCGACCTGAAGGCCCAGCTTGGCGCCTTGCAGCGCCGCCGACCAGCCAGCCGGGCCGGCCCCGATGACGACGAGGTCGAATTTCATGCGAACCCCCCTCCTGGCCCCGCCTTTCGGCCGCCCCGATGGGAATCTTGAAGCTACGGCGGAATCTGGATCACGACCGTTGACGTTGTGTTACGTCGTGATACATTGCGCCTTCATGTGGGATGACGAACGAGACGAGTCGCCGCGGCGGGACCGCGAAGAACGGCACCAGCGCGATCGCCGCCGCAGCCGCGCTCGCAAGGAGAGGGTCTTGCACACGCGCATCTCCGAGCAGCTGTCCGACGACATCCGGCGCATCGCCGACGAGGCCCGGGTGCCGGTGTCGAACCTGGTTCGCAACGTCCTCGAGGAGGTCTTCAGCGTCGTCGAGTCGGTGAGCGACGACGTCGGCGAGTTGGTGGAAGACGTCCTCGACGAGGCCGAGGCGGCCCGTGACCGCTTCGCGCGGCGCTCGCGACGGCGCCGCGGGCCGTCCGAGACGTCGCCCCCGGACGCTTCGGCTCCACCGCCGGTCGTGGAGGCCGAGGAGGTCTCTGTGTTGGACGACGTCCTGGGCTGGCAGACGCTGCTGCTCAACCATCGGCGCGACTGTGCGGGGTGCGGCCGGGCGCTCGAGCGCGGCCAGTCCGCCTACCTGGGCGTCAGCGGGAGTCCGGGCCCCAGCATCGTGGCCTGCGCCGCCTGTGCGGGCGTCGAGGCGGACACGTCGGCATGACGGCCCTCGAGGACCTGCCCACGCCGGCCCTGGTCGCCGACGTCGACATCCTCGAACGAAACCTGGCCGAGATGGCCCGCGCCCTGCCCGGGCCGCGTCTCCGGCCTCACGTGAAGGCCCACAAATGCACCGGCATCGCCCGTCGTCAGGCGGCCCACGGCCATCGCCATTTCTGTGGCGCCACACCCCGCGAGCTGGCGGGCCTGGCGCGGGCGGGTCTCGGTGACGACCTGCTGCTGGCCAACGAAGTGGTCGATCCGACCCGCCTGGAGGCGCTGGCGCAGCTGGACGCCCGGGTCACCGTGGCCGTGGACTCCGAGGCGACGGTGGCGGCGGCGGCCGCCGCCGGCCTGCGCGAGGTGCTGATCGACGTGAACGTGGGCCTCCCCCGCTGCGGGTGCGCGCCCGACGACGCCGGGCGCCTGGCCGATTTCGCCCGCAGCCGTGGCCTCTCGGTGCGGGGGGTCATGGGCTACGAGGGGCACGCCATGATCGTGGCGGATCGCCTGGAACGCGACGCCGCCACCTCCAAGGCCATGGCTCTGCTGGCGGCCGCCCACGCAGAGGTGGGCGGCGACGTGGTCTCCGCCGGCGGCACCGGCACCTTCGACCTGAACGCCATCGCCACCGAGATCCAAGCCGGCTCCTACGTCTTCATGGACACGGCGTACGAGAAGCTCGAGCTGCCGTTCGCCCAGGCGCTCTTCGTGTGGGCCACGGTGCTGTCGGTGTCGCCCCAGTTCGCGGTGGCCGACTGCGGGCTGAAGGCGCTGGGCATGGACCACGGCGACCCCGCCATGGGGGCCGGCAAGGTGTGGTTCTGCTCGGACGAGCACGTGACCTTCGCACCCCACGAGCCGGCGCGGGTGGGCGACCGCGTGCGCGTGTACCCGGCCCACGTCGATCCCACCGCCGCCTACCACGAGCGACTCTATCTGGTGTCGGGTGACCGGGTGGTGGACACCCTCGAGATCGATCTGAGAGGCTGGTAGCTCTTCCTCGCGCGCCCACAACGTGAGGGAATTCATGGGCGAGTCTTCGGTCCTGGACATCGACTTCCGGTCGGCGGCCTTTCGCGCCGACCCCTATCCCTTCTACCGCCGCCTCCGGGAGGAATCCCCCTGCCACCGCCAGCTCGGGAGCCTGGGTGGGACCTTCATCGCGGTCACCCGCTACCGCGACGTCGAGGCGGTGCTGCGGGACGCGCGCTCCTCGGTGCACCGGCCCTTCCAGCCCGTGCCGGTGGGCGACGGCGCGGCTCCCTCGGACTCCGTGCATCCCCTGGCGCGCGCGCTGCGGGCCATGTCGCGCGCCATGCTGTTCCGCGATCCACCCGACCACACCCACCTGCGCGGCCTGGTCAACAAGGCCTTTACGCCGCGCACCGTCGAGAGACTTCGGCCGCGCATCGAGGAGCTGGCGCACGAGCTGCTGGCGCCGCAGCTGGGCCGCGGCGAGTTGGACCTGATGGCCGACTTCGCAGAGCCCTTCCCGCTGCTCGTGATCGCCGAGCTCTTGGGCGTCCCCACCGACCGGCGTCACGATCTCAAGCGCTGGTCGGACGATCTGGCGATCATGCTGGACGGCTCGGTGGCGCCGCAGTTCTTGGCCAAGGCGGTACCGGCCGCCATCGCCTTCAGCGAGTACCTGCACGGCCTCTTGGCCGAACGCCGCGACGATCCGCGCGAGGACCTGGTGACGCAGCTCCTGCAGATCTCGGACGCCGACGACCGGCTCTCGGACGACGAGATCGTGGGCACGCTGATGTTGCTCTTGGGCGCGGGCCACGTGACGACCACTCATCTGATCGGCAACGCCATGCTGGCCCTGCTGCAGCACCCCGCCGAACGCGAGCGTCTGGCGGGCGACGACTCGCTCCTCCCGACGGCGATCGAGGAGTTCCTGCGCTTCGATCCGCCGGTGCAGGCGACGTCGCGGATTCCGACCGAGGACATGGAAGTCGGCGGCCACAAGCTGCCCCAGGGCGTCGAGGTGGCCCTGTTCCTGGCCGCGGCGAACCGCGACCCCGAGGTCTTCGCGGACCCCGACCGCCTGGACGTGGGCCGCAGCGAGAATCGGCATCTGTCGTTCGGCTCGGGTGTCCACTTCTGTCTGGGGGCCGGCTTGGCGCGGCTCGAGGGCCAGATCGCGATCCGCACGCTGCTCGCCTCACTGCCGGATCCCGAGCTGGCCACCCGCGAGCTCTCGAGGCGCCCGGGCTTCCTGTTCCGCGCCCTCGAGCACCTGCCCGTGCGGTTCGAGGCGAGAGCGCGCGGCGCCTGAGTTTGTGCTTGTGGCGGCCGGCGCGATGAGGTAATCGAGTCGCTCGCATGGAGCCCTCGATCTCCCATACGCCGCTGGCTCGCTCCGCCGCGCTGTTGGTGCTGGCGGCCCTTTTCTGGGTCAGCGCGCCCCACGCGCACGTCCAGGTCTCGCCGGGCGGCGAGCTGCAGCTGACACCACCCTGTTGCGGCCACCTCCACGCAGAGCCCGAGCACGACGGCGACTGCGTTCCCTGCCGGGCCCGCAGCCAGTTCCGACACGGGATCGTCCTCGCGGACGCGCCCCAGCCGCCCACGCCCACGGAAGCCGTGGGTTTCGTCACCGTCTTCGAGACCTCTCTGCGAAGGTTGTTGCTGACCAGCGGGGAGGCACCGCGGGCACCCCCGACCTCGCTCCACACCGAAGCTTCCCTGGCCTGATCCGAAGCTGCGGAGCCCGCGACGGCTCCGACAATCGCTCGCCGTGGCGTCCCGACGAGGGGTCGCCGTGCGAGTCCGTGGAGTGAATGTCATGCGATCCATCTCACTGTGGTGCCTGCTGCTGCTGGCTCTCGCGCCGGCCTCCGTCCGGGGCGAGGAAACCGGGCACGCCCATGAACACGAACACGAACAACACGAGGAAACGGAGAAGATCACGGTGACGGCGTCACCGCTTCCCCACGGCGCGGACGAGCTGGCCATTCCCGTCGACCGCCTGGACCGCGGCGAAGTCCTGCGAGAGCTCGGCTCCACACTGGGCGAAACTCTCCGCGAGCGCCCCGGCATCGCCACTTCGTCCTTCGCGCCGGGGGCGAGTCGCCCCGTGATCCGCGGCCAGGACGCGTTTCGGACCGAGGTCACCGAGAACGGCCTCACGACGCAGGACGTCTCGCGCCTGAGCCCCGACCACGGCGTGCCCGTCAATCCCATTACGGTCGAGCGGATCGAGGTGGTGCGCGGCCCGGCGGCGCTGCGCTACGGCGGTGGCGCCGTGGCGGGCGTGGTCAACGCCATCACCAATCGCGTGCCGTCGCGCCGGGCGGGAGAGTTCGCCACCGGCGAGGTCTTCGGGGCCGTGGGCTACGCGGCGGACGACCGCGACGTGGCCTTCGTGTTGGACGGCGGGCACGGCCCGGTGGCCTGGCACCTGGACGCCATGCTGCGCGAGACCGACGACTACGAGATCCCAGGCGCCGATCCCGAGGAGCAGCCCGGCACCTTCACCGACACCCAGGCGTTCTCGGCCGGGGCCACGGCGTTTCACGGCGAGGGCCGCTTCGGCTTCGCCTACTCGCGCTTCGAGAACGAGTACGGGCTGCCGGAGGCGGACGAAGACGTCAGGATCGACATGGACACCAATCGCTACCGGTTCGAGGGCGAGCTCGGCAAGCCGCTGCCCGGAGTTCGACTCGTGCGCGTTCAGGGCGTCTACTCGGACTACGACCACAGCGAGCTCGCGGACGGCGACGTGGGACAGACCTTCGACAACGACCAGTTCGACGGTCGCCTGGAGCTGTTGCACGACCCGTGGCTGGGGTTCGTCGGCGCGGTGGGGTTGCAGGGCGGCCATCGCGACTTCGAAGCCGGCGGCGAGGCGGCGGAGTTCCTGGCTCCCACGGAGACGCGCACCGTGGCCGTCTACCTCTTCGAGGAGCGCCCGCTCGCAGAGTGGGTCGACCTGGAGCTGGGCCTCCGGGTGGAGAGCACGCAGGTCGATGGCGAGTCGCGGGGTGGCAGCGGGCGCGAGCGCAACTTCGTTCCCGTGAGTGGCGCCGTGGGGTTGCGCTTCGAGCCCTTCGGAGAGCGCTTCGGCGGCTGGACCTTCGGGCTGACGGGAGCCGTCAGCCAACGGGCGCCCAGCGACGTGGAGCTCTTCGCGGCGGGTCCGCACGAGGCGACGGGCACGTTCGAACTGGGAGAGGCGGATCTCGACGAGGAGACGTCCTACAAGGGCGAGCTTCGCATCGCGGGCGGAATCGGCCCGGTCGCCGTGGAGACCGCCACTTTCGTCACGCGCTACGACGACTACGTCTTCGCCGAGCTCACGGGGAACACTGTCGACGAGGACGGCGCGCCCGTTCCCGTCAGCGACCCCGAGGCCCTGGACGAGCTCTTCTACCGCTCGCGCGACGCCCTCTTCTACGGCTTCGAACTCCAGGCCGAAGCCGACGTCTTCGAGGCGTTCGGGGGGACGTTCGGGCTGAAGGGCCAGTTCGACGTCGTGCGCGCGCGTTTCCGATCGGGAGGCGGGGATCGGGACCTGCCGCGCATCACCCCGATCCGCTGGGGGGGCAGCCTGCTCTACGAGATGGATCGCGTGCGGGCCGAGCTGGGTTTTCTGCGCACCGAAGCGCAGAACGACCTGGCCGAGTTCGAGAGTCGGACGGACGACTTCACGCTGCTGAACGCGTCGCTCACGTTTCGGGTGGCTCTGCTCGACGAGCGCGTGCCCGTGGATCTCACGGTCGTCGGCCGAAACCTGACCAACACGCGCGCGCGGAACCACATCTCGTTCAACAAGGACGAGGTGCTCCTGCCGGGTCGCAACGTGCGGTTCGGCGTGCGGGCGCGCTTCTAGGGCGCGTCGCCAGCGCGCGTGGGCAGCGCGATGCGCGGGCTCTCGGGGTCGGGCCGGTACAAGATGACCGTGTGGCCGACGACCCCGCAGAGCGCGCCGGCGCTGCGTTCGGCCAGCTCGCGCGCGCTGGCGTGCTTGTCCTCGGGCTCCTGCAGGCGCACCTTGATCAGCTCGTGGTCGTGGAGCGCCTGATCCACGGCCGCGAGCACGGCGTCCGAGAGGCCTGCTTCCCCCACCTGGACCACCGGCCGCAGGCCGTGGGCCAGGCGGCGGAGGTGTCGGCGCTGGTAGCCCTGGAGCTCGATCAAGGGGTCCTCGCGGGTTCGCCCCGGGCCGTCTGGAGCGAAGGCCCGACGGTCGGGGGCGCGAAGGATAACGCGAAAGCCGGGAGCGCGGGTCCCGTGGCGTTGCGAAGTCGAACCTCTACTGGAATCCGGGCACGAGCGCTCGCGCCCCCCCAACCTCGCGCTCAAGCGGCGCTCAACGCGGGCGCGGCGCCGGCCGATAGGCGCAGGCAATGGCCGACAAGAAACCCGCTCCGCTGCTGGGACGCCTCGCGGTTCAGCTCAAGATGATCACGCCCGAGCAGCTGGCCGAAGCCGTCGACGAGACGCCGGGGGCCAACAGCACCCAGCTGGGCCAGGCTCTGGTGGAACGCGGGGCCATCAGCCCCGGACAGCTGGCGAAGCTCGAGAAGGTCCAGAAGGACGTGATCGCCAAGCACCGGGCCAAGCAGGGCGGCGGCGCCCCGGCGGCCGCCAAGCCCGCGCCGGCGGCG
>JAKSBN010000437.1 GCA_022361175.1 Pseudomonadota bacterium | reverse complement strand
TTCAAGAGTGGGGACCGAAATCCCACGACCCGGGTTCAGCAAGCTGCATGCCAGAATTGGTGGGGCCTCCCCCCATCGGAAGCTCGTATGCGGGTCTGGTGGAAATGTGAGGGTTTTTACTAGACCGCTGCGTGCGATTTTCTCACCGATCGGGCAATCCGTGAGAAAACGTTTTCCCTTTGTGTGGAAGACCGCTTCTGTCTCCGGCTTCTGTCTCAGGAACTGGGAGCGCTCTGCACGAAGCGCTGAATGGCGAGACGAGAGACGGACGGGCGGCCGCTCTCGCGAAATTCCAGCGCAAAGCCAGCCGGCTCGGCGGCGGACGGCCCGGACTCCGTACGCGCGACCCGGCCCGAAAGCCGCACCAACGCCTCCTGGCCTGGGAGATCCAGCGTCACCGTCGCGTCGTCCCCCACCGCCGGCAGCTCGGGGCTGTGGAGGAAGATGCCGACCTCGGAGAGGTCGCGGGTGCGCAGGAAGACCTGGCGGTCGCGGTCCTCATAGGCGACCTCGAGTCGCACCGTCACGCGGGCCGCCTCGCGGCGTTCTGAGCTCATACCTTGCCGGGGATGATCCACCACCGCCCCTCAGAATACAGCCAACGATCCTCGCGGACGATGTTCGACGACCACCATCGCAGAGGCCTGCCGTTCTCCCCCGTGAACTTGACCCTCAGCGTCGCGGCCGCGTCCTCCTCGAGGGCGATGCCCTCGATCGTCACGAACGTCGGACGGTTGGCCTCGAAGCGCGCCGTCTCGAGCTCGCCGGACAGATCCGCGAAGTAGTCGGACCAGGCCTCGGTCGAGCGGAAGAACTCGCGGAGCCCGGGATCCTGAAACGACGCGATGGTGTTGAAGCGCCGGTTCGACATGCGGTCGTAGAAGATCTCCGCCAACGCCACCAGTTGCTCGAGCTCCGGATCGGCGGCCACTCGCTCGGGCGCCTGAAACCGCTCCGCGGGCGCAGCGCAGCCCACGGCGGCGAGCAGCGTCGCCAGTGCCAGCACCCGGCTCATCGCTTGCGTCCCTTGCGGACGCCCGGCGACGCCTCGAGCACGGCGGCTTGCGCGGCGGCCAGCCGCGCCACCGGCACGCGGTAGGGCGAGCACGAAACGTAGTCGAAGCCGAGGCGCGCGCAGAAGGCGATGCTTCGAGCATCGCCCCCGTGCTCTCCGCAGATGCCGACCTTGAGGCCCGGGCGCGTCTGGCGCCCCTTGGAGACCCCGATGCCGATCAGCTCGCCGATCCCTTCCTCGTCGATGGAGACGAAGGGGTCGGCCTCGAGGATCCCCTGCTCGACGTAGTCGGGCAGGAACTTCGTCGCGTCGTCTCGCGACAGGGCGTAGCCCATCTGGGTCAGGTCGTTGGTTCCGAAGGAGAAGAAGTCCGCATGCCGAGCGATCGCGTCCGCGGTCACGGCCGCCCGGGGCACCTCGATCATGGTGCCGATCGCGGGGCGCACGCGCACTCCCGAGTGGTCGTCCAGCACGTCGCGAATCACGGTCTCGACCTCGCCGCGGAGCAGCGCCAGTTCGCCCACGTGCGACACCAGGGGCAGCATGATCTCCGGCTTCACGGGGATGCCGGACTGGGCCACCTGGCAGGCCGCCTCCACAATCGCGCGCACCTGCATGCGGTAGATCTCGGGAAAGCTCACGCCGAGGCGGCAGCCGCGGTGCCCCAACATCGGGTTGAACTCGCGCAGCGCGTCGAGCTTGGCCCGCACCAGGGCCGGCGAGGTCGCGAGCGATTGAGCCACCTCCGCGATCTCGTCGGCGCCGTGGGGCAGGAATTCGTGCAGCGGAGGGTCCAGCAGCCGGATCGTCACCGGCAGGCCTTCCATCGCCTGGAAGATCCCCACGAAATCGCCGCGCTGCATGGGCAGCAGCTTGGCCAGCGCGCGCTCGCGCTCCTCCACGTCGGCCGCGAGAATCATCTCGCGCACGGCCAGGATTCTCCCCGGCTCGAAGAACATGTGCTCGGTGCGACAGAGGCCGATGCCCTCGGCCCCGAACTGCCGCGCCACCTTTGCGTCGCCGGGCGAGTCCGCGTTCGTCCGCACGCGCAGGCGCCGCATCCGGTCGGCCCAGCGCATGAGCTCCGAGAACGAGCCGCCCAGCTCGGGCGTGACGGTCGCGACTTCGCCGCGCATCACCTCGCCGGTGCTGCCGTCGATGGTGATGACCTCGCCTTCGGCCACCTCGACCTCGTCGATCCGCATCACGCGGCGCTCGGCGTCGATCCGCAGGTCACCGCAGCCGACCACACAGCACTTGCCCATGCCCCGGGCCACGACGGCCGCGTGGGACGTCATGCCGCCGCGCGCCGTCAGCACGCCTTCGGCCGCGTGCATCCCGTGGATGTCCTCGGGCGACGTCTCCACGCGCACGAGAACGACCTTCTCGCCCTCCTTGGCCTTCATCTCGGCCAGGTCGGCGGAGAAGACGACGCTCCCCACGGCGGCCCCGGGCGACGCCGGCAGCCCCCGTGCCAGCACGTCGCGCGGCGCCTCCGGGTCGAGCATCGGGTGCAAGAGCTGGTCGAGCGAGCTCGGGTTGACGCGCAGGACGGCCTCTTCGCGGGTGATGAGCCGCTCGCGCGCCATCTCCACCGCGATGCGAACCGCGGCCGGCGTGGTGCGCTTGCCGCTACGGGTCTGCAGCAGCCACAGCTGCCCGGACTCGATGGTGAACTCGATGTCCTGCATGTCCCGGTAGTGCTTCTCGAGCCGCTTGTAGATCCGGACGAGCTGGCGGTACGCGACCGGCATCTCCCGCTCGAGCGTGGGCAGGTCGGCGGTGTCGGCGCTGCGGCTCGCTTCGTTGATGGGCTGCGGCGTCCGCACGCCTGCGACGACGTCCTCCCCCTGCGCGTTCACCAGATACTCGCCGTAGAAGATCTTCTCCCCCGTCGCCGGATCGCGGGTGAAGGCGACACCCGTGGCGCAGTCGTCGCCGCGGTTCCCGAACACCATCGCCTGCACGTTGACGGCGGTGCCCCAGGTGTCCGGGATGTCGTTGAGACGCCGGTAGGTCTTGGCCCGATTGTTCTGCCACGAGCGAAAGACGGCCCCGATGGCGCCCCAGAGCTGGTCGTGGGGCTTCTGGGGAAACGGCGACCCCGTGTGGGCCTCGACGATCGCCAGGTACTCGCGAACGAGCGACTCGAGATCCTCGCCGGAGAGCTCCGTATCGAGCGCGACGCCGCGCGAGTGCTTGAGCTCCTCCAGCCGGTCCTCGAAGCGCTCGTGGGGCACGTCCAAGACCACGTCGCCGTACATCTGGATGAAGCGCCGGTAGCTGTCGAACGCAAAGCGCGCATCTCCGGCCTTCGCCAGTCCGGCCACCGTGGCGTCGTTCAGGCCCAGGTTCAGGACCGTGTCCATCATCCCGGGCATGGAGACGCGGGCCCCCGAACGCACCGACACGAGCAGCGGCGCGTCGGCGTCGCCGAAGCGCCGCTTCATCAGGCGCTCGACGCGGGCCAGCGCCTTCTGCACCGCCTCCCGAACGGGGCGCGGCAGCTTCCCGCCTCGACGGTTGTACTCGGCGCAGACCTCGGTGGAGATCGTGAACCCGGGCGGCACGGGAACGCCCAACCGGGTCATCTCCGCCAGGTTGGCGCCCTTGCCTCCCAACAGGTCCCGCTGGTCGGTGCGGCCGTCGGCCTTGCCGGCGCCGAAGAAGTAGACCTGTCGCCGAGAGCGGGTCGAGGCGGACTTCGAGCGGGTCTTGGCCCGGCTCCGCGCCGTCACTCCGACGCCTCCAGCCGCTCGGCCAGATACGCCGACAGTGCGTCGACGGCCACGCGCTCCTGCTCCATGCTGTCGCGGTCGCGGACCGTGACCTTGGCGTCGGCGTCCGAGTCGAAGTCGTAGGTCACGCAGAAGGGCGTTCCGATCTCGTCCTGGCGGCGATAGCGGCGGCCGATGTTGCCCGACTCGTCGTAGAACGTATTGAAGCGCCGGCGCAGGGCGTGCTGCAGCTTGCGCGCCGGCTCCCCCAGCTTCTTGGACAACGGCAGCACCGCGATCTTGACGGGCGCGACCGCCGGGGCGAAGCCCATGACCACCCGCTCGTCGCCGCCCTCGAGCGTCTCTTCGCGGTACGCGTTGGCCAGCAGCGCGAGGCAGGTTCGATCCACGCCCACCGAAGTCTCGATCACCATGGGCGTGTAGCGCTCCTTGGTCTGCTCGTCCGTGATCGAGAGGTCCTTGCCGGAGAACTCGCTGTGGCGAGAGAGGTCCCAATCGCCGCGGTCGTGGATCCCCTCGATCTCCTGCCATCCGAACGGGAACAGGAACTCGATGTCCATGGCCCGCGCGCAGTAGTGCGCGAGCTCGTCGTCGCTGTGGGGACGCTTGCGGAGGTTCCGATCCCGGAAGCCCAGGCTCTGGTGGAAGGCCAGGCGCTCTTCGAGCCAGTAGTCGAACCACTGGCTGCGCTCGTTCGGGTGCACGAAAAACTCGAGCTCGGCCTGCTCGAACTCGCGCGAGCGGAAGGTGAAGTTGCGCGGGGTGATCTCGTTGCGGAACGCCTTGCCGATCTGCGCGATGCCGAAGGGGATCTTCTGGCGCGCCGCCTCGCGCACGCGCTTGAAGTCGTTGAAGATCGGCTGGCAGGTCTCCGGCCGCAGGTAGGCGATCTGGCTGGCGTCCTCGTGCGCGCCGATCTGCGTCTGGAGCATCAGGTTGAAGTTGCGCGCCTCCGTCAGGTCACAGTCGCGCACCTCGCGCTTGGCCGGGGCCTCCGGGCAGCGCTCCCCCTCCAGCTGGTCCGCCCGAAAGCGGCGCTTGCAGGTCCTGCAGTCGACCATGGGGTCGCTGAAGCTTTCGACGTGCCCCGAGGCCTCCCAGGTCCGCGGGTGGGCGATGATGGCGCTGTCGATGCCCTCCACGTCGTCGCGGTCGCGCACCATCCGCTGCCACCAGAGCGCCTTCAGGTTCTGCTTCAACTCGGCGCCCAGGGGGCCGTAGTCCCAGAAGCCGTTGATGCCCCCGTAGATCTCGCTGGACTGGAAGATGAACCCCCGCCGCGCGCAGAGGGAGACGAGTTTGTCCATGGAGACGGCAGCGTTGTCCGCTTCCGCAGCCGATTCGGTCATCGCAAGGCACCCCTGGTGAGGCGCGCGAGTATATCGGCTTTCCCGAGCGCGTCTGCGCGGATGAGCCGACCCTCACCCAGGGGGGCGAGCGGCCAGAAGACGGTCGACCACCGGCTCGCTGCGGAGCTCGAGCCCGGTGTGAAAGCGCTGGAACCGCCGCACCAGCAGCGCACCCTCGCGTTCGGCCACCTCGCCCAGCGCCAGTCGCTCCAGGCGATCGAGGCCGAGCTGCAGCGCCTGGTCCAAGGCACGCAACGTGCCGAGGTGGAGGGTCAACGCGCCTTCGGCCCGGAGTCCGCAGGCGGCGCACAGGCAGCCTCCCTCGGGCACGTGGAACGCGACCGTGCCACCCTCGACGGGCCGGCCACAACGCACGCAGGAGCGCAGCTCGGGGCGGAGTCCCACGGCGGCCAGGGTCCGCAGCTCCAGGAGAATCTGCAGCCGCCGCCCGGGACGGCCGCGGGCGATCGCTTGCAGCGCGCCGCCCGCAAACGCGAACAGCCGCTCGGCGTCGGCGCGCGGCAGCCGCTCCGGCGCCAACCGATCCAGCAGTTCGAGCAGATAGACGGCCAGGGCGAAACGCGACGGATCGACCCGGAGCGCCTCGAACGAGGACACCAGCACCGCTTGCTCCAGGCGCGCCATGGCCTGCCCGCCGCGAACCTGGAGGTGTGCCTTCAGGTGGTTGAAGAAGTCGAGGGTTCCCGGGAACCGCTTGGTGCTGCGCCGCGCTCCCTTGGCCATGGCCGTCAGGCGACCACCGGAACGGGTGAGCAGGTGAACGATGCGATCGGACTCGCCGAAGTCCACGCTGCGGAGCACGAGCGCCTCGGTCACGATGCGCACGCCGGGGGCGCGGCCTTTCATGGGCGCGGCCGGCTCCCCTCGGCCCCCTGCGCCGGGCGGGATTCCTCGCGGGTGGCCTCGAGCGGTTGGCTGACCGCGGCCGCCTCGGCCAGGGCCCGGACCGGATCGCGTCGGACGAGCTGCTCGGTCGGAAGCGCCGCCGTTTCCCCCGGAAGTTGGAACCGGCTGTGGATCCAGAGCCCCACCAGCAACACCGCGCACAGGAGTCCGATGAGGGCACCGAGCGGTCCCAGGGGGACGCGAAGGCCGACCCGACGCTGGCCCTCGGGAGACACCTCGTCCAGCATGCGACTGACGGCTTCGTCGGGATCCAACCCCAGCGCCAGCGCGACCGTTCGGACGAACCCGCGGACGAAACCGTCGGGATTGCCATCGAAGATGCCGGACTCCAGCCGCTCCAGGGAGCGCCGCGGGATGCGCGTCAGCTGCTCGAGCTCGTCCAGCGAGATGCCGCGCAAACGGCGCTGACGCGCCAGATACGACCCGATGGAGTCCTCGGTCCGGGTCGCCTCGTTGCCCTCGGACATGACCGCCGCTCTCCCCGTTCCCCGGCCCTTCTCCGGGCCGGTTTCGCGAGGTCGCCGTGGGCGCCTCTACCGCGCGACTCTACCGCAGCAGCTTGGCGTACTCCTCGGACTGCTTGCCCCACGTGGTCCGGGGTGCGTACTCGACCGCCTGGTCGAAGTGGTAGAGGGCCTTCATTCGGTTCCCCATGCCGACGTAGAGCTCGGCGGTGCGGTAGTGCGCCTCGGCACGAGCCACCGGCCGGGGGCCGATCTCCAGCACGCGCCGCAGGTGCTCCAGCGCCTCGCGCGGGCGCCCGTCCTTGGCTTCCAGGATGCCCAGGTTCAGGTGCGCCTTCCAATGATTGCGCCGGAAGCCGAGCGCTTCGTCCAGGCTCGAGCGGGCCTCCTGGTAGTTGCCCTGCTCCAACTGGGCCCGCCCCAGGTTGGTGTAGGCGCGCCACGGCACCGGGTTGGTCGGGTCCGCGGCCAACAGGGCGGCCTGCTCCTCGGCCGCGTCGTAGCGTCCGAGCTGCAGATACAGGGCCGACAGGGACAGACGCGCGGCGTGGTAGTCCTTGCGCAGCTCGAGCGCCTTCAGGAAGTGCGGCTCGGCGTTCTCCAGGCGGCCCTTGCGCCGATACGCCTCGCCCAGCCACAGCTGGGCCTCCGCATCCTCGGGAGACAGCTCGACCGCCTGCAGCATCTCTCGCAGGGCGAACGCATCGCGACCGTGTGCCATGTGGTCGATGCCGAGATCGATTCGCGCCCGCGTCTGGCGCTGGAGCCGCTCTCGATCCTCGGCGCTCGTCGTGGCGCAGCCGATGCCGGCGCCGAGCAGGAACAGCAGGGCCAGCGCCTGCGTCCGTCGCTGCGTGTGTCGGGTCGTCCGTTCCATTGTCCCCCCCTTTCGCTGCCTAGAAGCTCGACAGCAGTCGCAGCAGCGGGTTGGGCGTGTCGCCCTCCGCGCCGTCGACTCTCTTCTTGACCAGGCGCACGCGGCCGAGCGCCCCCCGCTTGCCGTCGCGCTCGCGGTTGCTGCGAAATTTGCTGAGCGAGTGCGAACCCGTGGCGGCGGCCACCGGGGCCGGCTCGGGCTCGTCTTCCTCGATCAGGACCTCGTCGGCCAGCTCCGGCGGAGCTTCCCACGCCTCGTCGAGGGAGAGCTCCTCGTCCTCCTCGTCGAGCGCGGGCTCGGCTCCCTCGGCCAGCTCTTCCAGCACGAGCTCTTCGGTCCGATCGCTGGTAGTCGCCCCGTCTTCCTGGGGCTCCTGATCCATGAGCTCCTGCCAGCGCCCGAAGGCGCGCGTGCGGCTCGCCGTGTCGGAGCTCTGGACCGACTCCTCCTCGAACAGGAATCCCATGGCCTCCGCGTAGGCCAACCCCGCCTTCACGGCCGAGGCCGCGTCCGACGACTCCAGGATCTCGTGCTGGTACACGTAGACGGCCGTGTGGGCCGCCCGCAGCGACCGCACGCCAATCGCGAGACGCAGCGCGCCGTATTCCTCCGAATAGAGCACAATCGCCGCCTTGGCGGGGCCCACGGGCAGCTCGTCCACGTTGATCACGGGTGTGTTGAGCGACATCCGCAGACCGTGGACACCCAGCTCGGAGAACAGCACCGGCTCGGAGCGCGGGTAGAACATGACGGGCCTATCGGCTCGGGCGGCGGCCGGCTTGAGGCTCTTGCCTGCGCAGAGAGCAGGGCAAGGCCCCGGCGGATGGGCGGTTTTGCGGCCGCCGCCCCAGAGCCCCCGGGCCCTGAGATGGGCTTTCGCCCCGGGCCGGGAGGGATACAATCGCTTCCATCCACGTGGGCGGAGGTGAGCAAACCGGAATGACGCGCTCGACGGGCGTTTCAGGGACTTCAGCTTCGGAAACCTCGGCGTTGGGAGCCTCAGAAGACCGAATCGGGGACGGGGACGGGGCAGACGCCCCCCCCGGCGCCAAAGCCACCGTCGAGATCGACCGCGTGGCCATCCGCTTCGCCGGGGACTCCGGCGACGGGATGCAGCTGACGGGTACCAAGTTCACAGAGTCCACGGCCTTGGCCGGGAACGACCTCTCCACCTTCCCCGACTTCCCCGCAGAGATCCGCGCGCCCGCGGGCACGCTGGCCGGGGTCTCGGGCTTTCAGGTCCACTTCGCTTCCGAGAACATCCACACCCCGGCGGACCAGCCCGACGTCCTGGTGGCCATGAATCCGGCCGCGCTGCGGGCCAACGCGGGCGACGTGCGCTCGCAGGGCATGATCCTGGTCAACGTCGACACCTTCAACAAGAAGGCCCTCGACCGCGCCGGCTACGCGGACGACCCGCTGCCCGAGCTGCGCGACCGCTATCGGGTCGTGGAGATCCCGCTGACGACGCTCAACCGCGAGGCCCTCTCGGGCCTCGGCCTGGGCCAGCGCGACGTGGATCGCTGCAAGAACTTCTTCGCGCTCGGCCTCTTGTACTGGCTCTACAACCGCCCCATCGAACCCACCGAGCGCTGGCTGGCCTCGCGTTTCGAGGGAGCGGTCCTCGAGGCGAACTTGAAGGTGCTGAAGGCCGGGCACGCGTTTGGAGAGACGACGGAGCTCTTCCCGACCTCGTTCGTCGTGCCCCGCGCCAAGATCGACGCCGGCGTCTACCGCAACATCACCGGCAACACGGCGCTGTCCTGGGGCATCGTCGCCGCCGGCGTGCAGCTGCAGCGACCCGTGTTCCTGGGCGCGTACCCGATCACTCCGGCCAGCGACATCCTTCACGAGCTGGCGCGCCACCGTCACTTCGGCGTGAAGACGTTTCAGGCCGAGGACGAGATCGCCGCCATCTCGGCGGCGGTGGGCGCGGCGTTCGCGGGCCAGCTCGCGGTGGCCACGACCAGCGGGCCGGGCTTCGTCCTCAAGCAGGAGGCCCTGGCACTGGCCGTGATGACGGAGCTGCCGCTGGTGGTCGTGGACGTGCAGCGCGCGGGACCGTCGACCGGGTCGCCCACCAAGACCGAGCAGGGCGATCTGCTGCTGGCGCTCTACGGCCGGCACTCGGAGACGCCGCTGCCCGTGCTGGCTCCGGGGACGCCGGGCGATTGCTTCACGTCGATGCTGGAGGCGTTCCACCTGGCCGTGAAGTACATGACGCCGGTGGTGGTGCTCTCCGACGGCTACCTCGCGAACAGCGCCGAGCCCTGGAAGATCCCCGACGTGGACACGCTGGCCCGGCACCCGGTGACGCTCCACCGCGAGGCGGAGGGCTTCGCGCCCTACTCCCGCAACCCCGAGACCCTGGCGAGGCCGTGGGCCATCCCCGGTACGCCGGGACTGGAGCACCGGATCGGCGGTCTCACCAAGGAGGACGGGTCCGGCAACGTCTCGTACGATCCGGAGAACCACGAGCGCATGGTTCAACTCCGCGCCGAGAAGGTGGCGCGCATCGCCCAGGACATTCCGCCGGTCGAGGTCGACGGCCCCGACCATGGGCCGCTGCTGCTCGTCAGCTGGGGTGGAACGCGAGGCGCCGTCACGGCGGCCGTCGAAGCCTCGCGTGCGGCGGGACACGCCGTCTCCCACGTCCACCTGCGGCACCTGAACCCCTTCCCGCGCGATCTCGGGGACGTGCTGGCGCGCTTCGAACGCGTGCTGGTGCCGGAGCTGAACGAGGGCCAGCTGGCCCTCTTGTTGCGGGGCCGCTACCTGGTGCCGGCCGAGTCGGTCATCAAGCAACAGGGCCAACCCTTCAAGGTGCGCGAGCTCGAAGAAGCCATCCAGCGCGCCCTGGACGGAGGAAACTAGATGGCGGCCACGGCAACGAAGCTCACGCGCAGGGATTTCGTCTCCGACCAGGACGTCCGCTGGTGCCCGGGCTGTGGGGACTACTCGATCCTCGCCAACATGCAGCGCGTAATGCCCGAGTTGGGAGTTCCGCGCGAGAACGTGGTCTTCATCTCGGGCATCGGCTGCTCGAGCCGCTTTCCCTACTACATGAACACGTACGGCATGCACACGATCCACGGCCGGGCGCCGTCGCTGGCGACGGGGGTGAAGGCGAGCAATCCCGAACTGTCGGTGTGGGTCGTGACGGGAGACGGCGACGGCCTCTCCATCGGCGGCAACCACCTGCTCCACACGATTCGTCGCAACGTGGACCTGCAGATTCTGCTCTTCAACAACCGCGTCTACGGTTTGACGAAGGGGCAGTACTCGCCGACGTCCCAGGTGGGAATGCGCACCAAGTCCTCCCCCTTGGGCTCCATCGACTACCCCATCGACCCGCTGGCCTTCGCCCTCGGCGCCGGCGCCACCTTCGTGGCCCGCACCATCGACGTGGACGCGAGCCACCTCCAGGAGACCCTGCGGCGGGCCCACGCCCACCAGGGCACGGCCTTCGTCGAGATCCTCCAGAACTGCCCCGTCTTCAACGACGGCGAGTGGGAAGAGCTGGAGGACCGCAAGACGCGTCACAACGCCACCCTGTCGCTGGAAGACGGCCAACCGCTGACGTTCGGCGCCAAGGGCTCGCGGCGCGGAATCGTCCTGAAGGGCGGCGTGGCCAGCTGTGTCGAGCTGGGAGACGACGAAGACGCCGTGGCGCGCGGAGTCACGGTGCACGACGCCCGCCACGAAACCCCGGCCTACGCGTTCGCGCTGGCGAGCCTGAAGCGCCCCGACTTCCCGGTGCCCGTCGGCGTCTTCCGCCAAGTCGAGCGGCCGAGCTACGACGAGCTCCTGACGCAGCAGGTGACGGACGCCCAGGCGTCCCGCGGCGTCGGCGACCTCCGCGCCCTCCTCCACTCCGGCGATACCTGGACCGTCGACGGCTAAGCGCTAACGGCGGCGTCTTTGGCCCGGGGGCGGCGTTGCTGCGCGCTCGCCGTACTGGGGTACGGCTTCGCGCTGGCGCCTTGCCCGCGGGCCAAGTCCGCTCGCCGTTAGGAGCGTGCGGGCTTGATCCCGGAAAGGACTCGCGTTCTCGGCAGTGGCCTAGCTGGTGAGGCCGGGGGCGTGTTTGGCGAGGGTTTCGCCGATTTCGGAGGGGGCGTCGGCGACGGCGACGCCGGCGGCCTTGAGGGCGGCGATCTTGTCGCTGGCGCGGCCCTTGCCGCCGGCGATGATGGCGCCGGCGTGGCCCATGCGCTTGCCGGGGGGCGCGTTCTGCCCCGCGATGAAGGCGGCGACCGGCTTGGTCATCTTGGTCTTCACGAACTCGGCCGCGGTTTCTTCGGCCGAGCCTCCGATCTCGCCGATCATGACGACGGCCTGGGTGTCCGGGTCGGCCTCGAAGAGCTCGAGGGCGTCCACGAAGTGCGTGCCGATCACGGGGTCGCCCCCGATCCCGACGCAGGTGGACTGGCCGATGCCCAGCCGCGAGAGCTGGTCCACGGCCTCGTAGGTGAGCGTCCCCGAGCGCGACACCACGCCCACCGGGCCCGGTCGCGTGATCTGGGCCGGCATGATGCCGATCCGGCACTGCTCCGGCGTGACGACCCCGGGGCAGTTGGGTCCCACGAGTCGCAGCGACGAGCCCGCCAGGGCGCGCTTGGCGCGGGCCATGTCGAGGGCCGGGATGCCTTCGGTGATGCAGCAGGCGAGGCCGATGCCCGCGTCTGCCGCCTCCAAGATGGCGTCGGCGGCGCCGGGCGGCGGCACGAAGATCACCGACGCGTCGGCGCCCGTCTCCGCGACGGCCTCGGCAACCGTGTTGAAGATCGGAATCCCCTCGATGGTGGTCCCGCCCTTCCCGGGATGGACGCCTCCCACGACCTGTGTGCCGTACTCCACCGAAAGCTTGGCGTGGAACTGTCCCATGCGGCCCATGCCCTGGACCAACAGCCTCGTCTGCTTGTCCGCCAGAATCGCCACGGCTACGCGCCTCCCTTCGCCGCTGCCACGGCCTTCTCGCCGGCTTCCTTGAGCGTCTCGGCCGGAGTGATGGCCAGCCCGGACTCCGCCAAGAGCTTGCGGCCCTCGGGAGCGTTGGTGCCCTGCAGGCGCACCACCAGCGGGACCTCCATCCCCAGGTCGCTGGCGGCGGCGATGACGCCCTCGGCGATCAGGTCGCAGCGGACGATGCCGCCGAAGATGTTCACCAGGATGGCCTTCACGTTCTCGTCGCCCAGGATGAGCTTGAAGGCCTCCTTGATCTTCTCCTTGTCGGCTCCGCCGCCGGCGTCCAGGAAGTTGGCCGGCGAGCCGCCGCAGTGGTGGATCATGTCGAGGGTCGCCATGGCCAGCCCGGCGCCGTTCACCATGCAGCCGATGTCGCCGTCGAGCTTGATGTAGTTCAGGTTGTACTTCGACGCCTCGACCTCGAGCGGCTCCTCCTCGCTGACGTCGCGGAGCTCGGCCAGCTCGGGGTGGTTGCCGAGGGCGTTGTCGTCGAGGTTGACCTTGCAGTCGAGAGC
>JAKSBN010000243.1 GCA_022361175.1 Pseudomonadota bacterium | reverse complement strand
GCCGCCCCCGCGACGAACGAGCTCAAAACCAAGTCGGATCGCGGACTAGCTCCCGGCTTCGTCCAGGCGCCGCGTGGCCTCCAGCAGGATCTCCGTGCACGAGGTCTCGATGCTGAAGCTCGGCGGGTCCACCTGCGTCTCGAAGCGAAAGGCACCGCGTTCGAGTCCCACCACGACCAGGGCCGCATCGAAGCCCGTCTCACCACCGGCCTCGGCGTGGACGGGCTGGCCATCGCCCAGCCACAGGCGCATGGGCCCCGCCTCCGCGTCGACGGTGAGAAGCCCCGACTTGCGTCCCATCTCCAGCATCTGCAGCACCGCGAAGGGCGGAATCTCCGCAAAGTCTCCCTTCACGATCTCGCGCGCGGCAGCTCGGTCGAACAACACGGTGGACTCCTCGATGGGCTCTTGGGCCAGGGCTTCCAGCCCGCCGCCCTGGACCAGACAGAACGTGATGTGCGCGGACCCGATCTCGATCTGATCGCCCGCCGCCAGTGGCGTCTCCTCGGTCGCCGCCACGCCGTTGACGAAGGTGCCGTTGGTGCTGCCCAGGTCTCGCACCACGAAGCGGCCGTCGCGGTATCGCACCTCGGCGTGGCGCCGCGAGGCGTCTTCGCGGCGAATGGTCAGGCCGCAGTCGCGGCTTCGACCCAGGACGAGGGGCAGCTCGCGAGTCAGGCGCACGGGCGCCAGCGGGGGGCAGAACAGCAGCGCGGTCGGCTCCGGCATGGGGAGGAAGGTCGGCAGTTGCCGGCGCCAGCTTGACTCGCGGGGGAGGGGCTCAGCGAGGCTGCAAGCGTTCCACCCGCACCCGATCGCCTCGGCGCCAACCGTGCGCGGCCGCTGTGCCGGCCGGCACTTCGAGCACCGTGTCGGTGAGCTCGGGAGGCCGGTAGATAGGCCCGGGCCCCGTGGGGAGATGGCGCACCTGGTGCTGGATTCCCACGACGTGTCCGTCCCGGATCCAAACGATGTCGATGTCGAAGCGCATGTCCTTCATCCAGAAGCCCGGGAAGCCGGGCTCCGGATACACGAACAGCATGCCTCGGCCCCAGGCCAGCTCGTCCCGCTGTCCGAGACCCAGGGACTGCTCCTCGCGCGTGTCCGCGATCTCGACGGCGATGCGGGCGGCCTGGACCGACACCCAGGCCTCGGTGCCGGGCGGCGCCGGCGGGCCGGCTTCGGCACACCCCCCGACCCAGTGCGCCGCAGCCAGCAGGGCCGCGAAGAGTCCCAGCGCGGCTCGGCGCACTACTCGCGTCCCGGCGCGTAGTACTCGAAGTCGACCAGGCGCTCCTTCATGTACTCGCGCAGGCGCTCGACCAGGCGCGCTTCCAACTGGCGGACCCGTTCGCGCGAGACCCCGAACTCGTCGCCCATCTCCTGCAGCGTGCGCGGCTCTTCCGCCAGCACGCGCTCGTCGAGGATCTGGCGGTCGCGGTCCGCCAGCTCTTCGCGGAAGGATCCGATCTGGTCCTGGAAGACGCGGTGCAGCTGCTCTCGGCCCACGGCGTCCTCGGCACTCGGCTCGCCTCCCGTCAGGAAGTCGCCATAGGTCGCGCCGCCGCTCTCGTCCTGCCGCAGCGGCGCGTCGGTCGACTGGTCCGGCTGGGCCAGCCGCGCCTGCATCTCGATCACGTCGTCCTCGGTGACTTCGAGGCGCTCCGCCAGGAGCCGGGGCGTGACTTCGAAGCCCTGCCGCTCCAGCTCTCGCCGCTCCTTGTTCAGCCGAAAGAAGAGCTTTCGCTGCGCCCGCGTCGTGCCCATGCGGACCGAGCGCATGTTGTCGAGGATGTACTTCAGGATGTAGGCGCGGATCCAGTAGACCGCGTACGACGACAGCTTCACGCCCTGGTACGGGTCGAAGCGCGTGACGGCCTGCAGCAGGCCCACGTTCCCTTCCTGGATGAGATCACGGGTGTTGGTCCAAGCGCGCCGATACTCCATGGCGATCTTGACCACGAGCCGCAGATTGGCCAGCACCAGCTGACGCGCGGCAGTCACGTCTCCACCCTCCACCCAGCGCAGGGCCAGCTCGTGCTCCTCTTCCCGCGAGATGGGCGCGTGGTGGCGCAGCTCGGCCATGTAGCGCGTGAGCGCATCGGCCCGCTCGACCTCGCGGCCCGCCGGTACGGGGACGACGGGCGCGTCGGGGGGGACGAGCACCGCCTGACGGGGCTCCGGCTCGTCCTGCTTGGGCGGTTTCTGGCTCACTGGGCGTCTCTCTCGACCGCCGCGCGGGCCCTCGGCCGCGCGCGGAGTGGAGCGCAACGATACCAAGACCCGGCCCGACGGGCGGCCGAGTGGCGGCCCGGGGCCGGGTGTCTCCGGAATAGGAAAGGGGCGGCCCCGCCCAGCGGGACCGCCCCCTGTTTCGATCGCGTGCTTCGCTACTGCTTCAGCGACCGCACGTAGGCGATGACGTTGGCCACCTCGGCGTCCGACAGCGTCGGCCACGGGGCCATCAGCGGCGAGCCGCCGAAGGCACCGGCGCCCTGCTTGATGATGGCGGCGAGGTCGGCGTCGGTGCCGCTCTTGCCGTCCTTGTCGGCGTCGAGCTTGAAGTCGCCCGCCGAGAAGTCGCGCGGCTTCGGGTCGAGGGCGGCGCCCACCGGGCCGTCTCCCTTGCCCGTCATGCCGTGGCAGGACGAGCAGTTGGCGTCGAACAGCGGCTTGCCGGCGGCGGCGTCGCCCGCCGACGCGCTCGCCGGGATCCACAAGGCCAGCAGCGCGGTGGCTGCGAGAGTCACGGTGATGGTGCGAAGCATGGTCTCGGTTCTCTCCTCTGGGCGGTCCCGGCGAGCGAGCGCGATGCTCGAAAGGGCGCGGGATCCGCGAAAATGCGTCGCCGCAGGCGCGGCGGCGCGGAAGTTAGGCGCGGGCGGGCGGGTCGTCAAACCGGCTTCCCCGCCTTCCACACGGTCAGGGCTTCCAGCAGCAGGCGGACGCCGACCCCCGTGGCGCCCACCGGCTGGATGGGCGTCGCCTTGCGGACCCAACCGCTTCCGGCGATGTCCAGATGGGCCCACGGGGTTTCTCCGACGAAGGCGGCCAGGAAGCCGGCGGCCGTGCTGGCTCCGGCTTCGCGCCCGCCCGCGTTGCGCAGGTCGGCGACCCGGCTGCGCATCTGTTCCCGGTGCTCTTCGAACAGCGGCAGCGGCCAGGCGATCTCCCCGGTCGCTTCCCCGGCCACCCGGAGGTGGTCGGAGAGGCGCTCGGAGTTGGAAAAGAGGCCTGTGGCCCACGGCCCCAGCGCGATCATGCAGGCGCCCGTCAGGGTGGCGAGATCCACGATGGCCTCCGGCTTGAACTCGGTGCGCGCGTAGTGGAGCGCGTCCGCCAGTACGACGCGTCCTTCGGCATCGGTATTCAGGATCTCAATCGTTTTTCCGGAGGAAGTGGTCACGATGTCGCCCGGGCGATACGCGGTCCCACTGGGGAGGTTCTCCGCCGCCGCAATCACGCCCACCACGCGCACCGGCAGCTTGAGCAGGGCGGCCGCGCGCAGCGCGCCCACCACCGCGGCGGCGCCGCCCATGTCGTGCTTCATCTCCTCCATGCCCGTGGCGGGCTTGATGGAAATGCCGCCGGAGTCGAACGTGATGCCCTTGCCGACCAGGGCGACCGTGGGCGCGCCTTTTCGCTTGGGATCGTGCTCCATCACGATGAGCCGCGGTTCGCGGGCGCTGCCGCCGCCCACGGCCAGGATCCCGCCCATCTTGCGGCGCTTGAGCTCGGCCGTGTTCATGACCTTCACCCGCACGCCGGCCTCGCGGCCCACCTTCTGCGCGCACCGGCCCAGCTCGGCCGGAGGCAGGGCGTTGCCGGGCATGTCGGAGAGCTCGCGCGCCACGTTCTGCGATTCCGCCAGCACGACCCCGCGCTTCGCGCCGGCCCGGCCCGCCGCCGGCTGGGGCAGCTTCTCGTAGACCAGCGACAACTGCTCCGTCTCGCGCGGCGCGTCCTTGGCGCGGGGCTTGTAGGCGCCGTAGCGGTAGCTCGCGAGAACGCCGCCCTCCGCCAGGGCCTGGGCGGATTCCGCCGGTCGCGGCTTGCGCAGCGGGGGCACCAACAGGGCGATCTTGCGGCAGCCCTTGTCGTTGCCGGCCCGCACCGCGCGCCCCGCCAGCAGTCGCAGCGCGTCCAGGTCGATGGCTTTGGCTTCGCCGAGGCCCAGCAGCAGCACGCGCCGGGGGGCTCCGTCGCCACTCGGGTACAGGACGAGCGAGTCGTTGCGCCGCCCCTTGAAGTCGCCGCTCTCCAGTGCGGTTGCGATCACACCGTCCAGGCGCTTGTCCAGCGCGGCGGCCGCGCCCGAGAGCCAGCGCCCCTTGGCGCCGTCGGCGCGCTGAAACAGCGGAACCGCCACCAAGTCGGCGGGTACTTTCGAGAGATCGCGGGTTTCGAGCGAAACCTTCATCGGTCCTCCGGGATTGCGCGAGGATCAGTTCGGTTGATCCCCATTGGGCCGTCGCCTAGACTTCGGCCTCATTTCGAGAGGGATATGGGGCTTTTCATCGCCGGGACGGCTGTGGGGGGACGTCTCGCGGGCCTCGACCTGGTCGATCTGGTCTTTCAGGCCGGACCGATCGTCAAGCTCGTCCTCCTTGTCCTTGCGCTTCTCTCGGCCGTCTCGTGGGTCATCATCGCCTACAAGTGGTGGGAGTTCGCGCGAGCGACCCAAGATAGCGAGGCTTTTCTCGAGGTCTATCACGAGGAGTCGCTGGGCTCCGCCGTGGAGGCGGCGCGCGACCTGTCGCAGGGCCCGGTGGCGAGCGTGTTCCTGGCCGGTTACGCCGAGTTGCAGCGCTTGGCCAAGTACGAGCGGCGCGACCACGTCGAACGCATCGAACCCCACCACGTGCGCAGCGTGGGCAAGCGGCTGGTGTGGGCGGCTGCGGCGGAGAACGAGCGCCTGGGCCGCGGGCTCACCTTCCTCGCCACCACGGGCAGCTCGGCTCCGTTCATCGGGCTCTTCGGCACCGTGGTGGGCATCATCAATTCCTTCCAGGAGATCGGCCGCTCGGGCAGCGCCAGCCTGGACGTGGTGGCTCCGGGCATCTCCGAGGCGCTGGTGGCAACGGCCATCGGTTTGCTCGCCGCGATCCCGGCGTCCATCTTCTACAACAACTTCGTCGGCCGGCTGGAGAACGTGCGCGGGGCCATCGAGCTCTTCCGCTCCGAGTTCGAGGCCGACCTCCTGGACCGCGCCAGCCCGCCCCCGTCTCAGGCCACGGGGGCCTAGCCGTGGCGGGCAGCATGTGGAACGGCTCGCGGCGGCCGCACTCGGAGATCAACGTCACGCCCTTCGTGGACGTGATGCTGGTGCTGCTGGTGATCTTCATGGTGGCGGCGCCGCTGATGCAGCAGGGCATGGACGTGGATCTCCCGGAGACGACGACCCAGCCGCTGCGGGTGCGGGACGATCCCCTGGTGTTGAGCGTGACCAAGGAGGGGCAGTTTTTCTTGGCGAGTCAGGAGGTGCCGCTGGCCGAGCTGCAGCCCAAGCTCGAGGCCGTCTTCGACGCGCGCGGCAACAAGGAGATTTTCCTGCGGGCCGACAAGGAGGCCCCGTACGGGGTGGTGGTGAAGGCCATGGCCGCCGTCCGGCTGGCGGGATCCGATCGCATGGGCATCGTGACGGAGCCCGAGTCCTGAGGCCGCGAACCCGCGGAGGGCCGCCAACGTCCAACCTCGAGGTCCGCGTCGCTGCAGGGGACGCGGGCGAGCGGGGGAAAGAAGTTCATGTCGACGCTGTCGACACAGTGGGGCGATGACGACCCTTCCGCGTGGCAGGCGGAGCGCGCGGCGCTGCAGCAGCGCGCGTTTCGGCGCGCGGTGGTCGCTTCTGCGGCCCTGCACGGGGCCGGCCTGCTGCTCCTGGTCGGGACCCCGGGCTCGCCGCTGCCCCCACCGGCGGCGGCCATCTCGGTGAACCTGGTGGCCGCTCCGCCGACGCCGGCCCAGCGCGCGCGCGCGCGTCCGGCTCCCCCGCCGAAGCCCGTGCAGAAGACCCGGATCCTGCCCAAGCGTCCGCAGCCGCTGCGGGAGAAGCCCGTGCCGGCGCCGGAGCCAGAGCCGGCGCAGCCGGTCGACTACGAAGACGCCATGGCGGCGCTGCGCGAGGAGCTGGGCGAGGAGTTGAGCGAGTCGCCCGAGCCGGCGGCGCCGCCCGCCGAGGGCTCGGGGAGCGAGGGCGAGGGCCAGCCGACCGCCTGGCAGCTGGCGGCACAGAACCACATCAAACGCGCCTGGGTCACGCCGCCCGAGTTCCGCAACCGGGGGCTGGTGACCGTCCTGCAGGTCGCCCTCACGTCGACGGGCGACGTGGTGGGCGAGCCCGAGGTGGTCCGCAGCTCGGGCGATCCCTACGCGGACGACAACGCCGTACGCGCGCTGCTGCGCGCCAGCCCGTTGCCGCCCCCTCCGCGGCCCGGAGACGCCACCATCTTCTTCCGCCCCGACGAATGAGAACCATGCGATTCATTCTGCTCTTCACACTGCTCTTGTCCCAGGTCGCCGGCGCGGAAGAAGCGCTGCCGACGCTCGACGTCACCCCGGGCCGCGTGCAGGCGTTCCAGGCCGCCGTCCAGCGCTTCGCCGATCGGACGCCGACGCCCGATCTCGCGCGGGCCGAGGATTTCCGGGCCGCGATCCAGGACGGCCTGCTCTTCTCGGGCGTGTTCGTCGTCATGAACCCGGCCGCGTTTCTCGGACCGGAGGAGACCGTCTCCCTCGACGACGCGCGCCCCGACTGCAACGCCTGGAAGCAGGGCGGTACCGACGCGCTCGTGGAGGGCACGATCGAGGCGGACGGCTCCCAGCTGGCGGTCGAGTTTCGCGTGTGGGACGTGGCGCGCTGCCGCGAACTCGTGCGCCAGCGCTATCGGCACGCGCACAGCGGCTTCGAACGTCTCGGCACCCAGGTGGCCGACGACGTCGTGGCGTCCTTCACGGGAACGCGCGGGGCTGCGGCCACCGAGATCGCCTTCGTTTCCAATCGAACGGGCAACAAGGAGATCTTCGTGATGGACGCGTTGGGCGAGCGCCAGCGGCCCGCCACGCGCAGCCTGGCTATCAAGGCCTTTCCCGACTGGATGCCCAGCGGCGAGGCAATCGTCTACACCACCTACGAGACCGACGTGCCTTCGCTCTTCCTGACGTCGCGCGGAAGTGGGATCCGGCCCGGCCCCATCCTGAAGCGGCTGGAGCCCGGGGTTCCCAAGTACCGGGGCGTCTTCGATCCCGAAGGCGACACCATGGCGTTGGTGATGAGCGTCGACGGCGCCACCGAGATCTTCACCGTGCGGCGCAACGGCAAGAAGCTGCGCCGCCTGACCGAGAATCGCGCCATCGACGTGGCACCCACGTGGTCTCCCGACGGCAAGCAGATCGCGTTCGTCTCCGACCGCGGCGGCTCGCCCCAGATCTACGTGATGAACCGCGACGGCAGCGGGCAGCGGCGGCTCACCTTCCAGGGCAGCTACAACACCGCACCGGCCTGGTCTCCGGACGGCCGCTTCATCGCCTACGCCACGCGGCTCGAGGCCCAGTTCGACATCTGGCTGATCGATCCGGCGGGTGAGGTCAACTTTCCCCTGGTCGAGCACCCGCGCAGCGACGAGAGCCCCTCCTGGTCGCCGGATTCGCGCATGCTCGCCTTCAGCTCGACGCGTCGAGGGCGCGCCGACGTGTACGTGATCGACGTCGCGGGCGAGAATTTGCGCCGCTTGACGCGCGGGGCCGGGCACAACACCAGCCCCGCCTGGGGACCCTTCACGCGCTAGATTGAGGCGGGCCAGGAGGGGAGCGCCGATGGATCCGAAGCAAATGACGCAGCGAGAGAAGCGAAGAAACGGGGCCGCGCTGGCGTGGGGGCGACGGGTGAGCGTCTGCGTCGTGGCCCTCGGACTGACGGGCTGCGTCACGGTGGCCGAATTCCGCAAGTTGGAGCGCCGGGTGGTGGCCCTCCAACGAGCGCCCAGTGACGGCGGTACGCGGGAGGGACTGGCCAACTTGACGGCCGAACTCGAGGCCCTGCAACTCGAGCTGCAGCGCTTGCAGGGGCGACTGGACGTGACCGAGAAACGCGCCAACGACGCGTTGCAGGAGGTCAAGAAGGTGCGGCGCTCGCAGGCCAGCGCGGCTGCCGAGCCGCCCGTCGAAACGGCCGCCAGAGCGCCCGAGAAAGCGGACGAACGCCCCGTTCAGAGCGCCTCCGCCGACGTCGTCGCGTATCGAGATGCGCACAACGCCTGGCGCCAGGGCCAGCACGATGTCTGTATTGACCGCTTTCGGACTTTCCTCCAAACTCACCCGTCTTCCGCGTACGCGGACGATGCAGCCTATTGGATGGCGGACTGCCACTTCAAGCAGGGGGACTTCAAGAACGCGGTTCTACGCTTCGACGACGTCGTGCGGAACTATCCCGAGGGGAACAAGGCTGCGGATGCGCTGTATCGACAAGGCGAGTCCCTGCTGCGCCTGGGGCCCGCCTTCAACAAAGCGGCGAAGCGCGCGTTCGAGCGAGTGGTGAAGGAATATCCGGAGTCGGCTCGCTCCGAGCAGGCGGCGCAGCGGATTCGGGCGCTGGCGGCCGGCTAGGCCCAGATCCACCGGCGAGGGAAGATCCGACCGGGACGATCAGAACCGATCGGCAGGCACTCAGCGAAAGGGCGATGCGTTGAACAAGCGCGATTTGCAGAAGTTCCGGAAAATCCTAACGGCGCAGCGCGAAGAGCTGATGGGCAACGCCAAGAAGGCCTTGTCCGGCGACATCCACTTGGACCCCGACGACTTCCCGGACGAGATCGACACCGCCTCGTCCGAAATCGCTCTGGCCTTCACCGGCCGGCTGCGCGAACGCGAACGCGGCCTGTTGGCCAAGATCGAGCAGGCGCTCGAGAAGATCGAAGACGGCGTCTACGGCGAGTGCGAGTCCTGCGGCGAGCAGATCGGCACCAAGCGACTCGAAGCCCGCCCCGTGGCCGAGCTCTGCATCGACTGCAAGTCCGAGCAGGAGAAGCTCGAGCGCCGAATGGGGTGAGCCCCGGCTCGCCACGCGAGAATTCCCATGATCGAATCCGGCCTGGTTCTCGGCATCGAGAGCTCGTGCGACGAGATGGCCGCCGCCGTGGTGCGCGGCGGGCGCGAAGTGCTGGCCAGCGAGATCCACGGCCAAGGCGACGTCCACGAACCCTACGGCGGTGTGGTTCCCGAGCTGGCCTCGCGCGACCACGTGCGCGCCGTTTCCGGCGTGGTGGATCGCGCGCTCGAAGCCGCGGGTGTCGCGCCCGAGGCGCTGGCGGGGATCGCGGTCACGGCCGGTCCCGGACTGATCGGATCGTTGCTGGTGGGGCTCTCCTTCGCGAAGGGCTTGGCGTACCGAACCGGCGTCCCGCTGGTGGGGGTGCACCATCTGGTGGGGCATCTGTGCTCGGCCGAGCTGGCGGAGCCCGAGCTCGTTCCTCCCTATCTCGGACTGGTGGTCTCGGGCGGACACACGGCGCTCTACCGCATCGAGGGGGCCGGCGATCCCGACCTCCTGG
>JAKSBN010000085.1 GCA_022361175.1 Pseudomonadota bacterium | reverse complement strand
TGCAGGGCCGTGGCGGGTTGGCTTGGCGCTGGGGGGTGCGGCGATCGGGGTTCGCCTGGAGGCTCGCCGCCCTGGCGGCTCTCAGGATCACCGGCCCCTTCGCGCCGAAGAGGTGCGCCCCGGCCCTCGCGGCGCGTGTGGTGGCGCGGGGCGTTGAGTCGAACGGAGTCGGCGCGAGCGTTGTGCCCGGGGCCGGCGGCGACCTCTCGTCGCTGCAGGGCCGTGGCGGGTTGGCTTGGCGCTGGGGGGTGCGGCGATCGGGGTTCGCCTGGAGGCTCGCCGCCCTGGCGGCTCTCAGGATCACCGGCCCCTCCGCGCCGAAGAGGTGCGCCCCGGCCCTCGCGACGTGTGTGCTGGCGCGGTCCGCGAGTCGGGGCGGAGGCGGCGCGGGATTGCGGGTGGAGTTGGCTAGATGACGTTGAACTCGCGGCCGACGCGGGCGAGGGCTTCCAGGCTCTTGTCCAGGTGCTCGCGGTCGTGGGTCGCCATGTAGGACGTGCGGATCATGGCCCGTCCCACCGGCACGGCCGGGCTGATGACCGGGTTCACGAAGACACCCTCTTCGCACAGCCGGTTGGTCATCTTGAAGGCGGTGAAGTCGTCGCCCACCACCATCGGGATGACCGGCGTTTCCGAGTCGCCCGTGTCGAAGCCGAGGCCCTCCAGCTCGCGTTGCATGTAGCGAGTGTTCTCCCACAGCCGCTTGCGCCGTTCGGGCTCGCGCTCGACGATTTCGAGCGCCTTCAGGGCCGCGGCCACCGAGGCCGGCGGCGGAGCCGCGGAGAAGATCTCGGACCGCGCGTTGTGCTTGATGTAGTCCACCACGCCGTGGCGTCCCGCGATGAAGCCGCCGACCGTGGCCAGGGACTTCGAGAAGGTCCCCATCACCAAGTCGACCTCGGACTCGAGGCCGAAGTGCTCGCCCGTGCCGCGACCGTGCTCGCCGAGCACGCCCAGTCCGTGGGCGTCGTCGACCAGGAGGCGGGCGGCGTAGCGGCGCTTGAGTTCGACGATGTGCGGAAGGTCGGCGATGTCGCCTTCCATGGAGAAGACGCCGTCCACCACGATCAGCTTGCCGCGGTCGTCGGACGCTCGCTCGAGCTTGCCTTCGAGATCGACCATGTCGTTGTGTCGGAACTTGACCGACTTGCCGAACCCGAGTCGGCAGCCGTCGATGATCGACGCGTGGTCGAGCGAATCGAGGAAGGCGATGTCGTGGCGGCCCAGGAGGCACGAGAGCACGCCCGCGTTCACCTGGTAGCCGGTGGAGAACGTGAGGGCGGACTCACACTGCATGAAAGCGGCCAGGCGCTCTTCGAGTTCGACGTGAATGTCGAGCGTGCCGTTCAGCAGGCGCGAGCCGGCGCAGCCCGTGCCGTAGCGCGCGAGCGCTTCGGCAGCGGCCTCCTTTACTTCCGGATGGTTGGTGAGCCCCAGGTAGTTGTTGGAGCCGAGCATGATGACCTTCTGGCCATCGATGGTGACCACGGGATCCTGCGGAGACGAGATCCGGCGGTAGTACGGGTAGCAGTCGGCTTCGCGGATCTGGTTCGCCAACCGATACTCTTCGCACTTACGGAATACGTCCAAACCAGCGCCTCCAACGCCGTGACCGCCTTCGGTGTCGGTCCTGCGTTTTCCTCTCGTCCCACCCAGTGCCGCCGCCGACTCACTTCGAGTCGACAGCCCGAAGAGGCTTCGCTTCGTCGCGCCAACGTGGGAGGGGGTGTGTTGCCTGCACCTTGAGAGGCCCGCCAATTTACCCCGGGCCGTCACGGCAGTCAGCACCCAAAGCGGCTTTGTTGCCCCTTCGGGGAGTAGCGGGCAATCCCCTCCGTTTTCTTCTCACAACGCCCTGGGAACGAGTCTGTCGGGGGAGGTTTCGATGCGTATCGGAGCTTGCTCGCTCGGGCTGAAGTTCCGAGCGGCGCGCAGCCGATGAGGGTGACGCGATTGGCGTATACTTTTTTCGCCCCCTCCCATCTCCCGCCTCGGGGCGAACTTGGAGCGCGTTGGAGCGCATTTGGAGCGAGCCTGGATGACGGCGCGTCCGACTCCGTTTGCCGACCAACGGTCGCTCGTTGGGTGTCTCGTGGGGACGCTCCTCTGTGTCACGTGGTGCGTGACTGCCGCGAATGCGAAAGCCGAGGGGGCTTCCCCTCCCCAACAGACCGCGGTGCTCGAGTCCATTCCCACCGAGCCGGAAGACCCCGACCCGCTGTTCGACGGGGAGGACCACGCGGCCGCGGCCGAGTTCCCCGATCCGTTCGAGCCGCTGAATCGCGGCATCTTCTCGTTCAATCGCGGCCTCGACCGCTTCTTCTTCGATCCCTTGACGCGTGCCTACGGCTTCATCGTGCCGTCGCCCGTGAAGACTTCGCTGCGCCGCGCCTTCGCGAATCTGAACGCGCCCGTGGTGCTGGTGAACGACTTGCTGCAGCTCGAGGGCAAAGACGCGAGTGTCACGGCCGCGCGTCTCTTCCTCAACACCAGCGTCGGCATCGGAGGGCTGTTCGACCCGGCCGCCAGCATCGGGCTCGAGCCGCACCATTCCGACTTCGGTCAGACGCTGGCGCTCTCCGGCGTGCCGAGCGGCCCCTACATCATGCTGCCATTGGCGGGCCCCACGACGGTTCGCGACGGCGCCAGCTATCTGGTCGACCTCATGTTCCAGCCGCTGACCTACGTGATCGGTCCGGCCGATCGGCTCTTCTGGGGGAGTACGCTCGGGGGCGGGCTGGGCATCACGGCGCGCGAAGCGCACATCGAGTCGCTAGAGGCGCTGGAAGCGACGTCCATCGACTACTACGCCGCCTTGCGCAGCGCCTACACGCAAAACCGCCGAGCGGAGATCTGGCACCGGCGCGAGCACCGGCGGCCGGCCGTCTCGTCGCGATCCTCCACTCTGGTGCAGGCGGAGACCCGGCCGCAGACGGAAGCTAGGATGCGGGCTTCGCAGCGGTGCCGGTGGCCAGGTCGGCGATCTTGCGATCGAGCGTGGCGAGCAGGCCCTCGAACCCACCGTTCGCAATGACGGACGAGTACTCGGAACGCCGGAGCGCGAGTTCGCTGACCGTTCCGTTCAAGAGCACGTCGATGATGCGCCAGCCGTCCGGAGTCGGGCGCAGGCGGTAGTTCAGCTGCACGTCCTCCTCCCCGGGCCGACTCAGGCGGGTGCGGACGAGCACGGTGTCGTGGGACATGGGGGTCAGCTCGCCCGTTGCGAACGAGTGGTCGTCGTAGCCCACGAAACGGCCCGCGTAGTTCGAGACGATCAGGCGCCTGAACGTGGCGAGCCAGCGCACGCGGTCGTCGTCACTGAGCTTCTTCCAGTGCCGTCCCACGGACTTCTGGGCCATGAAGTCGAGATCGAAGCAGCCGTGGACCACGGGCTCGAGCGCGGCGGCACGCTTCTCGTAGCTCCATTCGTCCGAGTGCCGCATCACCTCGAGCAGGGTCGCGTGCAGGCGCTCGACCACCGGGGGTGCGTCCGCGTGCGCGGGCGGCGTCTGTTCGGCGAGGGCGGCAGAGGCGAGGCCGGTACTCAACAGGGCACAGAGAAGCAGGCGCTCCAACAAGTCAGTTGTCTCCCGGGTCGCCCGCTCGGGTCTGTCGGGCGCGATCGAGCCTACGACGAGGGTCGGGTTCGAGGTGTTCACGGCTTGTCGAAGAAGGGCAAACGAAAGTTTAGCGGAGGTCGTTTCCCGCGGGCGGCCAGTTGGCGCAAGTTATTGGTTTCGCGATGGATTCTGCTAATCCTGCGCGTGAGGGGACAAGCGCAGCCGTGCACGGGCGACTGGAGGCTTGGATCGGGGGGGCGCTCGCCCGCTGGGTGGCGATCGTGGCGTCCCGCCCGGGGGCCGTTCTGCTGGCGACGGCGGCCGCCACGGCCGGAGCCGCGACGTTGGTGGTTTCCCAGCTGGGCGTCAACGCCAATCCGGAGGCCATGTTCTCGGACGACCTGCCCCATCGGGCAGCCGAGATCGAGTTCTACCGCGCCTTCCCGATGCTGCACGAGAACGTCCTGATCGTGCTGGATGGAGGCGATCCCGACTCGGTGAGGCGGGCCGCCGGCGCGCTGGCCGATCGGCTGCGCGCCCACCCGAACGCGTTTCGCGACGTCTACCTGCCCCGCGACTCCTTCTTGGACGAGCGCGCTCTCCTGTACCTGGAGGTGGAGGCCCTCGAGGATCTCGCGGATCGCGTCGCGCGCTTCGCTCCCTATCTCTCCAGCCTCGTCGCCGACGGCACGCTGCGCGGTTTTGCCCGGCTGCTGGCACGTGGCGTGCGCGCCGCGGACGACGCGGATCCGAAGACGGCCGACCTGGACCTCGTGCTCGAGCGGGTGGCAGGCGTACTGGCGGCCCGGCGGGCGTCGGCGGACGCCGAGCTCTCGTGGAGCGAGTTCGTGGCGGGCCGGGCGTTGGAACGCGAGCAACGCCTGCTCCTGGTCCAGCCCGTATTGGATTTCCAAGACCTGACGGCCGCGCGGACGGCGATGGAGACGATCCGCAGCGAAGCGGAGGCGCTGGGGCCCGGAACGGATCTCCGCGTGCGCGTCACGGGGGACATGGCACTCGCCTTCGAGGAGATGTCTCTGGTGCGGCGCCAAGCGGCGACCGCCGGGGTGGCGTCCTTGGTCTTGGTGGGTGCGATCCTCGGGTTCGGTCTGCGCTCGATCCGCCTCGTCGCGGCCACCTTGGTATCGCTCGGGGTCGGGCTGGTGTGGACGGCCGCCTTTGCCGCGGTGGCCATCGGCCATCTGAGCATCATCTCGGTGGCGTTCGCCGTGCTCTTCATCGGCCTCGCCGTCGACTTCGGCATCCACACCTGTCTGCGCTATCGGGAGCGACTCGAAGCCGGACTTCCGCACGGCGCCGCCCTCGAGGACGCCGCGCGCGACGTCGGGAGCTCGTTGGTCCTGTGCGCGATCACTACGGCCGTGGGCTTCTACGCCTTCGTGCCCACCGACTACGACGGCGTAGCCGAGCTGGGGCTGATCTCCGGGACAGGCATGTTCGCCAGTCTCTTCTGCAGCCTGACCGTACTGCCCGCGGTCTTGAGCAGCGGCCGCCCCAGCCACTGGGTCGCCCCGAATCGGGGACGACGCCCGCGCGTCGACGGCCTGCCCACGCTTCCGCTGCGCCATCCGCGCCGGGTGCTCGTCGTCGCTTTCGCCGCGGGGGTGGGTGCCCTGGCCACCCTGCCCTACGTGGCATTCGATCAGAACCCGTTGCGGGTTCGGGACCCGGCCGCCGAGTCCGTGCAGACGTTCGGAGATCTCGTTCGGTCCAGCGAAGTGAACCCGTGGAGCTTGAACGCCCTGGCGCGCGACGCGGAGAGCGCGGAGCGCCTGGCGCGCGAGCTCGATCGACTCGAGGCGGTGGGCCGCACCGTGACGCTGCGCGACTACGTGCCGAAGGACCAGGCGGCCAAGCTCGAGATCCTGCGCGACGCCGCCCTGTTCCTGCCCGAGACGGCGCAGGCGGTAGCGCGGCCGGAGGTGCCCGCGGAAGAGCAGCTCGCCGCGCTGCGAGAACTGGCCGCGGCCCTCGCCGAGACGTCCGGTTCCGGGGCGGCCGAGCGAACGCGCTGGGACTCGTTGCGCGGCGAGCTGGACGCGTGGCTCGCCGCGTTCGCGACGGGAGATCAAGGCGCGGAGGAGATCGCCGCGCTCGAGCGCGCGCTGCTGGGGACGCTGCCCGCGGCGCTCGAGCGGTGGGGTCGCGCCCTGGCTCCAGACCCCGTCGCGTTGGACCGCCTGCCGGAGGGACTGGTGCGGCGCAGCCTCGCCCCCGACGGCCGTGTGCGCGTTCGCATCCTTCCCAGTGAAGACCTGTCTCGCGACGCCGCCCTGGTCGCGTTCGTCACCGCCGTTCGGGACGTGGCGCCGGCGGCCGCGGGAACCGCCATCGGCATCTACGAGGCGCGGCGAGCCGTCGTGCGAGCCCTCCAGCAGGCCTTCGCCGCCGCCGCCCTGGTGATCGGCGTGCTGCTGCTTCTCATCTGGCGCAACTGGGCGGATCCGCTGTTCGTGCTGGTGCCGCTGGGGCTGGCGGCGCTGGGGACCGCCGCCGTCTCGGTGCTGGCCCAGGTCCCGTTCAACTTCGCCAACGTGATCGTGCTGCCGCTGCTGCTGGGGATCGGCGTCGACAGCGGCATCCACCTCGTGCACCGCGCGCGAATCTCGGGCGTCGGGGATCCCAATCTGCTCGAGACCAGTACCGCGCGGGCGGTGGTTCTGAGTGCGCTCACGACGGTCGCGAGCTTCGGGAGCCTGGCCTTCGCGAGCCACCGGGGCATGGCCAGCCTGGGTCAGCTGCTGGCCGTCGGAGTGGCGCTCACGATCGTCTCGAACCTCGTCGTGCTCCCGGCGCTGGTCGCCCTCCGCCAGCGGCGTTCCGAGGCCGCTCGTGGCTGAATCGCGCGACTGCTACGTCGTCTTCGGGGCGGCCCTGCTGGCCGATGGCACTCCGAGCGGCACGCTTCGCCGCCGCCTCGAAGCCGCGTTGGAGCGCGGGCGACGGGATCCGAACGCGCTCTACCTGGTGACGGGCGGCGAAGGGGAGAGGCCTCCGTCCGAAGCGGAGGCGATGCGGCGCGTGTTGGTGCGGGCGGGGGTGGCCGACGATCGCGTGCGCCTGGACGATCAGTCGCTCGACACCCTGGAATCCGTGCAGCGCTGCAGCGCGCTACTCGCGGAGGAGTCCGGCGTCGGGCGGGTTTTCGTCTGCAGCAGCGGCTTCCACGTGCCCCGCTGCCGCGCGCTCTTCCGCGTCTACGGCCTCTCCACCCAAGCGGTACCGGCCCGGGGTGATCGCCGCGCACTGGGAACCCGCGCCTGGGCCTGGTACTGCGTGCGCGAGGTCGTCGCCACCGGGGTCGACGTGGCCCTGGCCGGATTCGATCGCTGGCGCCGGCGCCTCTAGCCGTCGCCCAGAACGAAGCTGCAAACGGCGTCGCGGAAACCCTCCGGATTGTCGGTCATCACGGAGTGGCCGGCTCGCGGGACCACTGCCAGCGAGCCGTTCTGCAGCACGTCGTCCGCCATGCGGTCGGCCACGTCGGCGGAGACGATGTCGGACGCAGCGCCGCGCACCACCAGGGTCGGGCAGGTGATTCGCTCGAGTGCCGCCCACAGCGCGCGCGTCGACTCCTTCTCGTGCTCCGCCATTTCTTCCGGGGTGGGCGTCCGCCGGCCGGCGCCGCGCAGCGCCGGGTCCATCTTGAGGACGAAGCCGCCGCGCTCGTCTTCGCGCAGGCCGTGGGTGGCCATGCGCTTGATGGCCGAAGCGCGTGCGGCCGGGTAGTTGTGGGCCAGCATGCGCTCGAACTCCGCCACCGATTCGAAGCGCGGCTCGCGGTGCGTCTCGACGTCGGAGCGGATGCGCAGGCTGCCGCGCGGATCGATCTCGGGGGCGGAGTCCACGATCACGAGCCCGGCCAGCCGCTCGGGGTGCTCGCCCGCGAAGAGCATCGCCGCGCGGCCGCCCAGCGAGTGGGCCACCAGAACCACGCGCTCGAAGCCCTGCCGCTTTACGAGCGCCGCCAGATCCCGCGCGTGGTCCGGCGTGTCGTAGCGGAAGTCGGGATCCCAGTCGGAATCGCCGTGGCCGCGGAGATCGACGGCGGAGACCCGGTAGTAGGGGGCGACGTGCGGGGCGAAGTCGTCCCAGATGTGGGCTTCGTTGCCGAAGCCGTGGACAAGCAGCATGGGGACGCCTTCGTCGCTCCATTCCAAGACGTGCAGCGACAGGCCGTCGGCGGCCTCCACGCGGCTGGCCTTGGGGGTGGACTTGGGGCTGGTCGCGGCGCGGGAATCGGAGCGAGATGCGGGTTCCATAGCCCCCATCCTAACAGCTCCGCCCCGGAGTCGTGGGGGGGCACGTGCTAGTGTCGGCGGGTCCGGTCGCGCTCTCGCAAGCAGCGGCGAGGCGCGAGCCTCTTGAGGCCACCATGCCCGCACCCGACTCGGTTCTCAGCCGGCTCGAAGCCAGTTTTGACGACGCGCTCGCAGAACTCGTCGAGTTGGCCCGGATTCCCAGCGTCTCCGCCGCAGGGTTCGACGCCACCCAGGTCAAACGGTCGGCGGACGCGGTGGCGCGTCTGTTCGAACGCATCGGCCTGGCTCCCGTCGACATCCTCGAAGTCGGAGACGCCCATCCGGCCGTCGTCGGCGAGTGGAAGGGCGCAGGCGCGAAGGCTCCCACGGTCCTGCTCTACGCGCATCACGACGTGCAGCCTCCGGGTCGCCTGGACCGCTGGGAGTCGCCTCCCTTCGAACCCGTCGTCCGTGAGGACGGCCGGCTCTACGGCCGCGGCGTGGTCGACGACAAGGCCGGCATCCTGGTCCACGTGGCCGCCCTCCGCGCCTGGCTCGAGGCGACAGGGAGTCTGCCGGTGAACGTGGTGTTCCTGGCGGAGGGCGAGGAGGAGACCGGCTCGCAGAACCTCGAGGCCTTTCTCCGCAAGCACCGCGGCCGCCTGGAAGCCGACGTCATCGTGCTGTCGGACACGACCAACCTGGAACGCGGGCTGCCTTCCATCACGACCAGCTTGCGGGGGCTCGTGGTGGTGGACGTGCACGTGCGGGCGCTCGAGCGGCCCGTTCACAGTGGAATTTGGGGCGGACCGGTTCCGGACGCGGCGACGGCCCTCGGGAGCCTGCTGGGCCGCCTGGTCGATGCGCGGGGGAACGTGCTGATTCCGGGTTTCGAGGACGACGTCCCTGCGCTGACGCCGGCCGAACGCGCTGCGCTCGCGGTGCTTCCGTTCGAGGCGTCGCGGTTTCGGCGCGAGGCCGGGATGTTCGGAGACACCCCGTTCGCGGGCGACTCGGGCCGGAGCGTCTACGAGCGCATCTGGCGCGCGCCTTCGCTGGCGGTCACGGCGCTGGAGGCGGTGCCGCTGGCCGAGGCCGCGAACCAGCTCATCTCGGAAGCGCGGGCGCGGGTCGGGGTGCGCCTGGCCCCCGGCCAGGATCCGAATCGCATGCGCGACCGGCTGTGCGACTTCCTCCACCGCGATCCCCCGCTCGGTGTGCGGGTGGAGACGGAAGTGGAGTCGTGTGTCGGCGGCTGGCAGACGGACCCGGTCGGTCCGGCCTTCGACGCCGCGTCGCGCGCACTCGAGGCCGGCTTCGGCCGAGCTCCGGTGTTCATCGGATGCGGGGGCAGCATTCCCTTCGTAGGTCCTTTCGCCGAGGTGTTGGGCGGTGTTCCCGCACTGCTCTTGGGCCTCGAAGATCCTGTTTGCAACGCCCACGGGGAGAACGAAAGCCTCGACCTTCGCGACTTTCGATGCGCCGCTCGCAGTGCCACGCACCTGTTGGCCGAGCTCGCCGCGACCGCGGCTGCACACGGGGGCTTCCGCACTCCCGAACGTTGAGCTGCAGTTCAACGTTGATCGTCGGCTCAAGTCCCCCTGCGCTACCGTGCGGCCGTCGCCAGGAGGAAACATGCCGAACATCGATACGACCCCCGCCTTCGTCGAAGCCGCCTACGGCCGCATTCGCGAAAACCTGGCAGTGGTTCGCGAGCGCCTCGGCCGCCCGCTCACGCTGGCCGAGAAGGTGCTTCTGGGCCACCTGGCCCAGCCCGCCGAGCAAGAGCTCGAAGCGGGCAAGAGCTATCTGGAGCTGTCGCCCGACCGCATCGCCATGCAGGATGCGACGGCGCAGATGGCGCTGCTGCAGTTCATGATGGCTGGCCGTGAAGAGACCGCGGTTCCCACCACGGTGCACTGCGATCACCTGATCCAAGCCTATCGCGGCGCCGACGCCGACATGGACGCGGCCCGCACGACGAACCGCGAGGTGTACGAGTTTCTGCGGAGCTGCTCGGCCCGCTACGGCATCGGCTTCTGGGGCCCGGGGGCGGGCATCATTCACCAGGTGGTCCTGGAGAAGTACGCGTTTCCAGGCGGCATGATGATCGGCACCGACTCCCACACACCCAACGCGGGCGGACTCGGCATGTTCGCTTGCGGCGTGGGCGGTGCCGACGCGGTCGACGTGATGGCGGGCTTTCCTTGGGAGGTGCTCTACCCGAAGTTGGTGGGCGTGCGCTTGACGGGTCAGCTCTCCGGCTGGAGCTCGCCCAAGGACGTGATCCTGCGGGTCTGCGATCTGTTGACCGTCAAGGGCGGCACGAACCGGGTGGTGGAGTACTTCGGCCCGGGAACGGCGTCGATCAGCTGCACCGGGAAGGGCACCATCACCAACATGGGCGCCGAGCTGGGCGCCACCACCTCGATCTTCCCCTACGACGAGCGCATGGCCACCTACCTGAAGGCCACCCAGCGCGAGGCGCTGGTGGATCTGGCGCAGTCCAACCTGGACCTGCTGTGCCCCGACGCGGAAGTGGAGGCCGGTCCCGAGCGCTTCTTCGACGAGATCATCGAGATCGATCTGTCGACGCTGGAGCCGCACATCGTCGGGCCTCACACACCGGATCTGGCGCGCCCCGTCTCGAAGATGGGCTCGGACGTGCGGGAGCAGAACTATCCCGCCCAGCTCTCGTCGGCGCTGATCGGAAGCTGCACCAACTCCTCCTACGAGGACTTCTCGCGGGCGGCCGACGTGGCGGAGCAGGCGCGGGCCAAGGGCGCCGTGGCGAAGACCACGCTCTGGTGCACGCCGGGTTCGGAGCAGGTCTACCAGACCGTGCAGCGGGACGGGCAGACCGAAGCCCTCGAAGCCATCGGAGCCACCGTGCTCGCCAACGCCTGCGGGCCGTGCATCGGGCAGTGGAAGCGCGACGACATCGAGCCGGGCGTCCCCAACTCGATCCTCACGTCGTTCAACCGCAACTTCCCCAAGCGCAACGACGGCAACCCCGACACGCTCGCCTTCATTGCGAGCCCCGAAGTGGTGGTGGCCTACGCGCTGGCGGGGACGCTCGACTTCAACCCCATGACGGACGAGGTGGAAGCCGAGGACGGCACCCGCTTCAAGCTCACACCGCCGGCGCCAGCGCCCGAGATTCCCGACGGCGGCTTCGTCATCAGCCACGACGGCTACGAAGCGCCGCCGGCCGAGCGCTCGGGGATCGAGGTGGTCGTGAGCCCCGAGAGCGAGCGGCTCCAGCTGCTGACACCATTCCCGGCCTGGGACGGGTCGGACTTCGAGAACCTGCCACTCTTGCTGAAGGCCAAGGGCAAGTGCACTACCGACCACATCTCCATGGCCGGGCCGTGGCTGCGCTTCCGCGGACACCTGGACAACATCAGCGACAACGCCTTCCTGGGCGCGGTCAACGCGTTCACCGGGAAGGCCGGGGAGGGCAAGGATCTCCTGTCGGGCGAAACCGGCGTGGCTTTTCCCGCGGTCGCGCGCCGCTACAAGGAGGCGGGGCTGCGCTGGGTGGTCGTCGGCGATGAGAACTACGGCGAGGGTTCGAGCCGCGAGCACGCCGCCATGTGCCCGCGACACCTGGGCGCCGCGGCGGTCATCGTTCGCAGCTTCGCCCGCATCCACCAGTCCAACCTGAAAAAGCAGGGCGTTCTGCCCCTGGCCTTCGCCGACCCGGCGGACTACGAGAAGGTGCAGGAGGACGACCGCGTCGACCTGACGGGCCTCGCCGAGCTGGCCCCGGGCCGGCCGGTGCGCGTCGTCTTCCGTCATGCCGACGGCAGCGAGGACGCCGTGGAGGCGCTCCACACGCTGAACGCCGAGCAGATCGAGTGGTTCCAGGCCGGCTCGGCCCTGAACCTGCTGCGGCGCCAACAGGGGCTCTAGAGAGGGCTGGCCCCGCAGGGATTTCGCAAGACCGCGCTTGACGCGATTTCTCTCTGATCTACTATGTGGTCCGACCTCGAACCTCGGACATCCAGCCAATGAGTGAATCCTCGAGTCCCGAGTTGTCGACCCCCTTCGAGCCCTTGGCCCCCGCACGGCGCGCGGATGGCGTCTTCGAGCAGCTGCGGTCGCGGATCCTGTCCGGCGCGCTGCCCGCCGGCTCGCGGCTGCCCAACGAACGCGAGTTGGCGGAAGCCCTCGCGGTGAACCGCGGCTCGGTGCGCGAGGCCCTGAAGCGGCTCGAGTTCTTGGAGCTAATCGAGGTCCGCCACGGCCAGGGCAGCTTCGTGAAGGAACTCTCGGGCTCGTCCGCCCTGCAGCTGATCGAAGACCTGGTGCAGGATCGCCGGACGGTGACGACGGCGCTGCTGCGTCAGCTGTTGGAGTTTCGGCGCAACCTGCAGGTGCAGATGGTGGAACTGGCGGCGGTGCGTCGCACCGAGGATCAGCTCCAGCGGGCCACCGAGCTGTTGGAACGCGAAGCCCAATCCGGCCGCGATCCGTCCGTGGCGCTGGCGCTCGACCTCGCCATGAACGCGCTCCTGGGCGAGGCGGCCGGCAACCTGCCCTACCAGCTGATTGCGAACCTGTTCTCGAAGCTGGTCGCTCGCCTCGGCCCGCTCTACTACAACGAGTCGCGCGACCACGAGCGTTCGCTGGCGACCCACCGCGAACTTCTGGCGGCGTTGGCAGAGCGCGATGCCGTCGCGGCACGGCGGATCGTGCAAACCATGCTCGACTACAGCGAGCGGGCGATCCTGGAGCAGGCCGAACGGTTGGAGGCCGAGGGCCTGATCGGGCCGGGCGCTCGCAAGAGCGCGTCGTGAGCGGCGCGTGGACCGCGCTCCAGCGCACCGAGGCCCTCGGCCGCGCGGCGGAGGGCGGCCTCGACGTCCTCGTCATCGGGGGCGGCATCACCGGCGCGGGCGTGCTGCGAGATGCCGCCAGCCGCGGTCTCCGGGCCTGCCTGGTGGAGCGCGACGACTTCGCCAGCGGCACCTCGAGTCGCTCGTCCAAGCTCGTGCACGGCGGCTTGCGCTACATCGGCGAGGGCCAGCTGCGCGTCACCCGCGAAGCCTGTCGCGAGCGCGACTGGCTCGTGCGCAACCACCCGAACCTGGTTCAGCGGCTTCCGTTCGTGTTCCCCGCCTATCACGGCAGTCGCGTGCCCCTGTGGCAGCTGCGAGCGGCACTGGCGGTCTACGCGGCCCTGGCCAACTTTCGCCGGACCGCCCGGTTTCGCACCCTGACGGCGTCCGAGACGCTGGCTCGGATGCCGCTCTTGCGGTCCGACGGGCTGGCGGGCGCGGGCCTCTACGCGGACGGTCAGGTCGACGACGTGCGTCTGGTCCTGGAGACGCTGAAGAGCGCCCGGCGACTCGGCGCCGAAGCCGTCAACCACGCCGAGGTGGTGGGCCTGCTGCACCGGCCCGGCGGTGGCGTCGACGGCGCCCGCGTCCACGATGTACAGACGGGACGGCTCTACGATCTCCGCGCCCACGCCGTCGTGAACGCGGCGGGGGCCGCCGTCGAGCGGGTGTTGGCTCTCGAGCGTCGGGTCGAGACGCCGGAGCTGCGGCCCGCCAAGGGTGTGCACCTGGTCGTGCCGAGCGGCCGCTTGACGGCCGACGCCGCTGTCGTGTTCGAGGCGCGGGACGGGCGTCACGTCTTCCTGATCCCCTGGGACGAGGTGACCCTCATCGGGACCACCGACGAGTTCAGCGACGAACCCGACGCGCCCGTCGTTCACATCGAAGAAGTGCACTATCTGCTGGACGCGGTGAACGCCGCCTTCCCGCATGCCGCTCTCACGACGAACGACCTGCGTTCGGTGTTCGCGGGGGTGCGACCGCTGGTGGCGGCACCGGACGCCGCGACGCCGTCCACGTCCGTCTCGCGGGACGATCGCGTGACCCGCGACGCACCGGGTCTCGTTTCCGTGGTAGGCGGGAAGCTGACGACACATCGGGCCATGGCCCAGCGCGTGGTCGACCGCGTGCTGGCGGAACTTCCCGGCGACCGGCGCAGCGAGGCCGGCCCCAGCCGCACCGCCGCACTCCCCCTCCGCGACGAGAGCTTCGACCGGGACGCCTTCGTGAACGAGCTGGTCGCTCGCTTTGGCGTGGATGCGTGGCGGGCCGAGCTGCTGATCCGGGCACACGGAGCCGCAGCGGAGGATCTCCTGGCGCGAGCCAAACCCGAGTGGCGACGGCCGATTGGCACTTCTCGGTACCTCTGGGCCGAGATCGTCTACGCGCTCGAAAACGAGTGCGCACTCTCACTCTGCGACCTGTTCGAACGCCGCCTGCGCCTGGCGATCTTCGCGGAGGGTCAGGGCTTGGCCGAACTGGACGCGTTGTCTCGTTTCGCGGCCGAGCAAGCGGGCTGGTCCGAAGCGCGCCGCGGTGAGGAGGCGCGCGCCTATTCTGACGCCGTGCGCGGGCGCTATCAGATCGCGGCGCCGCGCACTCGAGGGACGGGGACGGCCGCCGCGGCCTAGCCGGTCGTCAGGACGCTTCGTACGCGACCAGCACGATCCCGAGACGCGCCTCCGCTTCGCGCAGGCGGGCCAGGTCGTCCTCGGAGAGCGCGGCGGGCGTTCGGTCCGGCTCGAGCGCCACCACGACCCGTCCCAGTTGACGTTCGAGCGCTTGGACGTCGGCGAGCTTCGATTCGTCGAGCGGAGCCACGTGATAGCTGGTGCCCATGGAGCCCTCCCGCGGTGATTCGCTCCAAGGATAGGGCACTCGGCGCCGTCGGGCGGCAACGGCGCGTTGCACTACTCTCCTCCGATGGGCCGGGAAACCCTCATCATCCTGAATCCCGCCAGCCGCAGCGGTCGCGCCGCGCGGCTGTGGCCGCGAATCGCGTCGCGGGTGCGCGACGCGATCGGGCCCGCTCAGGTGGAGGAGACGCGGGCGCCCCGCGACGCCGAGAGGCTGGCGGCCGAGGCCGTGGCGGGAGGCGTCGAACGGATCCTGGTGGCGGGTGGGGACGGGACTCTCAGTGAGGTGGCGAACGGGCTCCTGCAGGCCGGGTTGGCCGACCGCGCCCACCTGGGTCTCCTGCCCTTCGGGACGGGGGGCGATCTGGCGCGGGGACTCGGGGTGCCGCCGCGTCTGGAGGCCGCGTTGGAGGTCGTGGTGCGCGGACGGGTGCGCCGCATCGATGCCGGGCGGCTCGAGTACAGCGATCGCCAGGGCCAGAAGGACTGTCGCTACTTTCTGAACGTGGCGAGCTTCGGGATCAGCGGGCTGGTGGATGAGCTCGTGAACCAAGCACCCAAGCACTTGGGCGGCACGCTGTCGTTCTTGCTGGGAACTCTGCAGGCGATCGTCCGCTATCGCCCGGAATGTGTCAGCATGCGCGCGGACGGCGAGCTCTTCTACCGGGGCCGCATCGTGCTGGTCGCGGCCGCCAACGGCCGTACCTTCGGCGGGGGCATGCAGGTCGCGCCCGACTCGATGTTCGACGACGGTCGGCTGGACCTGGTGCTGGTGGAGGCCATGAACATCCCGCAGCTGCTGCGCGCCCTGCCGCGCTTGTACGCAGGCACGCATGTCTCCCATCGGCGGGTGCGTTCGGCATCGGTGAAGTGCCTGGAAGCGGACGCGCCCGCGGGCCGTGTCTGGCTGGACGTCGACGGCGAGCCGCTGGGAACGCTGCCCGCCCGTTTCGACGTGGTCCCGGACGCCATCGGGGTCTTGGCCCCCTGATGGCGACACTCTTCGACGAGATCCGCGGGGCCGCCGCGGAGGTCGCCTCGCGAGCGCGTTCGGTGCGCCTCTCGGGGCCGGCGCTCGACGCCCTGGCCGTCTCCCTGGCCGAAGACGCGAGCGTCTCGGCGCCCGCAGACCCGGCCCGCCTGCGCCTGTGTGACCCGGCCACGACCCTGGCCTACGTGGTCACCCTCGACGCGCTGAATTTCGGCTCGGGCTATTTCCCCTATCTGGCCAAGCGCGACGGTCGCTCGGGTTATTTCACCGTGGCCCTCTCGCTGCGCGAGCAGTTCGAGCGGGAGGGCCCGTTCAACGCCCAGTCGCTGCAGAAGATCTCGCCGGCGGACTGCGCGCGCCTGCTTCACCAGGACTCCGCGATTCCAGAGGTCGCGGAGCTCATGGGGCTCTTCTCCCAGGCGCTTCAGGACCTGGGGCGCTTTCTGATCGACCGCCACGGCGGCCGGTTCGAGCGCCTGGTGGAGAGCGCCGGCGCGCGTGCCGAACACCTGGTGCGCGAGCTGGCGCGGATGCCTCTCTACCGGGACGAGGAGCGCTACGACGGGCTGCGCGTGCCCTTCTACAAGCGCGCCCAGATCACGGCAGCCGATCTCGCGGAGGCGTTCGACAGCGAGGGATGGGGCGCGTTCGAAGACCTGACCGAACTCACGCTGTTCGCGGACAACCTGGTGCCCCACGTGCTGCGCCGGCTGGGCGTGCTGGAGTACGCGCCGGAGCTGGCCGCCCACGTGGACTCGGGGCGCCTGCTGCCGCTCGGCACGCCCGAGGAGATCGAGATCCGAGCCGTGGCCCTGCACGCGGTGGAGCGGCTGGTGCGGGCGGTATCCGAGCGCGGGCGGCAGACGACCGCAGCGCGTATCGACAGCACGCTGTGGAACCGCGGCCAGTCGCCGGAGCTGAAGGCGACGCCTCGGCACCGCACCCGCTGCACCTTCTACTAGAGTCCGCCACCCGAGACCCGTTCTGTCGTGATGGGAGCGAGAACGAGATGGCCCGGCCCGTGATCGATGCGACTTTCTGGGTGATCGTCGCCGTCGTGTGCGCGTTGCTCGCGCTGGCTTGGTGGCGTGGCGGCGGCGATCTGGTGGCCCGCGGACTCGGCCAGGGGGGAGGCCTGCTGGTTCGTTTCGGGGCGGTGATCGTCCTTTCCTTCCTGGCGGCCGGACTGGCCGAGGTGCTGTTGCCGCGGGAGTGGGTGCGGGGAGCGTTGGGCGACGAGGCGGGGGCGCGCGCCATCTGGGTGGGTGCGGCCGCCGGGCTCGTCACGCCGTCGGGCCCCTTCGTCTCCATGCCCCTGGCGGCGGCCATGCTGCGAACCGGGGCCTCGTCGGCCGCCGTGGTGGCCTTTCTCTCGGCGTGGGCGCTCCTGTCGATCCACCGGCTGGTCGCTTGGGAGGTGCCGATCCTGGGCTGGCGGTTCGCGTTGCTGCGCTACGCGGTCTGCCTGGGCCTGCCGCTATTCGCCGGCTTCGGCGTCCGCCTCCTCGGCCGCTAGCGCGGCGCGCGCCTGCGCGATCGCCACCAGGGAGGCCGCGATCGCGTCGCGGTGCTCGTCGGCCAGCTCCGGGGCGCGCAGACCGGTGCGCACCAGGGCTTGGAGGCGCTCTGCGTCCGCCTCCGCCGGTACCTGCACCAGGAGCCAGGTGAGCCGCTCGCTGATCCGCGCCAGCGCCGGCCGCAGCGCGGCGTCCAAGTCGAACGGCGCCGCGACCTCGAGCGGCGTCGTGTCGAGCGTGACCCGCTGCAGCTGCTTCGCCGCTTCCATCTGCGCCCGAAAGCAGGCTTCGATGACCTTCGCCGGCAGCGGCGGCAGCCCGAGGCTTTCTGCGGCTGCGGTCGCCGCGCTGGCCGCGCGGGCCAGCACCTTCTCTTCCTGACGAAGCGCGGCCACCGGGATGCCCGTCTCGCGCTTGGCGAGGGCGACCAGCGGCATGACGGCGAGCCGCTCGTCCATGGCGGCCACCAGGGCGGGGAGGACCGACGCCGACTTGGGGCTGGCCTCGGCTCCGAGGTGCTCGCCCCGCCACTTGGCCAGGCTGCCGTCCCGCTCGCGCTCCAACAGCCAGGCATCCAAGTCGCGAGCCAGATCCGGGCGCGCCGTGTTGACCAAGTAGGCCTTGCGATCGCGGGTCAGGGGCCCGAGCTCGCCCAGCTCCGGATCCAACTCGCGCCAGAGGGGCGCCTCCACGGTGTCGGTGAGGGCGGCATTCACGTTGCCGGCGAGGAGGGCGTCGCGCACGGCGGCGTTGTCGGGGATGGCGAGCAGGGTCGCGCGCGGCAGGCGCGCGCGGGCCACGCGCTCCAGGTGGCCGCCGGCGTTGACGGCGATCCGCACGGCGGGGTGGTCGAGACTCTTCCAGTCCGGCCAGCGGTCCGGGTCGCGCACCAGCAAGACGGCTCCGCTCTCCGCCACCGGTAAGCTGAAGCGGCCTGCGGCCGAGCGCTCGGGCCTGATGGTGATGCCGCTCATGACGACGTCGAAGCGGTTGGCGTTCACGTCCGACAGCAACTGGCGCCAGTTGAACTGGATCCACCGGATGCGGAGCCCGCGATCGGCGGCGTAGGCGCGCGCGACCGCCATGTCGAAGCCCACCAGGTCGCGCCCCACCTCGTCGTCGAAGAGCTGTCGCTGGAATTCGCCGAAGCCGATTCGGGTGGACGCGTGGCTGAAGGGGGGATAATCGCCGCTGGTCCCGACGCGCAGGATGGTCGGCTCGGCGGCCGCGCCGGCCGCCACGAGGAGGCCCACCAACACGCCCGCGACGGCCCGCAGGGCCGGTCTCGAGGGGTGTGTCCAAAAGACATCGCATAGAATGCCAAAAGTCTCGCAACCCCCCGAAAGAGCGACGAAACGGCGGTTTGACCGAACCTCCATCATCCCCTATCCTCCGCCTCCCGCTGGGTACTGGGACCCCTCGCTTGATCCCGCGAGCCGCGGTCCTCGACCTGGCCTCCCCAAAGACCCGACCACTCGAGGTGTGTTGCGATGCTCTCGCTCGATGAGATCGAATCCGGAATGTACGTGACGCACAAGAACACCGCGCTTCGCTACAGCGTGGTGGACGTGGGCGAGGACGAGGTCTTGTTGTCGCCCGAGCAGGAGGGCCTGCAGGATCTGGTGGTCCCGACGGAGCTCTTCTGTCAGGAGTTCGTGGCGACCGACCGCTTCAGCCAGCACCGCGGGCGCGGCCGGGGCCGCGGGCGCCGGCGCACGGGAGGGCCCGCCCAGGTGCCCACCGGCCCCAAGTGCCGAGGCAAGATCAAGAAGATGGTCCGCGACCGCGGCTTCGGTTTCATCCGCGGCGACGACGGCAAGGAGGTCTTCTTCCACCGCTCCGGTCTCAACGCGGCCGACTACGACGCGCTCTCCGAGGGCGACAACGTCGAGTACGTGGTGCAGGAGGGGCCGCGCGGCCCGCGCGCCGAGAACGTGCGACAGGTCGCCGAGGTCGCTGCGGGCTGACGCTGCCGCCGGTTTCGGTCCCTTCCGGGCCCCGCCCCGTCGAGCCCCTCACGTCGAGTAGGTGTGCACGATCGGCAGGCGCCGCCCGCTCCCGAAGGCTTTGCTCGAGGTGCGGAGCACCAGCGGCGTCTGGCGGCGCTTGTACTCGTTGCGGTCGAGGCGTCTCACCACGGCGCGGGCTTCTTCCGCCGTGCATCCGGGCGGCGGCTCGACGAGCGCAGCGCTGCGGCCGCCTTCGATGGCCTGGGTGAGGATCGCGTCGAGCACCTCGTACTCGGGGAGATCGTCGCTGTCCTTCTGATCGGGCGCCAACTCGGCCGACGGCGGCTTCTCGATGGTGTTCTTGGGGATGCGCTCCGCGTCCCGGTTCGCGTGGCGCGCCAGCGCGTAGACGTCGCGCTTGTAGACGTCGCCCAGCACCGCGAGGCCACCCACGGTGTCCCCGTAGAGGGTGCAGTAGCCCACCGACAGTTCGCTCTTGTTGCCCGTGGCCAGCACCAGCCGGTTCTCCTGGTTGGAGATGGCCATCAGCGTCGCGCCGCGGATGCGCGACTGGATGTTCTGCTGGGTCAGCCCGTAGTCGTCGCGTGCGCCGAAGAGCTGAGCGAACAGCTGGCGGTAGCTCTCGTAGACGGGCCCGATGTCGACGCGTCGCACCTCGATGCCCAGGTGGTGCCCCAACGCCAAGGCGTCGTCGATGCTGTGTTCGGACGAGAACGGGCCGGGCATGGCGACGCCGAGCACGCGGTCGGCTCCGAGCGCCTCGACCGCCAAGTGAGCTGTCACGGCGGAGTCGATGCCGCCTGACAAGCCGATGACGGCGCCCAGCGGGAGCCCCTGCTTCACGAAGTAGTCCCGGATTCCCAGCACCAGCCCGCGCTCGAGCTCGGCGATCGCCTCCGGTCCTTCCACCTCGGTCAGGGCGACTCCGGACTCCGCGCCGGGAATCTCCACGACCGTGAACCCCAGCTCGAAGAGCGGCAGCGCACCGTGGATCCGCCCCTCCGCGCTGGCCACGAAGGAGCCGCCGTCGAAGATCAACTCGTCGTTGCCCCCGACCTGGTTCACGAAAACGATCGGAACCCCGTGCTGGCGCGCGAGTCCGCCGATGAGCTCGTGGCGTTGACGGGCCTTGCCGACGTGCCACGGCGAAGCCGACGGGTTGAGGACGAGCTCCGCCCCCGCGCGCGTCAGCTCGGCGACCGGATTCGACGGGTAGGGCACGTGATCGACCCAGGTGTCCTCGCAGACCGTCAGTCCAAGACGCGTGCCGTTCTCGCCGTCCACGGGCTCGCACGCCGCGGCGGGAGCGAAGTAGCGCTTCTCGTCGAAGACGTCGTAGGTGGGCAGCAGCGACTTGGGGCGGACGGCGGCGACGCGGCCGCGCTCCAGCAGGACGGCGCTGTTGTGAAGGCGCTTCGGACGGCTCTCGTCGCTGGTCGTGACCGCACCCAGCACGATGGCCACGTCCTTCGACGCCGCGGCCAGCGTTTCCAGCTCGGCCAACTGATCCGACACGAAACCGTCGCGCTCCAACAGATCCATGGGTGGATAGCCGGTCAATACCAGCTCCGGGAGCGCCACCAGATCCGCGCCCTCCGCGCGGGCCTTGGCGGCGGCCTCCTCGACCCGGCGGCGGTTTCCCACCAAGTCGCCCACGATCGGGTTCACCTGGGCCAGTGCGATCTTCATGGCCCGAGCATAGCGCTGCCGACTCGGCCGCAACTGAAGTGGTCGCTCCGCAGGCGAAGGGCGCTAGGGGTAGTAGACGAAGACCACGTCGGCGGTGCAGGCGGGTTTGCGGCTCCCCTCCGCCTCGATCCGCACGTGGACGATCGTGCGCGCGGCCCCGCTCGGCATGGCGCGCGAGTCCTTGATCTCGGCCGACAGCCGCACCCGGGTGCCCGCGCGCACCGGTGCCGGAAGCCGCATTCGCTCGACGCCGTAGTTCACCGCCATGGAGGTGTCCCGGACGTCCAGGACTTGGGGCAGCAGGGCCGGTACCAGCGCCAGCGTGAGATAGCCGTGCGCCACGGTTCCGCCGAACGGCGACTCGCGGGCGGCTCGCTCCGCGTCCAGGTGGATCCACTGGTGGTCGCCGGTGGCGTCCGCAAAAGAGTTGATCTGGTCCTGCGTCACCGCCACCCAATCCGTCGTGCCGAGCGGTTTGCCGACGAAGTCTTTGATGGCGGCGATGTTCGGGATGACGGTCGGGGCCATGGGAGAGGGGACTCCTGGGCTGACGGGACGCCCGAAGTCTAACAGATGCAGCATCGGGAGCCGGCCTCCGGGCTGGATCGCGGGCGCGACGCGGCGTGCGAGGGGGGCTCAGCGCGGGAACGCCTCCACGATGCCACCGTCGATGGGAAGCGTGGCGCCCGTGGTCGGCGTCTGATTGCTCGCGAAGAAGACGACCGCGTTGCCGACGTGCCGGGCCGTGACGGTCGCGCGAAGCAGGTTTCGGCGGCGGTAGAACTCGGGCAGCTCCTCCTCGGAGAGGCCGCGGGAGCGGGCGCGCCCCGGCGCGATCTCCTGCCACAGGCCGGACGGCACTTCGCCTTCCGAGAAAATGGCGTCCGCATTCACCAGGTTCACGCGCACGCCGAGCGGCGCCAACTCGATGGCCGCCACCTTCCCGAGCTGGTGGGCGGCGGCCTTGCTGGCGCTGTACGCGCCGAAGTCCTTGCCCGGGGCGAAGACGTTCTTGGAGGCGTTGACGATCACGTGGCCCCCCGTGCCCTGGCGCCGAAACACCCGAGCCGCCTCGCGGATGGTGTGCAGAACGCCCAAGTAGTTGACGTCGGCCACGCGGCGCGCGTCGGATCCCGAGAGCGTCTCCACCGGGTCGACGTGGGCGACGCCCGCGTTGGCGACCGCCACGTCGATGCCGCCGTAGCGAAGGCAGACGGCGTCCACGGCGGCGCGGACCGAGTCCTCGTCCGTGACGTCGGCGGCCACGGCGAAGGCGCTGCCGCCTCCGGCCTCGGATTCGATGCGGCTGGCGGCGGCCTGGGCGCGATCGAGATCCACATCGGCCAGCACGACGTGGGCGCCGGCCGCGGCACACACGTCGCCGATTCCGACGCCGATGGCGCCGGCGCCGCCCGTCACGAAGACCACCTGTCCCTCGAGCGCCCGGTCGGCGCGCTTGCCGAGCTTGGCCTGCTCCAGGCTCCAGTACTCCATGTCGAAGAGCTCCGACGGGGTGAGCGCCTCGTAGCCGCCCGTGGCGTGGGCCCGCGCCTTGGCCGCCAGTGTGTGCTCCGTGATGTCGGCCGCGATGCGGGCGTCGCGCGCGGTGCGACCGAAGCAGAGGGCTCCGGCGCCCGGGAGCAGCGCCACGCGCGGGGCCGCATCGAGCGGCTGGCGCTGTACGCCCTTCTCCCGCTGGCAGCGCTCGAAGTACGCCACGTAGTCGCTGCGATACTGGCCGACCGCAGCCTCGAGCTGGGCGCAGAGCGCCTCGTCGTCGTCCCACTTCGGCTCCGCCAGGAAGAGCGGCGTCGCCTTCGTGCGAATCACGTGGTCGGGGGTCAGCGGGCCGGTCTCGGCCAGCTCGAGGGCCTCGGCACTGTTGCAGAAGTCCAGGATCTCCGGGCTCCCCCGCCACTCCATGACGAAGCGGCGATAGGGCGCATCCGGCACTCCCGTCGCCTCCGCCAGCAGGCCGCGCAGACGGGGCGCGACCCGCGCGGCGAGCGCTTCCGGCGCCGCGTCGTGGCGGACTCGGGGCGTGAGTCTCGGCGCGCGCTCGCGTTCGGCGAGAAAGCGCTCACAAGCGTCCACCAGCTCGATGTGCCGCTCGTAGCTCTCACGCGCGGTGGCGCCGAAGCTGAACAGGCCGTGCTTGGCCAGCACGACGCCTTCCACGTCGGGGCGGGCTTCGACGGCCTCCGCGACCGCCTTGGCCAGCGGGAAGCCCGGCATGATGTACGGCAGGATCGCGACGCGCTGGCCGAGGCACTCGGCCGCCCACTCGGCGCCCTTGGGCTGGTTGGTCAGCGCCAGCACGGCGTCGGCGTGGGAGTGGTCGACGAACTTGTGCGGGAGAAAGGCGTGCAGCAGGGCTTCGACCGACGGGTTGGGAGCACCGGCGTCGAAGAGATGGATCCGCAGCTGGTTGACCATCTCCTCGTCGGTGAGTGCGTCCAGCTCGCGCAGGCGCCGCAGGCCGGCCAGCTGCACCGCCGGCAGGCCCGCGGGTTCCACCTGGTCGAGGCTGGAGCCCGACCCCTTGACGTAGAGCGCCTCGACGGAGTCTCCGTGGACGGTGGTGGCCGTGCTCTTGACCGACGTGTTGCCGCCGCCGTGGAGGACCAGATCCGGATCCCCGCCGATCAGGCGCGACGTGTACACGCGCAGGGCCACGTCCTCGCCGTGATCGGCTCCGTACCTGTCGATGGCGGCTCGGGCGTCCGCCTCGCGGTAGCGGCTTTCCATGCGAGTTCTCCTTCAGGCCCGCTCGATGGCGAGCACGTCGTACCAACGTTCGCACTCCGTGCGCTGGCGCACCACGACGTCGCGCGGCACGCGCACAGGAAAGCGTCCTCGTCGGCGCATGACCAGATAGGCGTCCGGGCTTTCGTAGACCTCCGTGACGTGGTCCACTGTCTCGACGCCGTTCTCCGTCCAGGCCACGAAGCGCAGCCGACTGCGCGGACGCAGCTCGAGCACCAGCGAGGTGCCGACGGCGCGGCGCAGCAGCTCGGCCGCCTCCCGCTCGCGGCCGCAGAGCGCCTTGGGGTCGCGCGGGGCGGCGACCCGCGCGGCGCGCAGAATGCGGAGCACCTTGCCGAGGCCTTCGATGGCCGACACCTCCAGCTCGGGACCCAGATGCGCGTAGTGGTCGATGCGGTCGATGTCGATGCGCGCCGCCCGCGGCAGAAAACCCAGCCAGACGCCGACCCCCTGCTCGCTGCGCGCTGCGCGCACGCCGTCGAAGACGGCCTGGACTCGCCGGGTTGCGGGCATCCCCCCATTATGGACGATGCTGCGAGGATTCCCGCACCGAGCGGGCAAACCGCCCGGGTCGGGCGCCGACGGCGCCCGTATCCGCACGGCGAGGAGAGTGACGCTGGACGGCACAGGCGATCGAACCCGCGGGGTCTGCGTCTGGTTGGAGGGCGGGCGGCTCGACCCGGCGTTGGTCGACGCGCTCGCCCAGCTGGAGGCGGCGACGCCCGCCGTGCGCTGCGTCTGGTTGTTGGAGGAGCCGGGGCACGGCGCCACGACGGCCCTGTTGGCGGCGGCCGCCCTGGCGGCCCGGACCCAGCGCCTGCGACTGGCCGTGGGCGTTTTCGAGACATCGGCCCTGGACCTTCGGGCCGCCGAAGACGTGGCCACCCTGGACGCGCTCGCGTCTGGGCGTCTGGAGCTCGTGGTGAAGGGGCCCGGGACCGGCGCCCGCGAGGCGCTGGCGGCCGCGTGGCGCGGGGAGGGGGACGCCGGCGTCGAGGTGCACCCGAAGCCGACCCGGGGCGAGGGGCCGCGCCTGTGGGCCCTGGGGCCAAATCCCGAGGCCATGATCGCTGCGGGCTGCGCCTGGGTGGGAAGCGATCGCGACGAGCTCGCGCGCTATGCAGAAGTCGCTCGCACGACGCCGCGCGTCGAAGCACCGCGGACCGCCTGGCTGGACGCCGCTGGCGGCGCACCGTCCGCGGATCCAGCCGCCGCGGACGAGTGGGTCACGCTCGTGGCGCCGGAGCCGGCCGCCGTCAGAAAGCTGACGGGCGACACACCTCGCTGAGCACTGCGAAGCGGAAGGTGTACTCTCTCGGGCGCTTCGAGCTTTCGAGCGGGGACCGCAAACCTCACCGCGCACGCAACGACACTGGAGGGAAGCCCATGCCTCATCCCAGAACCGTCGCCATCGCCGTCGCCAGCCTGGTATTCGCGCTCGCCTTCGGGTTCGCCGTGAGCGGCGGCTACCTCTCTCGCGCCGCCATCGGGTTGGATCCCTCCGGCTTCCCGTTCGGCGCGGTCATGCAGGCCATCGGCGAAGCGCTGCCGCTCGGCGTGAACGTCTCCCTGGCGGGACTCATCTTGACGTTGTTCACGTTGCTGCTGCTGGGCGTGGTGGGCTTCGTCGCGACCCGCGCGGCCGTGCGCAAGCAGGCCAGTCCGAGCCGCCGCAACTTCCTGACCGGCGCCGCCTCGGGCGTCGCGGTCGGCGCGGGCGCCGTCGTTGCGGGCGGCGTGGGCGCCTTTCTGCGGGCGCGCGGTTGGCAGCCCATCGGCGCCGAGATCTTCGGCGGCAACGTCGCCAAGACGCACCCGGAGTATCTGGACGAGTGGCAGGGCAGCCGCATCACCAACTACCGCCGCTTCGGGCGCACGGAGTTCATGGTGTCCGACATCGTCGAGGGCACCGGTCCCCTGCGCGAGCACCAGGACGCCATCCCGCGCCTCGCCATCGAGCGCGGCGTCAACTATATCGACACCTCGCCGGACTACTCGGCCTCGGGCAGCGAGAAGGCCGTCGGCAAGGCGCTGCGCGAAGTGGGCCAGCGGGACAAGCTCTTCCTCGCCACCAAGTGGTGCACGCCGAAGGGGCATCTGCCGACCGGCGCGCCGGTCGAGCAGTACGTGGAAGTGCTCGAGGCCAGCCTGCAGCGTCTCGGCACCGACTACGTGGACCTGGTCCACGTGCACTCGTGCGACGAGCTCGACCGCCTCGACGACCCGAACATGCACGAGGCCTTCGACCGCATGAAGGAGGCCGGCAAGGTCCGCTTCCTCGGGTTCTCGAGTCACACGCCCAACCTGATCCCCGTCGCCAACCGGGCGATCGACTCGGGCCGCTTCGACGTGATGATGCTCGCCTACCACCACGGCCTCTGGGCTCCGGTCGCCGACATCATGTCCCGCGCGCGCAAGGAGCGGGACATGGGCGTCGTGGCGATGAAGACGCTGAAGGGCGCCAAGCACCGGGGTCTCCAGGACTTCCAGCCCTACGCCGAGTCGTTCGTGCAGGCGGCGCTCAAGTGGACGCTCGGCAACCCGGACGTGTCCTGCGCCGTGATCTCCTTCTTCGAGCTCGCGCACGTGAACGAGTACCTGATGGCGTCGGGCAAGCCGCTGTCACCCTCGGACGTGGCGATCCTCGAGGAGTACGACCGCCAGATCCGCGGCAGCTACTGCGGTCCGCACTGCGGCGCCTGCCTGTCGTCCTGTCCGGAGGAGCTCGCCATCCACGA
>JAKSBN010000131.1 GCA_022361175.1 Pseudomonadota bacterium | reverse complement strand
GAAGTCCACCTGGAACCACGAGTAGATGCTGGAGACCACCAGCCCGTCGGAAGTGACGCGGGCGCCCCGGGGATGGTTCACGTACTGGCGGGCGGCCTGGTCCAGCAGCGCCTCGGCGTTGGCGGCCGTGAAGGCTTCGGTTTGCAGGTTGGGGCAGCCCAGCGAGGCGCAGTTCACGGCGTAGTGAATGCGGGGATCGCGCCAGATGGGGCGGAGGATGCGGTGCTCGATGTCGTCGAGGCTCACGGGCGTGCCCTCCACCTGGACGAGCGCCTTGCCCCAGGGCCCGTCGCTGAAGAGCCCCGGCGAGATGTCGATGTCGCGGATGCTCTCCACCGGCAGGTGGTCCAGCACGACCTGGACCGTGAGCGCGTTGTAGAGGTTGATCCAGAACGCCCGCTGTTCGTCCCGGGCGAGCTGCGTGACGGGCGTGGCCGCCAGGACGGCCAGGTAGCTCCGCAGCCGCTCGCGGTCCTCGGACTGCACCCCGGCGTAGTCCACGCGATGGATGCCCGCGGCGTCCGGCCGCACGTAGCGCTTCAGCCAGGCGCCCCACGCGGCGTGGTCGACCGTCCGGGTGGACTCTGCGTCGTGGCCGCTCCAGCGCTCCCACAGCTCGGGTTGCGGCGCGGCGAGGGCGGCGGGGGCCAGGCCGAGCAGGGTGGCCAGGATCAGGGTCAGACGCGGCGTGGTCACTTGGGGACTCCTTCGCGGGGAGGTTCTGGGGTGGGCACTCTTCTAATAGGGACGCCCGCACACCCAGTGCGAGAATCGAGGCTGGGATGCCTGGCCGGCGGATGGCGTTCCCGGCCGTTCGGTCGAAAAGTGGCGATTCGGGCCTGACGAACGAACATTCGTAAACTAAGATCCGGACAACGGAGGTGCCCCGTCCATGGCCAGTCCTGCTTCTGTGCTCGACCGCGTGAACATCATTCATCCCGAGGACTACGCGGCCCACGGCTATCCCCACGACATCTGGACGTGGATGCGCGCGAACGATCCCGTCTTCCGGTGGGAGCGGACGGAAGGGATCCCGTTCTGGGCCGTCACCAAGCACGCCGACATCGTGTCCATCTCGAAGCAGCCCGAGCTCTTCGAGAACGCGCCCCGCCTCAACATCAGCCACGAACCGGAGCAGCGGGTCGGCGGCTTCCCGCCCACGCTGATCCAGATGGATCCGCCCAAGCACGGCCAGTATCGACAGCTGGTGTCGAAGCGCTTCACGCCACGCTACCTGCGCAAGATTCACGGCGACATCGAGCAGATCGGCAAGGAGATCGTGGACTCGATGGTGGACGAGACCGACACCGGCGAGTGCGACTTCGTGAAGCAGGTGGCGGCGCCGCTGCCGATCGCGGTCATCGCCTGGCTCCTGGGCGTGCCGCGGCCCGACTGGAACCTGCTCTACGACTGGACCAACCGCACCATCGGCGCGGGCGATCCCGAGTACCAGGAAGAGGGCAAGACTCCGCAGGAGACGGCCCACGCGGCTCTGAAGGACCTCTTCTTCTACTTCAGCAAGCTGGTGGAGGAGAAGAAGAAGAACCCGAAAGACGACCTGATCTCGACTTTCGCGCACCTGAAGATCGACGGCGAGCCGCTGGAGCCCATGGACGTTCTGGCCTGGTGCCTGATCATCGTGGTCGCCGGCAACGAGACCACGCGCAACGCCACCAGCGGCGGCATGCTCGCCTTCATCGAGCACCCGGACGAGCTGCGTCGCTTCCAGGCGAATCCGGCCCTGGTGGAGCCTGCGGTGGAAGAGGTGGTGCGCTGGGTGACGCCCATCATCCACTTTGCGCGCACGGCGAGCCAGGACTTCGAGCTGCGGGGCAAGCAGATCAAGGCGGGCGACGCGCTGGCGCTCTTCTACCCCTCGGCCAATCGCGACGAAGAGGTCTTCGAAGATCCGTTTGCGTTCCGCATCGACCGCGATCCGAACCGGCACCTGGGCTTCGGGGTGGGGGAGCACTTCTGTCTGGGGGCCCACGTGGCGCGGCTGGAGCTGCAGGTGGCCTTCAAGCACCTGCTGCCCCGCATCGACGAGGTCGAGATCGCCGGACCCATCGAGCGCCTGCGCTCGAGCATGGTGGGCGGCGTCAAGCACCTGCCCATCCGCTATCGCTTGAAGCCCGCGTAGCGTTCGCGCTAGAGGGCGCTTCCGGCTTCGGGCGGAAGCGGCGTCCAGCTGAAGAGATCCCGGGGCTCGCGCAGGCCGCGGATGGCGACGTCCGGGTGGTAGACGAAGTCCGCGCCCGAGGCGCCGGCCGCGCGCACGGTGGGCAGGTCCGCCAGCAGCGGGACGTCGAGCTCGCGGGTCAGCGCCTGCAGCCGCGCGGCCCGGTTCGTGGTGTTGCCGAGCGCCGACCAGATGGCGCGATCGACGGACCGGATGGCCCCCACGTAGGCCGGCCCGCTCGCGATCCCCACGCCCGCCTGGAGCGGGGGCGCGTCCCCGGAAGCGCCCAGCGCCAGCGCCGGCACCGCGGTGACGAGCTCCTGGCCGGCCGCCAGGGCGCGCCGCTCTTTGTCGGGCAGGCTGTTCGGCGCGCCGAAGACGGCCATCATGCCGTCGCCGTTGAACTCGACCACCGTGCCTTCGTGCTTCGTCACCACCCGCGACACCGTTTCGGTGTAGGCGCTGACGGCGGCGAAGATCTCGTTGGGGGGCAGTCCCTCGGTAAAGCTGGCGTAGCCCTGGATGTCGATGAAGAGGACCGTGACTTCGCGCTCGCCGGGCGCCAGCTCTTCGCCCTTGGCCAGCTGCGTGGCGATCGATCCGGGCACGTACTGGCGCAGGCGATCCTGCAGGTCGCGCGCCTCCCGCAGCAGTTCGGCATCGGTCACCTGCGACAGTCCGGCCCCCATGGAAGCGCCGACGGCCGCCAGATGGGCCAGGTCGGTGGAGGTGTAGACGTCGCCCGAGCGCTTCGTTCCCAGGACCACCAGGGCGGACAGCTCGGATCCCCGCGGCACGGGCACCAGCACGGCCGCGCCCAGGCTGCCCAGTCCGGCGCGGTCGGCGGGGCTGGCGGCCAGCGATCCGCCGCGGCGCTCCGGCTCGAGGTCCACAGCCGCGGTGCGGCCGGCCAGGGAAGTCAGTAGGGGACCGCTGGCGTCGAAGTGCGGCGACACCGCGCTGCCACTCGCGTACACCGGTGCGAAGTCGGCCCCGATGCGACCGTAGATGACGCAGCAGGCCGGCCGCAGCAGGATCTCCAGCTCTTCACCCGCCCGGGTCAGCAGCGAGCGCGCATCGGGGCACTGCCCGAGCTCCCGCCCCAGCCGCTCGAACCCGTCTTCCAACGCGTGCCGCTCGGCGAAGAAGACGCGCTCCAGGCGAGGGCGTACCAGCCGCTGCCCGGCCACCACCAGGGGGGCCAGCAGGACGGCCAGCGTCAACTGGGCCTGCCAAGGCGCCACTTCGAACTGGCGGGCGGCCGCCAGGGTCAACTGCGGGAGGACGGTCAATCCGCCCGCCACCAGCGCCACCAGGAGCAGCGTGTAGGACGCGGTGGCGGTGATCAGGCGGTCGATGTCCAGAAAGCCCGAGCGGGTGACCGCGATCCAGATGGAGATGGGGATGGCGACCAAGGTGACCAGCAGCCAGTTCCAGAGCCAAGTCCACTCCGGCTGCACCGCGGCCGCCACCACCCCGCCCAGCACCGGCAGCACCCCCACGTAGTGGCCCAGCAGGACCCACTTCGCCTGGCGCCGGCCCGAGGGCCCGGCCCGCCAGACGTTGCGGGTCAGCACGAACAGCAACGTCGCGATCAGCGTGCCCCCGAGCGCGGGATTGAGTCGCATGCTGAGCTCCAACGGCAGCGGCCAACCGAACCACATGCCGGTCCAGGTGGGGCCGAGCGCGGCGAACAGCCAGGGCCAACGCGGTTCGCGCCGGAGCCGGTGCCCCACGTCCTCGGGGAAGTAGAGCGCCGAACGGAGGAACAGCGGGGCCCACAGACACCCGACGACCACGCGCAGACCGATGTAGGTCAGCGTCAGCCCTTCGACCGGTCCCTGAAATTGGAGCAGCGAGAGCGACCACACGAGCGCGGCGGGCAGGAACGTCTGGGCCACGCGCGACCGCGGCGCGCGCAACACCAACAGCAGCGCGGTGCCGGCAAACCCGACCGCCAGGACGGCGATGCGCCAGGGTTGCTCCTCCGGCAGCAGGGTGATGAACGTGTCGCGGGGCGGCTGGCCGTGGCTGGCCACGCGCACCCGCACGCGCCCGTCGGCGTCGGCTTGCGACAGCGAGTAGACGGTGGCCGCCAACCCGCCGCGGCCGCGCATGTCGCGCTCGCCGATGCGCAGCACGATGTCCCCCGGCGTCGGCGCGCCGGCCTCGACCTCGGTGCCGGGGCGATAGCGAACGATCTCCGGGTACTCGGGGTCGGCGCTGGTGGCGGCGACCAGCCACGGGGGTTTGTTGGGCCGTCCGGCCAGGCGCTCGGCCGTGAAGAGCGCGAAGCACGCCACCCAGATCGGCACCAGGATCAGGATCAGGGCGCGGTCCAGCCGGCGAAGCTCTTTCATTGAGGGTCCGGGCCCGGGGCGGGCAGCGGCGAAACGGCGGGCTAGGGCTGGGCCTGTCCCGGGTCTTTCTTGCCCATCCGCTCGAACAAGTCCTTCAGGTCATGGGCAGACAGAATGGAGTCCAGCTCTTCTTGGGTAATGAAAATCGAGACCCCGTTGCGCGTGTCGAAGATGAGGTACTTGACGACGGTCTCGCCATCGGGCGTGGTTTCCATCACCTGCTCCACCTCGAAGGTGCCAGGCGGTTCGTCGCATCCGTTGAGGCCCAGGGCGGGGATGGCAAAGACCAACAGGGCCAACGCGAGCAACTGCTTCACGGGATCCTCCTTGCGCGGGCGCAGTGTATCACGCGCGCTCGCCTTCGGGGGTGCCGGAGTCGCACCCCTACGCCTTCCGAGGCGGCGTCCGGTTGTGGGTGTGTGAAGGAGGCGTTCTCGTTTCTCTGGCTGTTCGGTGACCCACCGGGTCGGTTGGTGGTCGTGGCTCGGATCGGCTCGGGCCTGCCGGTCCCGGCACACCGGCGCGGGTCGAACGTCGTTGTGGAGGCTCCGGCGATGGGTTCCGACCCCAGCTGGTTGGGAGCGCCGTCGCCTCGGTCCCTTTTTCGCGGATTCGGTAGCCGGCGCTTGCCGTCCGCGCCCGGACGCGCATGCTCCCGGCGTGCGCGAGCGCGTATTCGGCATCGAGACGGAGTACGCCGTCATCTATCACCCGGGTCGGGGCGAGCGGCGCCGGCCGCGGAATCTCGAGATCTACCGGCTGTTCGAACGGGCGCTCAAGCGCCGCGTGCGAACGCTGCCGCGGGCCTTCTCGTGGCTCACCACCAAGCTCGGGGTCTTCCTCGCCAACGGGGCGTCGTTCCACTACGAGGCCACGCCGGAGCACTTTTCCGACGGCTTGCTGGAGCTGGCGTCGCCCGAGTGCCGGGATCCGTTCACGCTGCTGGCTCACGAGCGCGCCAAGGACGACCTGGTGACCGACCTCTGTGAGGACGTGAACGGAATGCTGGCGCGCATGGGCTACAGCGGCGTGGTGCGCATCGGCAAGAACAACCTGGACACGCGGGGCAACACCTTCGGATCCCACGAGAACTACTGGGTCGAGGACCCGGTGCCCCGGCGCGAGTGGTCGCGGGTGGTGCCACTCTGGGCGCTGGCGTGGGCGGTGACGGTTCCTTCGCTGTTGTTCCAGATCCTCGTGGTGCTGGGCTACGCGCTGGCGCCGGTGGTCGCGCTTCCGCTGTATGGAGTGTGCGTGTGGGCGCGTCGCCGCCTCCGGCGTCGGCCCGCGCCGCGGTTGCGCGGCGCGCTCGAGCTCTTGGCGCGGTTCGCGACCCGCTACGAACGCTGGACTGCGGAACTCTCGGAGGACGAGGGGCAGGCCATGAGCCGGCTGGCGTGGTTGGAAGGGCCGCAGCGGAGCGTGCTCAACCTCCACGCGAAGCTGTACGGCGACCGCGTGGGGGGAGAGCTGCGCCAGCAGCTGGCGGCCTTCTTCGCCACCCGGGCGCTCTTCGCCGGCAGTGGAACCGTGTCGCTGGACGCGGCGCCGTGGTTCCGCATCGCCCAGCGCCCGCCCTTCATCCGCGTGCTGACGGCGGTGTTCACGAGCGGAGACCATCGGCCGCTCTTCGAGACCCGCGATCTCATCACCCGGCCCCTCAGTCCGTTTCGGCGTCGGCGTCGCCTGCACGTGCTGGTGGGCGATGCGAACCTGTGCGACTGGGCTCAGGTGCTGCGGGTGGGGACCACGTCGCTGGTGTTGGAAGCGCTCGAGGCGGGCGCGCGCGACTTTCCCGTGCTGGCCGACCCTCTGGCGACGCTGCACGCCGTGCCCGCCGATCTGGACCTCGCCCGACGTTTCACCCTGGCCGACGGCTCCAAGGCGACCGCTCTCGAGATCCAGCGCCGCTACTGGCGCGAGGTGAATCGGGTGGTCGGCGAGGGCGCCGAGGTGCCGGATCCGTGGAAGCGGCGGGTGCTCGGCATGTGGCGCGAGACGCTCGACGCGCTGGAGCGGCGCCCCAGCGACTTGGCCGACCGCGTCGATTGGATCGCCAAGCGCGTGTGGATCGAGTCTCGCGTGCGCGAGGAACCGGACGCCGAGGCGCTGGTGCGGGAGGTGGGTGGACTGCGCGACGCCGACCCCGCGCGGCTGGACGAGGAGCAGACGCGGCGGCGCGAGCGCCTCTTCGCGCTCCTGCGGGACGACCTGCGCTACCACGAGCTGGGGCCGCGCGGCGGGCATCGACGGCTGGAGCGCTCCGGGCGCGTGCGTCGGCTGGTGGAGCCCGAGGCCGTGGAGAAGGCGCGGCGCGAACCCCCGAGCGACACCCGTGCGCTGGCGCGCGGGCGCGCCATCGACGAGGCCGGGCGCGCGCAAGTGCGCGGGGCTGCGGACTGGGACCGCGTGCGCATCGGTCCGTGGCGACGGGCGCTGCCCGATCCCCTGGATCCGGCCGGACACCTACCCCGGGCCGGACCGCCTCACTCATGAGCGCGACGACGCCATGAGCCCCCGGCCGGTGACGAGGGGCAGGTCGAGGGCGGAGAGCAGTCCCGGGCGCGCCTCGCACACGGCCGGGATCGCGTTCACGAGCCGCGTGGCCGTGAGCAGCACGCCGCCGACGGCGTGGTCGCCGTGTTCGTCGGCCATCTCCAAGTTGCACGAGATCTCGGGCACGCCGCGGATGAGCACGCGGTAGCCGCCGCTTCCGCGGGGCCAGTCGGGTGCCAGGCTGTCGTCCATGCGCGTGACGTGCTCGACCACCAGGGCCGGCCGGCCGGCCACGATGCCCTGGACTTCGAAGCGCACGGCGCCCAGCGTGCCCCGCTCGATGCGGCCGGCCGGGGTCTCCAGGGTGCGGTCGGCCGGAAGCTTCTCGTGGACCTCGCGGATCTCCTCGAGCTCGACACCCAGCCCCTCTGCCAGCAGGCGCAGGGTGCCGCCCCAGGCGAACGAGATGGCCCCGGGCGAGAGCAGCAGCGGCGTGGACTCCAGGGGCTGGCCGAAGCCCATGATCCCGAACAGCACGTCGGGTTGGTCGTAGGTGGCGTAGTTGACGATCTCCTGAACGCGAATCTCGTCCCAGCGCTCGCACAGGCCCGAGAGCACCAGCGGCAGGACGTCGTTGGCGAAGCCGGGATCGATGCCCGAGGTCAGGAACGAAGTGCCCCCCTCACGGCAGGCCTCTTCCAGCTTCTTGGTCATCTCGTCGTTCAAGGTCGTCGGGTGGACCAGGCCCACCACGGAGCTCGACACCACGTTCTTCCCGGAGCGGAGGATCCGGCACAGGTCGTCGACGGCCTGCATGGGACGCAGGTCGGCCGTGGCGGTGTAGACGACGCAGTCGGCGTCGAGTGCCAACAGGGCTTCGGCGTCCTGGGTCGCCGCCACGCCGCAGGCCGGCTGGCCGCAGAGCGCGCCCGCGTCGCGGCCCGCCTTGTCGGCACCGTGGACCCACACGCCGGCCAGCTCGAGTTCGGGGTGGCCCAGCACGCAGCGGAGCGCCAGGCGCCCCACGTTTCCGGTGCTCCACTGAATCACGCGATAGCTCATGTCGGGTCTCCTGAGGCGGCCGCCGGGGCGACCAGGGGGTCAGGCGGTGGACTTCGTCCGGGAGCCCGCCTCCACGTGGCGGGCGATCATCTCGGTCAGGGCGGCGCGTTCGGCCGCGAAGCGCAAGTCGCGCGGCTGCATCATCAGCGCCAGCGAGAAGCCGCGCAGCGACGAGAACAGGACGGCCTCGACCTCGCGCGTCGGCACGCCTGCGCCCAGCGCCGTGCCGAGGGCGCGGCGCCCCAGCCGCTGCAGCTCGCGCCACATCAGATCGAGCTCGGCCGAGCGCCGGTCGTCGTCGGGGAGCTGGCTGCGCAGGTTCACCAGGATCTCGTTGCCGGCGCGCGTGTAGGGCGAGGTGAAGATGCGAAAGCCCGCGTCCACCACGGCGGCGATGCGTTCGCGCAGGGTCTCGCCCGCGATCTCGCTGTGTTCGAACTCGGCCCGGAGCTCCTGGAAGCCGCGCTCGAGCAGCGCGTTCAAGAGCCCTGCCTTGTCCCCGAAGTGGTATTGCAGCACGCCCCAGGACACCCCGGCGCGCTCGGCGATGCGATTGGTGTGCGCGGCGGCGAAGCCCTCCTCGGCGATGCACGCGGCCGCCGTGGCCAGTACGTGCTCGCGGGTGCGGCGGCTGGCGGCGGTGGCGCGCCGGCCGTGCTGGGTCGGGGCGACCCGCCCGGGCAACCATTCCGGCGGTTCGGTTCGCGACGGCTCGGATCGGGCGCGCGACCGCGCGGCGCTCCGGCGCGAGGGAGACCGGGAAGAAGCGGG
>JAKSBN010000204.1 GCA_022361175.1 Pseudomonadota bacterium | reverse complement strand
GTTGGAGTTGCTGCGCGAGGTGATCGACCTCATGCAGGTGAACCCGCGCGCGGCGGCGACCATGCTCGGCCAGCAGACCGGCGAGGACAGCAGCGCCGCCCTGGACTTCATCCTGGCCAACCTCGACTTCCAGAACGGACACCTGGACGCGGCCGTGGAGCGCTACGAGAAGGCGCTGGCGAAGTTCCCCGACTTCCGCCGCGCCCACAAGAACCTCGGCCTGTTGCGGGTGCAGCGCGGCGAGTTCAAGCCGGCGGTGGAGCACCTCGGTCGCGCCGTCGAGCTCGGCGACCGCGACGGCCGCAACTACGGCTTGCTCGGGTACTCCTACATCAACCTGGAGCGCCATCTGGCGGCGGAGCAGGCGTACCGCAACGCCATCCTGCAGCAGCCCGAGACGCGCGACTGGAAGCTGGGCCTGGCCCGAGCGCTCCTGGCGATGGAGAAGTACAAGGAGGCGGTCGCGCTCTTCAAGGGCCTGATCGAGGAACGGCCGGACGCCGCCGCCGCGTGGATACTGCAGGCCAACGCCTATCTCGGCCTGGAGGAGCCGTTGGCCGCCGCGGTCAACCTGGAGGCGGTGCGCATGCTGGGCAAGGCCCAGACCAGCAGCCTGGTGCTGCTGGGCGACATCTACATGAACGCCGGCATGCCGGACTTCGCCAAGAGCGCCTACCTCGAAGTCATCGAGACCGACGCGGCCGGGGCGCAGTTCACCACCGCCTACCGCGCCGCCGATCTGCTGACCCGCTCGCGGGCCTTCGGCGAGGCGGGCGACATCCTCCAGTCGATCGAGGCTCGCTACCAGAAGCTGCCGCAGGACGATGAGCTCAAGCTGCTCACCCTGAAGGCCAAGGTGGCGCGAGCCCAGGGGCGCAAGCGCGAGGCGGCGAAGCTTCTGGAGTCGATCGTCGAGCGGGACGGCACCCGCGGCGACGCGTTGCTGGAGCTGGCCGCCTACTACCACGAGCAGGGCAACACGCCGAAGGCGCTCTTGTTGGTGGAGCGCGCCCAGAACCTGGAGGCCTTCGAGTACCAGGCGCTCCTGGACCACGCTCAGTTCATGGTGGCGGAGCGCGACTACCGCCGTGCCGCCGAGCTGTTGCGCGGCGCGCTCCGCCTCCGCGACGAGCCGCGGGTCGAGCGCTTCTTGGCCCGCGTCGAGCAGGCGATTCGACGCTGACGAGCGCATTCACAGCGTTCGGTCGAAATGGGGTCAAATGCACTCGGGGCCATCCGTGAATTCGCGCCCCATTCTCATCACGAAGTCACTGATCCGTCACACGGTGACGAGATCTTCATGATTTTCGTCCGCATTCGACATATCCTCACTCTCCATGAGGAGCTTGACGAAAGACCATCGCGCGCTGGACGCTACGTCGCTGCTGGGGATCGTCGTGGGAGTGGGAGCTCTGGTTCCCGCGGCCCTCGTCCCCGAGCTGAGCGCACTGGCACTTCTGGGCTTCGTGGTCCTGGTGCCGAGCCTGCTCTTCGGCATGCGCTAGCCGCGCCGGACGAGCCTCCACCCCGTTTCCGCTCGCAGCCGCAGGGATCGCGGCCGCGGAAAACTCCGCTCTGCGCCGAGCGCGCGATGCGGAGACTACGGCTGCGGAGAGGCGGGCAGGATCGCGGCGCGCGAAGCCAGCGCGCGGGTCTCCTGCTCGTGTCGGCGCTCGCTGTCGAAGCGCCACGCTGCACGGCCGGCGACCCCGGGCGCGCGCACCACGCCGTTCATGCGCAACGTATCGCGTGACGAAGTGATCCAGGCGACGCGGTCGGACTGGGGCACGTGGATGCGCCCCTCGAAGACGGCCTCCGAGTTCGCCGCCTGCGCGTTGTCGGGCATCGTCTCCAACTCGAACCACGCCACCGGGATCCGATAGTCGATCACCAGAGCGCCGTCGCCCTCCCGTCGCAGCGTCGCCGTGCCCGGCGCGCCCAGCTCGATGACGCGCACGCCGCGGGCCTGCAGATAGCGGCGGGTCAAGGATGGATCGAGTGGCCACGACTCGTCGACGGCGACCTCCCGACCCGGATCGAAGAGCTGGGGCGCCAGCGTGTACTCGAACTGCTGCTCGAGCACGCCGGCCACAAGCTCTTCCACCCGCGCCTCGAGCCGGCGCCCGCGCAGGTAGAGCTGCACCTGGCCTTCGGGCGTGCGCCGGACTTCGTAGGCCGCGCGCTTCCGGAAGAGCGATCCCGTCTCCCCCGGTCGCTCATAGGTGAGGGCAACGTCCTCGTGTCGCTCGCGCGCGGGGCGGCCGGTGGCGTCCGTCGCGAGCACGACGACCGTGGCGCGGTAGTGCAGCTGGACGTCCTCCGCCACGGACTTGCCCGAGGCGCCGCGGGAGAGGGCCTCGGTCTTCGTGGAAGCCGTGAGAACGAGCGTGTACCGGTCGCCCGAGGCGTAGCTCGGCGCGAGCGAGATGCGTTCGGCGGTGGCGCTGGCGGCGAGCAGGGCAGAGAGCAGGACCGCCAACGGGGCGAGAAGCCGGAGCGGGGAGGCGATTCTCATGGGCCGGAGACTCCTGGCTGTGGTGGAGAGGAACGCCGGCGCACGGCGCCAGCCCTCCCGAGCCGCATCGGCCGTGTCCCCGCCTTCTTGAGATCCGCCGTGTCCGACTCGCTGCGGGCGCGCTCTGGGCCGGCTCGCAACGCGCCTCCGCTCGCCTCTGGTCGGCCTTCACGAATTCGTCACAGAAGCGGATCCGCCGCTCGGGGCCGTAGCGGGCGGGTTTGCGAGGGTTCCGAACGCTCCGTTTCCGGAACGCACGTCATTCAATCGCCCCGCTTTCCTCATGAGAACGTCCCTTCTTCCTCCCTTCAGCCTGAGTAGTGTCCACGTCCTCATGACCCCCTGCATGCGTGTCTTCTCGAGGCGGCCCGGGTGGGCTCGCCCCAGTCAGTCCCTGATTTCGTTGCTGCTGTTCGCGTTCTGGATGATCGGTGGCGTCGCCGACACAGCGACCGCCCAGGACAGCGTGGAGGACATCTTCGGCGGCCTCGGCACCGCCACGGCCGAGGGAGGCGATGCGGCTGCCCAAGAGCCCGGGACCGGTGCCGTCGGGGGGCAGGTGTTTGACGGCGAATCGGGCAACCCGGTCGCGGGGGTGACGGTGATCGTCATCTGGCCCCCGCCGGCGGATGGGAGCGAGCCGCGCCAGGAGGTTCAGGTCACGGGTCCGGACGGCGGCTTCGAGTTCGCCTCCATCCCGGTCGGCACCTACAGCCTCTCCTTCATCAAGTCCGGCTACCGGGCCTCCACCATGACCGGCTTCCAGGTGCAGGAGGGGCGGCTCAACCAGGCCGACTTCCCGCTGCCGCCGCTTCCCACCGCCACCTCCGACCAGGTGCTCGAGCTGGACGCCTTCGTCGTCGAGGCCTCCACCGTGGACGACATCATGGCCGCCCTGGAGCTGCGGCTCGACGCCGACGAGCTCCTGAACGTCTTCAGCGCCGAAGACTTCTCGAAGTTCGCCGCCGGCGACGTGGCCGAGGCCCTGAAGCGCGTGGCCGGCGTCAACGTGGTGGAAGGACAGTTCGCCATCATCCGCGGCCTGGAAGACCGCTACAGCAGCACCCTCTACAACGCGGCACCCATCCCGAGCCCCGATCCCGACCGCCAGTCGGTCCAGCTCGATCTCTTCCCCTCCGACGTCGTGAGCAACCTCGTCGTCTCCAAGACCTTCGGCCCCGAGCTGCCGAGCAACTCGTCGGGCGGCTCGATCAACGTCGTCACCCACGACTACCCGGACGACATCGAGATCAAGCTGAGCGGGGGCACCGGCTTCAACGAGAACGCCCGCGATCGTTTCGTCGAGTTCGTGAACGGTTCCCCGGTGGGCGAGAGCGCGAAAGAGGACGACATCATCGAGAGCGACGTGAGCCTGTCCTTCGGCGGGCGCCGCGAGTTTCTCGGCCGCGAGTTCCGGCTGAAGGGCCTCGGCAGCTGGGAGATCGACTTCGAGACGAAGGAAGGGTTCCAGGAAGACCTGGAGCCCGATCGATTCTGGAACGGAGTCGGGACGCCTCCTCGCTTCGTCCGCTTCGCCCAGTCCGGCGGGCTCTCGACCGGAGAGCTCCAGCTGAGTGCCGGTCGCTTCGATCTGACCGAGAGCGAGCGCGCCGAGCAGGTGACGGCCTATGGCGGCGCGGGACTCGATTTGGACGCGGAGGGCAACCACAAGCTGGACGCCTCCGTCTTCTTCACGCGCAAGGAGGAGGAGACCGTCGAGCTGAAGGAGAACGGATACCTGCCCAACTTCGACTACGCGGCCTTGGCCGCCAGCGAAGACTTCGGAGAGATCCAGCGGAACGACTACCTGGGCGCCTCCACGTTGAATGCCTTTCCCGGTCGCGGCGGCGTGCGAGAGGTGCGCACCGAGCAGCCCGACCGCGGTGCGCTCTGGTTCACCAACTTCGCCGAAAGCGAGTCTTTCGAAAAGGAGCGCGAGCTCCTGGTGACCCAGCTGAACGGAGAGCACCGGATCGACGCCCTGGACGGCCTGAAGTTCAACTGGGCCGCGAACTACGCGAAGACCACGCAGGAAGAGATGTCGCGAGGCATCCAGTTCTTCTTCGAGCCGGACGACGACGACCAGACCGCTCCCACCGAGTTCCCCGTCCGCGTCGAGGAACTGGGAGACGGCATCTTCGCTTCGACGGACGACATCCTGTTCAGCAGCAACGAAGTCGAGGAGGAGCAGTACTTCGGACGCCTCGACGGCGAGTACGAGGCTGCGCCCCTCGAGCTGCTGACCCTCAAGTTCAGTACGGGAGGCTGGTACGAGAAGGCCGAGCGCGACGTCGAGTCCGACTTCCTCGAGGACGCCGTCGTGGGCGGCTGTTTCGCCAATCCCGGCTGTACCGGAAACCCGTCCCAGTTCTCCGTCTTCGGCGACACGCCCGAAGAGTTGGGCGAGCGGGCCTTCGAGCTTCTCGACCGGACGAACGGCGAGTTCACGGGCCTTCGCAAGACGAGCAACGAGTCGGAACGGGAGATCTGGGCCTGGAACGCGGGCGTGAAGGCGACCTTCTGGGATCGGGTCGACGTGCTCGGCGGCGTTCGGCTGGAGAACATCGAGATCGAGTCGCGGAACGACCCCTTCACCGGCGAGGGCAGCCCCTTCGGCGGACCGCGGATCTTTCCGACGCGGTACCTCTTCTTCGACCGGCTCGACAACCCGACCATCGTTCCCGGTGTGAACCGGGAGGTCGCGGCCACTCCGCCGCCAGGGACTACGTTCAACGACCAGATCCTCAACATCGACGTCCCCGTCGATCCCGCTACGGGAATCGTGGATCTGCGCACGCGCGACGAGATCGAATCCGTCGTGAACGGACGCATCGACGAGCGCAAGACGTTGCCCTCCGTCGGTCTCGCGTACCGGCCTCTGGAAGGGCTGAACCTCCGAGCGGCGTACTCGCAAACCGTGGCGCGCCCGTCCTTTCGCGAGCTCGGGTACTACGTCACCGTCGAGCCGGGGAAGGACGAACTGATCGTCGGCAATCCTCAGCTCGGGCTCTCGGACGTGGAGAGCGTGGACGCGCGGATCGAGTACACGTGGGGCGACTTGGGGGATCTGGTCGCCTTGAGTGCCTTCTACAAGACCATCCAGGACCCGATCGAAGGCATCGTCGTTCGCGATCCCGTGAACGCGGAGATCTCGTCCAGCGCGCTCTTCCGCACGTTCTTCAACAACCCCAACGAGGCCGAGCTGTGGGGCATCGAGGTGGAAGCCCGCAAAAGCCTGAACTTCTTCGGCATCGACTTCCTGGATTATCTCTCCATCGGCGGGAACTACACCTACATCGACGCGGAGGTGGGGCGTACGGACGCGGAGCTATCCCGCTCGCTCGCGTTCGAGGGGGTCCTCCCCGGCGACGAGGAGCGCTTCTCCGGTCTCGAGAAAAAGCGCCGCCTCTTTGGCCAGCCCGAGTGGATCGCCAACGCCGACGTCAGCTTCGACCACCCGGACTGGGGAACCAAGGCCACGATCGCCTTCTTCGCGATTAGCGACGTTCTCGATGCCGCCGGCAGCGCGACCCTCAACAACAACAACGAGGTGATCGCTCTCACCCTCGACCAGTACATCGGATCGTTCCATCAGCTCGATCTGGTACTGAGTCAAGACATTCCCATGCCTCGCGATCTCGGCACCTGGACGCTCAAGTTCAGCGCCAAGAACCTCACCGACAGCACCCGCAAGATCATCTATGACCCCGATCAGACCCGGAAGGAGGAGGCGGAGCGCTCCTTCAAGAAGGGTCGCGACTACTCGTTCTCGCTCGGGTACTCGATCTCGTTCTAGGTCGCGTCTCTCTGGCCGAGGCCGCACCGACGCTGTGCGACGTCTCCGACGCACCCGCGTCGCATTCGCGTGAACTCGAATGACGATTCCATGAACTGCGCCACACGCCTTCGGGAGCGGCCACGAACCACTGCAGGGAGGTCGTGTGCTCCGTCACCGGCGTCATACAAGCTTCCCGGGCAGATGTCCGGTGACCGCGGGTGCATGTCCGCAGATCGAAAGACCGATTTTGCGCGGGCTCTTACCCTGCTCGCGTTCGCGCCGAGGGGTTTCGGTGCGAGCCAAGAAACAACCCATTTAGAGGCTCCACTCAAGATGCAAAAGTCACTGGTTGCTACCCTTGCTCTTGCGCTCGCGGGCATGGCCACGAGTGCAGGCGCCCAGACCGTCGTCGGTGCGGACGTCACGACCGATACGACGTGGTGCGGCGCGGCGAATCCCTCGCCGATCATCCTGGAACAGCCGATCTTCGTGAAGGACGGGGCGACGCTCACGATCCTCCCGGGCTGCATCGTGCGCGGGCAGCCGCGCACCCAGCCCGTTCAGGCCGGCGTGACGGCCGGGACGCCCGGCGCTCTGATCGTGACCCAGACGGGTCGCATCATCGCCGACGCCAACCCGGGCTCGCCGATCATCTTCACGACGGCGGCCGTGGACAACGACAACGACGGCGTGGCCGACAACGTGAGCCCGGCCGACGCCTTCGCCGACGCTTGGACGCCCGGCGACGTCTTCCTGGACGACACGCCGACCACGGCTCCGCTGGCTCCGCTCAACAAGGCCGGTGCGGCCAACGTCTCGCTCTGGGGCGGCCTGGTCATCAACGGCAGCGCGCCCACCAACCTGAGCGACGGCTGCGGCGTGGGCCTCGGCCGCTGCACCATCGAGGGGCTCACCATCCCGGGCTTCGATCCGGCGGACGCCACCTACGGCGGCATCCTGCCCCACGACAGCTCGGGCACGCTCCGCTACATCTCGGTTCGCCACGCCGGTGACGAGATCGGCTCGGCCAACGAGCTGAACGGCATTTCGCTGGGCGGCGTCGGCGACGGCACCGTGATGGAGAACGTCGAGGTCTACGCCAACTTCGACGACGGGATCGAGTGGTTCGGCGGCACGGTGAACGGCAAGAACCTGGTCGTGGTCTTCGCGGGCGACGACACGTTCGACCTGGACCAGGGCTACACGGGCATCAACACCTTCGCCCTGGGCATCATGCCCTTCTTCAACGAGAACGGCGGCGGCTCGTTCGGCTCGGCGTCGGGCGACAAGGCCGGCGAGTGGGACGGCGACGACTTCTCCGAGGCCGGCGGCGTCAACATCCAGCCGGACGGCACCTGCACCCCGTTCTCCAACCCGGCCATGTACAACCTGACGATCATCGGCTCCACGCCGGATGCGGGCTCGGACTTCGCGCCCGTCTCGCCGGCGTCGGCCAACCGCGGCATTCAGATGCGCAACGGCTTCGCCGGTGAGCTCCTGAACAGCGTGGTGATCAACACCGGCACGGCCCCCGGTTTCGACGTCGACTCGGGGATCGGCGACGGCTGCCCGGGCTTCGACACCATCGACAACGTCGGAACCTGTACCGCCCAGGTGCTGGCCACGACCTTCGACGACGGTGCCGCGCTCGGCGCCGACGAGCTGGCCGCGCTCGCCTGCGGCGACGCGGACGTCCGCACGCCGGCGACGGTGGGCGACAACGTGGTGAACAACTTCCTGTTCGGCGGCCTCGTGAACGAGGACACCACGTTCGATCCCACGGGCGACGCGGACGGCAAGCTCGTGCCCGGCTTGAAGTCCGCTCCGATCAACCCGCGCCTGACCGGCTTCATCGGTGTGGCGGGTGCCGTCCAGGCCCCGGCGCCCTTTGCGGCCGCGTCCTTCCGCGGCGCCTTCGACAGCTCGGTTCCCGTGCTGTGGACGGCGGATTGGACGGTGCTGAGCATGGGCGGCCTGCTCGCCGACTGATCGGCGCGCGGCATCTGGAACCTCTGTCCCGGCCCGCTCGGATCGTCCGGGCGGGCCGGGACCCGGAATCGCTTCAACGAGAAGGATCCTCATCATGAAGAAGTTGTTGATCGCTTCGGTGGCTGCGCTGGCCGTTTCGGCGGGCTCGGCCCAGGCTGACATGATCGCGGGCTGGGACTTCTCCCAGTACTTGGGCGCGGGCGCCCTGTCCACGGACGGCGCCACGCTGTCGACGTCGCTGGATGCCAACTACTCGGACTTCGACCCGACCTTCGGGGCGGGCGCCGAGTCGGCGGCCTTCGGCACGATGTACCTGGACGGCCAGTTCGGCTCGAGCGCGGTCTCGAACCAGGTGGCGCCCACGAACGGCTCACTGGCCTCGAACCTGACCGCGCCCGGCGGGCAGCCGTTCGACTCGCTCACGGTGCTGACCGACGAGGGGCAGACGTTCGCGAACCTGCTGGCCCTCACCGTCAACCAGCCCTTCAACATCGTGTTCGAGGCCGACCTCACCTCCGCGGCCCTTTTGGGCACGGACTGGGGCATCAGCTTCGGCGGCCGCACCTTCAGCGGCTCGGCGTCGGTGGGCATCGAGTTCTCGACGGACGGCGTCAGCTACAGCAGTTTCGGCTCGGTGGACCTCTCCACCTCGGACACGCCCTTCAGCGTGGCCCTGGGCTCGGACGTGTCGAGCAACGGCTACGTCCGCCTGCTGTTCGACGGGGCCGGTGGCCAGCCGATCATCGACAACGTCGCCATCACGGCGACGACCAGCCCGATTCCGGAGCCCGGCACCGCCGCCCTGCTCCTGATCGGTCTGGCCGGTCTGGCTCGTTCTTCGCGCCGCCGCGCCTAGTTCGAGACCGAGTCTGAAGACGACGGGACCGCCACCCTCGGGTGGCGGTCCCCTTTTCTCCTCCACTCACGGAATACACCAACGCCATGACGCACTTCTCTCTCGGTTCGCTGTCCGCATGGGTGCTGCTCGTGCTCGTCGCAGCGCTGCCCGTCTCCGCCAACGAGCTTCCGATCTACGACGCCAGCGATGAGAACGCCGTCGAGGTGACGGAAACGAATCTCCTGGCGAGCGAACGCTTCTGGCCGTATCACGTGGCGTTGGTGCAGTCCTGGCAGCCCCCGGAGCAACCGCGCGCGCTCCGGCCCGGAACGCGGGGCGTGCTGATCCGCGTCGAAGCCTCCGGCCGCGCGCGCCTGGACTTCGGCCGCGACGGGCTCTTCCAGGTGCCGGTCTCGAAGACGGATCTGGTCGCGCGGGCCAACCGGGTGCGCCGCGGCGAGCTCGCCAAGCTGGCCCCGAACCTGGCCGTCGCGATCGGACCGCGCCTGCTGGTCTCCGGATCCGGGCCGCTGCGGCCCGTGGGCATGCAGCGCGTCTCTCAAACGGAGGGCTTCCTCTCCGTGTTCGCCGACCCGGACGCCGAGGGCTTCGAGGAGCTCGCGAAGGCCCTCGCCTCGCTTCGCCCCCCGGCCGGGGTCACGGTGGTGCTGTTTCCGCAGGGGTCGCACTCGGACGCGGCCCTGCGCGATCGCCTGCGGTCGCTCCAGTGGCCCGCCGCCTTCGTCTACGACTTCCTGTCGGAGTCGTACACGCGTTCCCAGTGGGGCGAGCTCTCCGGCTTCGCGCTCCAGCTCCAGTCCAACGAGGGGCGGGTCCTGTTCCAGAGCCCCTGGCAGGAGGGCGTGCTGGAGAAGCTCGCCGCGGCGCTCCAGGCGTCGTTCGGCGGCCCGCCCGTCCCCGAAGCGGGCGAGCACGGGCCGGTGCCAGCGTCCTAGCCGCAGAGGAGCAGGCTCCGCTCTTCACGCCCGAGTCCTCGTGGTAGCCTCCCGACCGAGAAAGGGGGGCTCGTGGGCGATCTCGAGCGGGATACGCGACTGCAACCGGAAGCCGCGGACGCGGATTCGAAGCGCTTTCGGGTCGCGCTCTCTTCGGATTGGGAGATCTGGGGGCCCAACGGGGGCTACCTGGCCGTGATCGCGCTGCGGGCGGCCGGGTGCGTGGCGCGGATCCCGCGGCCGGTCAGCTACTCGGGGCATTTCCTCTCGGTGGCGCGTTTCGACGAGGTGGAGCTCGTCGTGACGCCGCTTCGGCTCGGGCGCCGCTCCGAGTCGCTGCGGGTGTCGATGCAGCAGGCCGGCAAGCCCGTCCTGGAGGCGATCGTGCGGACGGCGGCCGAGGGGCCGGGGCTGGTCCACGAGTTCGGCGAGCGGCCGTCGGCACCCGGCCCGGATGGATTGCGCGCCTGGGACGAGCTCTCGAACGACGGCCCCGGCTATCCGTTCTGGCAGAACCTGGAGGCGCGGCCGACGACGGTGCCGGATCTCACCGGTCCGCGGCAGCCCCGCGATCCGGCGATCCTCGAGTGGTATCGGTTCCGGCCGACGCCGTGCTTCGAGGACCCCTTCGTGGACGCCGGCCGCTCGCTGCTGCTGCTCGACACCATGTCCTGGCCCGCGGCCTGCGGGCCCCACGTGAACGAGCCCTTCACGGCGCCGAACCTGGATGTCACCGCCTGGTTCCACCGCTCCGCGCCGGACAGCGAGTGGCTGCTGGTGGACCACCGCAGTCCCACGGCCGGCGCCGGCACGATGGGCACCCAGGGCGAGGTCTGGAGCCAGGACGGGCGCCTGGTCGCGACCGGCGGCGCCCAGCTGCTGTGCGTTCCCACGCCGCCGCAAGGCGCATCCTGAGGACCGATCCGGGCTACCTTCAAGCGCGGCGCGTCGTCAAGGGATGGGAGGGATGCATGGGCCGCCTCTACGATTGGTACGAGCGACGCCTGTTCCCGCGGTTGCTCGACCTCTTCATGCGGCCCTTGGCCGAGCTCCGCCCGGACGTGATCCGGGCGGCGGAGGGAGACGTGCTGGAGATCGGGTTCGGGACGGGCCTGAACCTGCCCCACTACGGCGCCGAGGTCACGCGCCTCTCGACGGTCGACCCCATGGACGCGCTGCCGGCCGCGGCCCGGCGGCGCATCGAGGCGGCGTCGTTCCCCGTCGAGCTGCACCACCTGCGGGCCGACGGTACGCTCCCTTTCGACGCCGGGCGGTTCGACTGCGCGACCATCACCTGGACGCTGTGCACCATCCCCGATCCCGTGGCGGCGCTCCGCGAGGTGCGTCGCGTCCTCAAGCCGAACGGGCCGCTCCACTTCATCGAACACGGGCGCAGCGACGATCCGCGCGTCGCGGGCTGGCAGGACCGCTGGAACCCGATCCAGAACGTGATCGGCTGCGGCTGCAACGTGAACCGCAAGATGGACGCGCTGATCGCCGAGGCCGGCTTCTCCATCGCGGAGCTGGACCGTTTTGCGCTCGAAGGCGCGCCGCGTGTCGTCGGAGAGATGTACCGCGGCCGGGCGCTGGCCTCTAGGCCCGCGCCGCTTACCGGCCCTGGAGCGCCGCCAGGTTCTGGCGCGCGGCCGCCTGGTTCGGGTTGATGGCCAACGCTCGGCGGTAGGCGTCCAGCGCCTCGGTTCGGCGCCCGCTGGCCTGCAGCGCCGCGCCCAGGTTGGCCAACGTGTCGGCGTTGCCGGGCTCGAGCTCGGCCAAGCGCTGGAAGGGAGCGATCGCCCCGGTGAAGTTCTGCTGCTGAAAGAGCAGCAGGCCCAGGTTTCGGTAGCCGTCGGCGTACTGCGGGTCGGCGGCGACTGCCGCCTCGTAGGCGCGGCGCGCCGGGCCCAAGCGGCCCTGAAGCCTGAGAGCCGTTCCGAGATTGCCGCGGGCCGGCGCGTAGTCGTCGTCGATCCGGATCGCCTTTCGGAACATCGCCTCCGCTTCGGTGATCTGTCCCGTCGTGGCCAGCGACAGACCCAGGTTGTTGTAGGCCGAGGCGTAGAGGGGCGCCAGGCGCACGGCCTCGCGGTAGTGCTTCATGGCTTCCGTATGCTGCCCCCTGGCGGCCAACACCAGGCCCAGGTTGTGGTGCGCGTCGGCGTACTCGGCGTTCAGTTCGAGCGCGTGTCGAATCTCCCGCTCGGCCCCGTCCAGGTCTCCCTGCCGGTAGAGCTTGGCGCCGCGGTTGTTGGCCACGGCCGAGAGCCCCGGGTCGCGGCCGCTCAGCGAGAGCGCCACGGCGGCGGCCTCCGCATCCTCCCCGCTCGGTTCGCGCACGCCGTGCTCTTCGGGATCGAAGCCGTCGATCACGGATCGCAGCACCTGGGCGGCAACGCGCGAGCCCTCCACGGAGGGGTGCACGCCGTCTCCCAGCGAGTACAGCTGGCGGGGGTTCTCCGCCGTCCGGGACTGCCAATCCCGGCGGAAGCCGTCGGAGAGGCGGAAGGTCGAGAGCCCGGCCGAGCGGGCCAGGCGCTCGATCACCAGCTCGCTCTCGTCGGGCATCCACTGCACGTCCCGGATGCCGTCGTCCTCGAACTCGGGCCAGGCCACCACGAAGGCCTGGAAGTCGTGCTCGCGGGCGAGCTCGTTCAGCAGGCGCAGCCCCTCCGCGACGTTGCCCTGGCCCGCCACCTCCTTGCGGTGGGCGCTGGGATCGGCGTCGGCCCCCAGCTCCCACCAGTCGAAGCGCACTGCCAGCATCCGGAAGAGCGAGGAGGCCGAGAAGAGCCCCTTCACCCACCGCGGCCGCTCGACGACCGAGCCCAGTTCGAAGGCCTCGCGCAGGAAGTCGTCGAAGTCGTTCTTGGCGAAGACCAGGATCACCAAGTCCGGGTTGTACTTGAGGCCCTTGGTGCGCAGCGTCTCGATCTCGGCGCGCGTGTTGTAGCCCGACACGCCGAAGTTCAGCACCTCGACCTCGCCGTCCGCCCAGGTGCGCTCCAACTGCTGCGAGAAGATGTCCTCGATCTCGCGCACGCCGTGGCCCTCCACCAGCGAGTCGCCCAGCAGCGCGATTCGCCGCACCCCGGCGGTGCGCGCGTACTGCCGCTCGACGTCGCGCTGGCCGTGAGCGTTGATGCGCGGGTAGCTCTCGTTCAGGTCGGCGTTCGGGTTGCGGTAGTTGGGCTTCAGTTCGAAGCCCAGGATGGGGTTCTCCGAACGCTGGTAGACGGTGTCGTCGCTCGAGACCCACATGATGCGGACGCCGGGGCCCAGGCCGGCGATGCGCACGATCAGCTCGCACAGGAGCAGGGAAACGAGCACCGAGGCGACGAGGATCAGCGGGCGGGCCAGGCGAGTCACGGGGGTGGCGCGTTCCTCTGTGCCTCCTGCTCGTTGCCCGGCCGTAGGGCCTTCGCAGGACTTTCGTTGGATTTTTGCGGGCCTGTTGCGGGCTCTTCGGCCCCGATGGCGATCAGGAGAACTCGGTAACGATACTAGCAGGCTGCACGATGGACTTGGGAGTGGCTCTGGATCAGGCCCGCTGCGACCAGACCGCACCCGAGTGCGTTATTGTCGGCCCGGCTCTCGTTCGGTGAGGAGTGGCGGATGCTGTGCGAAACGCCGGAGGGCAAGGGGATCGCCACGGGTGCGGCCCTGGAGCAAGTCGGGGCAGGGCAGGTACTGGTGGCCCGCGGGCTCGTGGATGCCGCGGACTGCCGCCTCGAGATGCAGCAGGCTTGGCAGAGCGCTCTGGTGGAGACGCTCGGAGCCGAGCAGGCCGCTCGAGTTCCCGGACCGGAGCGGGTCCACGAGCACGTCCCCCTGGACGAGATCGGTACCCTGAACGACGCGCTGTATCGCGCCTTCGAGTCCCTGTGCATGCCGCTCGCGACGACGATGCTGCGGGACGTGTTCGGGTACCGCGGTCTCTTCTTCGTCGAGAAGAGGCCCAACGCCAGGCTTCACGTTCCCTTCGATCTCCAGGCCCCCGCCCGCCAGACGTTGGTGGCCTACGCGCGCAAACAGGGCTTCGGGAAGATCTCCGCCCACGGTCCCCACCGCGACCACTGGCTCGATTGTCCGCACAACTGCCTCAACGTCTGGATCGCGCTGGGACGTGTCCGCAGGGGGAACGGCCTCAGCATCTATCCCGGGCGGCTCGACGATCGGATCGCCCACGACAAAGTGGGGCACGTGTTTCGGGCCCAGGCCCTGGGCGCGCCCCAGAACTTCGAGCTGGAGCCGGGCGACGCCGTGCTGTTCCTCGGTCGCCACGTGCACGCCTCCGAGATCAATGCGACCGATGAAACCCGGGCCGCGGTGAGCTTCCGGCTGACGCTGGGTCGGCCCCGGTTCGTGGGGCCGTCCTCGCACCAGTACCGGGGCAGCGACGGCAGCGAACGCCGGGGGCCGCGCAAGTCGCGCTGGCGGCGCTGGGCTGCCCGGATTCGCCCGAAGCCGGAGCCGCCTTCGGAGGCCGCTCCCCGCCCGATCGAGACGCTTCGCCCCGGCGACGTCGCCGCCATCGGCCCCGATCGCTGCGCGGCGCGGCTCGCGGATGGTCGGTTGGTTCAGTTCGCCCGCCGCTGTCCCCACGAAGGGGCCGATCTCGCGCAGGGGCATCTTCAGGGGGACAGCATCGTGTGTCCCTGGCACAATCTCCGCTTCTCGGCTGCCACCGGAGAGAGTCCGTGCCGGGCGCTGACACTGCCGAATGTGTCTCCGCAGAGCGAGGAAGGGCCGAGAGCCTAGCGTCCCGCTACGGGGGGCTGGGCTGCCGGAGCCTCTCCAAGAGTGCCCGTGCACCGGGCCGGGCCGGGTGCTCTCTCAGCAACATCTCGACTTCGCCGATGGCTTCGTCTGTGCGCCCGGCGCGCTCGAGCGCGGTCGCCAGCGCCAGTACCAGGTCGGGGTGGCCGGGCAGCAGCCGAAGCGCATGGCGGTAGTGTTCGACGGCCGTCGCGGGGTCG
>JAKSBN010000422.1 GCA_022361175.1 Pseudomonadota bacterium | reverse complement strand
CAGCAGGTTCTCGATGAAGGTGTTCAGGCGCTGGCAGCTCTTCGTGCTCTCCTCCAGGAAGCGGCGCTGATCTTCCGACAGCATGCCGACCTGTTCGGAGAGCAGCAGCTTGTTGTAGCCGAGGATCACGGTCACGGGCGTGCGCAGCTCGTGGCTCACGACCGTCAGCAGATCCTCGCGCTCGCTGGCCTCCTCGCGACTCCGCTCGCGCAGTGCCACCAGCTCGCGATTCGCCGCGTGGAGAGCCCGGCTCGCGCTCAGGACCTCGGCCTCGAGCGTGTCTCGCTGCTCCAGCTCCTCGATCACCCAAACCTCCTCGGCCACCGCGTCCTCGTCGTTCGCTGCGTCCACGCGCTCGAGCCGCACCCGGCGCCCGGTGCCGCCCCGCAACCGGCCCACGCAAGGCCCGCCGCGCGACAGGTCGAGCGCGCGCCCCCGGTCATCCTCGAACAGGGAAGCCAGCTCCCCTCCCACGCGAAGACCGCTCGCCTCGAACCACTCGCACAGGCGCGGGTTGGCCCAGACGATCTCGCCGCCGCAGCACAACGCCACTCCGTCGCGCACGAAGCGCGCCAGGGCGCGGAAGCTCCGCAGCCCACGACCTTGGCGATCCGACCGCGATTGGCCGGTCTGCGGCATGGCCCCCTCCCGACGCGGATCTGGCGCCGTGGTATTCTTCGGGCTCGCCGCCACGAGGCGGGGCCTCTCGTTTCATCGCCCCATTAAGGCGTGGGCTTTAACCCATTTTCCTGAGCGGAGACGCGCGGTTTTGGACACTTCGGGGCTTTCGGCGGCGCGCCGGAGGGCAGCCGAGCTCAGCGCCGAGATCGATCGGCACAACCGGCTCTACTTCCTAGAAGACACTCCGGAAATCACCGATGCCGAGTACGACGACCTGCTGCGCGAGCTGCAGGCCCTCGAAGCCGAGCATCCGGAGCTCCGCACTCCCGACTCTCCCACGCAGCGCGTGGGCAGTGCCCCACCGGCCGAGGGCTTCCAGAGCCGGCCGCATCGCTCGCCCATGCTGTCCCTGGACAACGCGCTCGATGCCGAAGAGCTGGAGGCCTTCGACGCGCGCGTCCGCCGGCTCCTGGGCCGGGAGGAAGAGGCCGTCGCCTACCTGGGCGAACCCAAGCTGGACGGGGCGGGCGTCGAGCTCGTCTACGAGGGCGGGGACTTCACGCTGGCGCTCACCCGGGGCGACGGACGCACCGGCGAGGACGTCACCGCCAACGTCCGCCACCTGCAGAACTTTCCCCGCCGCCGCGACGCCGCCGCTGCGGTGGTGTCGGTGCGCGGAGAGATCGTGCTGCCGTTGGCGGCCTTCCGGCGCCTGAACCGGCTGCGCCGCGAGCGCAGCGAGGAGCCCTTCGCCAACCCCCGCAACGCCGCCGCGGGCGCCCTGCGCATGCTGCACGACGTCGACGTGCAGCGCCTGCGCTCGCTCGAGTTTCGCGCCTACCAGCTGGCCGAGGGCCTGCCCGCGGACGCCGTCGCGCAGACGGACGCCGTGGCCCAACTCGAACGCTGGGGCTTCCTGCTGTCGCTGGAGCCCACCCTGTGCGCCGATCTGGAAGCGGCCAAGGCTTACCACGAGAAGTTGCTGGCGGCCCGCGACGAGCTGCCCGTGGAGTGCGACGGCACCGTCTTCAAGGTGAACCGGCTCGACCTGCAAGAAGAACTCGGCACGCTGTCGCGCTCGCCGCGTTGGGCCATCGCCTACAAGTTCCCGCCGCAACAGGCGACCACCGTCGTCCAGGCCATCGAGGCCCAGGTGGGCCGAACCGGCGCCCTCACCCCGGTCGCCAAGCTCGACCCCGTGGTGGTGGGCGGCGTCACCGTGTCGAACGCGTCGCTGCACAACCAGGACGAGATCGAACGCAAGGACGTCCGGGTGCGCGACACCGTCGTGGTACAGCGAGCAGGTGACGTCATTCCCCAGGTCGTGCGGGTCGTGAAGGAGAAGCGCAGAGGACGCCCCCGCCGCTGGCGCCTGCCCAAGCTCTGCCCCGTGTGCCGCGCCGAGGTGGTGCGCCTCGAAGGCGAAGTCGTCACGCGTTGCCCCAACGTCGACTGCCCCGCCCAACTGAAGAACAACCTCCGCCACCTGGCCGGCCGCGGTGCGCTCGACGTGGACGGGCTCGGCGAGAAGCTCATCGACCAGTTGGTCGAACGCGGGCTGGTGAAGCGGCTGTCGGATCTCTTCGCCCTGTCGCTGGCCGACTTCCAGGACCTCGAGCGCATGGCGGAGAAGTCGGCCGGCAATCTCGTGGCCAGCCTCGAACGGGCCAAGCACACGACACTGGCTCGGCTTCTGATCGCGCTCGGGATTCGCCACGTCGGGGCCACCATCGCGGACATCCTGGCCGGTCACTTCGGCGACCTGGAGCCGCTGGCCGCCGCCAGCCAGGAGGAGTTGGAGGCCATCGAGGGCATCGGTCCCACGATCGCCGAGAGCTTGATCCGCTTCTTCGCCGACGAGCGCAACTCCGGCGAGGTCGCGCGCCTGCGCGAGCTGGGCGTCGACTTCGAGAGCCAGGAGCGACGCCCCGAGCCGTCGGGAGCGCTCCTGGGTCAGGTCTTCGTTCTGACGGGAACCCTCCCGAACCTGTCTCGCAGCGAGGCCAAGGCGCGGATCGAGGCCGCGGGCGGCAAGGTGACGTCTTCGGTGTCCAAGAAGACGACTTGCGTCGTGGCGGGCGCCGATCCCGGCAGCAAGCTCCGCAAGGCGGAGGAGCTGAAGGTGGACGTGATCGACGAGGCGGAGCTGTTGGTGCGCTTGGACGCGTCCACGTGAACCCAGGAAGCCGGTCGCCGCGAACGCGGCGAGGGGGCTCCGGCGAATGGCTCGCCGTGGACGACACGTCTCGACTGAACAATGGAGCTGGGGGGAAGGCCGTGCTGCGATCGGGCTCGGTGGGGGGCTGCGCTTGATTTCGCCTTCGCTCCCCTCGCCGCGTTCGCTTGCGCGGTGCAAGCGTGTGGTCACCGTCGGGAGACGTCAGGAGGTGGGTAGGCGAAAGCGCCACTCGCCCACGGCGAGCAGGTCCGACTCACCGACGAGACACGCGCGCTCCTGATGGGCGCCGAAGGTCGGGAAGTACGGGGTGCGTTCGACGCGCCAGCGGGCGCTGACGGGCAGGTCGACGGCGAGGTCGCGCCCGCTGGCGAGGCGGAGCTGGGCCCGCGGCCCGGTCTCCAGCCGAACCTCGACACCCGGCGCGAGGGGGAGACACAGCCGCGCCGGCCGGAGCTGACCCTCGAGGGCGTCGCGCAGCTCGACCACGTCGGGCGTCACGCGAAACACCCGGCGGTGCACGCTTCGCGGCGTCGCCCAACCGGCGCACGTGGCTTCCACCCGCCGCTCGGGATCGACCTGCACCAGCTCGACCCGGGGCCGGCCGCCCACGCGGTGGGCCGACCAGAGTTCCGCCTGTTCGCGACCGCCCACCTCGATGGTGGCGTGGCTGCGCGTCGCGCGTGCCACGTCCCGCAGCGCACCGGGGATGTACTCGGCCACGCCGGTGTCCGTCACCACGCGTTCGCGTCCCACCGAGAGTTCGAACGCCAGCGCGTCGCAGTGGGCGTGGCCGGGCTGGTGAGGCGGCGCCGGTCCCCCCACCGAGGCGATCAGCGTGAAGGGCCCGGCGGCGAGGCGGGCGAACCCGGCCTCCTTCAACAACCCGGCCGTCTCGGGCGCGCGCGGCTCCACGCCCAGCCGTTCGGCGTAGGCGAGAAGCAGCTCAGGGGGGTGGGCGATCTCGAAGGCGGCGTCTCCCAAGAGCGCGATTTCGCCGTCCGGGTGCGTCCAGATCGCCAATGCGCCGAGCATCCGGGCCGCCGCCCGCTCCAGCGAGAAGACCAGCGAGCCGGGGGCCCGCGCCCTCCGCGCGCGCGCCAGTTGCAGGAGATCCAGCACGTTCTCCAACAGGAGCGCGTGGTACATGGGACTGCGCTCGTAGTGAGCGCCGTCGGGACCGATCTGCTCGTCGAGCTCGGCCTCGAAGGCCCGCGAGCGGGCCAACCACGCGTCCGCGGCGGGCCCGTCGAACAAGAGTCCGGCGAAGACGACGCTCAGCAGGTTGGAGAAGAGGTGGTTGGCCCCCAGCCGCAGCTCCAGATTCCGCGACAGGGTCTCGGCCTGGCTCGCCAGGGAACGCGCGAAGCGCTCGCGGTCGGAGGAGCCGAGCGGCAGCGCGCCCGGCGTGAGCCAGAGCTTCGACCAGCTGAGCAGACGCAGCGACGTGGGATGGGGATCCCAGCCCGTGCCCTCGCGGTGCCCCTCGATCCAGTCGAGCACGAAGGCGGCCCGCCGCTCGGGTGCGAGTTGCGGCTGCCGCAGCCAATCGCACTGGTGGAGGTGGTAGGCGAACAACGGCCCCTCGTCCGCGAAGTCCCAGTCGATGCCCTCGTCGAAGGTCACCTGGCGTCGGATCAGACGCAGTCGCAGGCCGGGCTCTAGCCGGGCGTGGGCGGGGCCCGGCAGAAACTCGAGGGCGCCGTCGCGCCAGAGTTCCGGCGGCGTTCCGCTGGGCTCGACGGGGCGTATGCGGGCATCGACGGCGTGCCACAGCTGGCCCCACAGTTGACTCGCACGCAGGTGCGAGAGCGTCCTCGCGAGTCGACCGAGGCGTCGCGTCACGAACGCTCCCGCGCGGCCACGACCCGGGCGTACAGCTCCTCGCGCGGCCGGCCCGAAAGTCGGGCCAGATCGGCCGCCACCTGTGCGGGCCGTCCGCCCTCCGCCAGGGCCTGGGCGATGGCGGCGTCGAGCCGGGGCTCGTCCCACGGCTCGAGCGAAGTCGGATCGGCGCCTGCAATCACCAGGGTGACCTCGCCCCGCACCTCCCCCGAGAAGGCGGCCGCCAGCTCCTCCAGCGTGCCGCGCGCCACCTGCTCGTGAAGCTTCGTGAGCTCGCGCGCGACGCAGGCGTCGCGCGGCCCCCACTCCTTTGCCAACTCGACCAGCGTCGCCGGCAGTCGGCGCGGAGACTCGAAGCAAACCAGGGTCTCCGGACGCTCGCGAAAGGACGTCCACAGCGCGCGGCGGTCGCTGGCCTTGCGCGGCAGGAAGCCCAGAAACACGAACGGGGTCGCGGGCAGCCCCGAGCACGCGAGGGCCGCCAGCACCGCCGAGGGCCCCGGGACCGACTCCACCCGATGTCCGGCCGCCGCGGCCGCTGCGGCCAGGCGCTCGCCCGGGTCGGAGACCAACGGAGTCCCCGCGTCGGAGACCAGGGCCACGCGGCCGTCGCGCCCCAGCACGGCCAGCGCCTCTTCGGTGCGAGCGGCTTCGTTGTGGGCGTGGAGCGAGCGCATCTCGGCCGCGACGTCGTGGTGTTCCAGCAGGATCCGGGTGCGTCGCGTGTCCTCGGCCAACAACAGATCGGCCTCGGCCAGCACGCGCAGCGCCCGCAGCGTGATGTCCTCGAGGTTTCCGATCGGCGTGGCGACGAGATGCAGCGTGCCCATCCGCTATCCTGCCGCGGCTCCCCCCTCGCGCAGCCCCCAACAGGCGGCGTGCCGCCCACACCGCGTGCCGCGCGATCTGTGTCCCGCGGAGAACTGCACATGCGCGACGATCGCCGCGCGTTGGGTTCCGAAGGAGAGAAGCGCGCAGCCCGGTTCTTGGCGCGCCGAGGGTATCGCATCGTCGCGCGCAACGTCCGCGCGGGCGGCGTCGAGCTCGACCTGGTGGCCGCGAAGCGAGATCTGTTGGTGTTCGTGGAAGTGAAAACGCGGCGCTCGGAACGCTACGGAAGCGCCGCCGCCGGGCTCGGTGCCGCTCAGCGCCGCCGACTCCTGCGAGGGGCCCACGCCTATCTGGTCCGGCAGACCGAGCGCCCGGCGCGGATTCGCTTCGACGTCATCGCGTGCACGCTCGAGGCCCGGGCGCGGTGGCGCGTGCGGCACTGGCCGGGAGCCTTCGATGCCAGCGAAGAGTGGGGATTCGACTAGGCGGGCGAGCGGAATCGGACCGCTAGGCCGTCTCTTCGACCGTTTCGGCTTCGGCCGCCGGCTCGGGCACCGACGTCGCCTCGGGTGCCGCCTCGGGCTCGGGCGCCGGCTCGGCGCTGGCGGCGTCGCGCGCGTCGGCCTCCTCCTCGGAGATGAGGGCCGACAGATCGCGAATCTTCGAGCGAAGCCGGGCCTTCTTGCCGCGCAGGTCGCGCAGGTAGTAGAGGCGCGCGCGGCGCACGTGGCCGCGGCTCTTGATCTCGAGCTTGGTGACGGCGGGCGACTGCACCAGGAAGAGGCGCTCGACGCCGACCCCGTAGGAGACCTTGCGCACGGTGAAACTCTCGGAAGCGCCAGAACCGCGCCGCCGGATCACGACGCCCTCGAAGACCTGGATCCGCTCCTTGTCTCCCTCGCGCACCTTGGCGTGGACGCGCACGGTGTCGCCCACGCGGAAGGGGGGCAAGTCGCGGCGGAGCGTTCCCTGCTCGATGAAGTCCAGGCTCTTCATGACGAATCCTTTCTGTCGCTCTTCGGCGCGGGCGCCGGCGCTTCGGGCGCGCGCTGCGCGAGCAGGTCCGGTCGGCGGTCGCGTGTGCGGCTCCGGGCCTCAGCCTCTCGCCAGCTCGCGATCGCCGCGTGGTTCCCCGAGCGGAGCACGGGGGGCACTTCCTGCCCGCGAAAATCCGGCGGCCGAGTGTAGTGCGGTCCTTCCAAAAGATCTCCCCGGAATGACTCGGTTTCTGCCGATTCCGGGTTCCCCAGGACCCCCGGGAAGAGGCGCGCCAGGCCCTCGATCAGGACCATGGCGGGCACCTCGCCGCCCGACAGGACGTAGTCTCCCAGCGAGATCTCCTCGTCCACGGCCAGGTCGATGGCGCGCTGGTCCACGCCTTCGTAGCGGCCGCATACCAACACCAGGTGCTCGGCGTCGGCCGAAGCCTCGAGCCACGCCTGGTCCAAGCGATTCCCCTGGGGGGTCAGCAGTACGACCCGAGCCGTCCGGTCCGGGCCCTTGGGACCGGCCAGGGCCTCGATGGCTGCCACCAGCGGCTCGGGCTTCAGCACCATGCCGGGGCCGCCGCCGTAGGGCGCGTCGTCCACCGTGCGATGGCGATCCGAGGTCCAATCGCGGAGATCGTGGACGGCGATGGCCACCGCCCCCCGCTCGCGGGCGATCCCGACGAAGGCCGTCTCGAGAAACGCCTCGAAGAGCCCGGGAAAGATCGTGACGACGTCGATGCGCACTAGCCGTCCTCGTCCAGGAGTCCGGGCGGCACGTCGACGCAGAGCCGTCGCTCGGCCACGTCCACGTGCCGCAGAATCTCGCGCGCCGTGGGGATCAGGTGGCGGCCGCCGTCCGCGCGCCGCACGACCAGCAGGTCGTGGGCACCGGTGTCCCACAGGTCCTCCACGATCCCCAGCTCGCGACCGGACGTGTCTTCGACCTGGCAGCCCAGGAGCTCGTGCCAGTAGAACTGGTCGTCGCCCAGGGCGGGCAGGTTCGCGGTGGGAACCTCGACCAGGCGCCCGCGCAGCGACTCGGCCGCATCGCGATCGTCGACGCCCTCGAGCGTCAGGCGAACCTCGCCGGCCCGCCCCGAGCCCGAAGCCACGACCGCGTACACCGGCGCGGCGGTCGTTTCGTCCTCGGCGCGGAGCCAGACCTTCTCCGCCGCCAACAGGTTGTCGGGGCCGTCGCCCAGGATGCGCACGCGCAGCTGGCCGCGCACGCCGTGTGCGCCCGCGATCCGACCCAGCGCGACGCGGTCGGAGGGGTCCATGATGGAGGTGGGCGGGCCCTAGTCGACGATGTCGAGCCGCCAGTTCGCTCCCGGCCGGGAAGCCGCGAGCAGGGCGCGCATGGCCTTGGCCACGCGTCCCTGGCGCCCGATCACGCGACCGCGATCCTCGGCTGCCGTCTCCAGCTCGAGGGTCTGGCCGTCGTCGATCGCCGTGACCTGCACGTCGTCGGGGTTGTTGACGATGGCCTTGGCGATGAAGCCCACCAGATCCGCTGCGCTCTCGCTCTCGGAGGCCACTACGCCGCTCCCGGGTTGTTGCGCAGCAGCGAGCGCACGGTCGTCGAGAGCTGCGCGCCCTTGGCGACCCAGGCGTCGATGGCCTCGCGGCGCAGCGTCACGGCGGGCTTGTTCGGATCGTAGGTGCCCAGGAACTCGAGGGCGCGGCCGTCGCGCTTCTTGCGCTCGTCCATCGCCACCACCTTGTAGAACGGGCGCTTCTTGGCGCCGGCGCGAAGCAGGCGAATCTTGACCATTCGCGTGAATCCTCTCCAGAGCGAAAACCAGAACAGAAACGGAACTTCAGGCCGGCCGAGCAGGCCCGAAAAGCTGTGGATCCGAGGGTTTAGGCCCCGGATCGGCGGGCCGGGAATCTAGGCGAGCCCGCCTCCGGGGTCAACCGCGCTCCAGGCCCAGCCGCTGGCGCTCCTTCTTGTCGGAGCACGCGGGGCAGGCGTAGCGCTCGCGATGCGGGGTGCGGAGCCGTTCGTAGTCGCCGTCGAGGACCACGCGGCGGACGCTGGCCACCACGTCTCCGCAAAAGTCGCACGGCTGCCCCAGCGGGGGCGCTGCCTCGGAGGGCTTCGGGTCGCTCATGGCCGCCGAGTGTACCCCAGCCGAAAACGCAGATCCGTCGGCGCATCGCCGCCCAGAAGCTCTTCCAGCGCGGTCAGGATGCGGGGTGTGGCCAGCTGGAGCTGCTGCGACCAGACGGGGCTCTCCACCTCGGCTTCGAGCACCGTGCCGCGCAGTCCCACCGGCCAGCAGTGCGCGGCCGCCTCGGGCCCCACCACCGTGTCCCAGTGATCGGCGATCCGCTTCACCACCACGGCGCGCTCCAGGCCGAGATCGCCCAGCACGCGGTCCAGCACGGTCCCCAGTGCCTGCGGACGGCTGCGCCGGCGCGGGGGACCGGCCATCAGGCGGCGTCGTCATGCGGCCGGAAGACCAGACCGCTCGGGATCTTGGGAAAGAAGAAGGTGCTCTTCTGCGGCAGCACTTCGCCGGCCCCCGTCACCCGGAAGACGTCGTCGGGAGTGAGCGGGTTCAGGTACAGGGCCACGCTGCCCTCCCCTTCGCGCACCTCTTCGGCTGCGCGTGGTGCGCTCTTGGGAAACGAGACGGCCCCTTCGCGAATCGCTTCGGGGTCGAGGTCGAAGACCGCGCCCAGCACCTCGCGCTCGAGGCGTCGCACCATCAGCTCGCCGTCGCCGGGATCGGGTCGCGAGAAGATGCGCAGGGTGCCCGAACCGTCGTCCGCGGCGCAGGCCGGCGCCCCGGCGTGCGGCGCCAGGACTTCCGCCAGCACCCGCTCGACGGCGTCCACGCCCGCCAGCGGCACCGTCTCCTGCTTCCACTCCGGCAGCTTCTCCGACCAGGCCGCGTCGTCGGGGGCGGCTCCCCGGCGCACGACCCGGTGGATCGGCAGCAGCAGGCTGCCCGGCGCGTAGGCGTTGGCGAAGTAGGCCAGCGTGAACTCGAAGGGCGCCTCGGCGTCGCGGCCGCCGGCCGCCGCGCGCTGCTCGTCGCGATAGGCCAGCGCGGTCTCGTAGCGATGGTGCCCGTCGGCGATCACGACGGCGCGGTCGGCGAGAAACGCCTGAATCGCGGCGACCGCGTCCGCGTCGCGGAGCGGCGCCAGGGTCTGTTCGACGCCCTGGCCGTCGACGGCGGCGACGCAGTCCCCGCCGGCGAAAGCGCTGGTGATGGCTGAAGCGACCTTCTGCTCCGGGTCCTGGTAGAGCATGAAGACGCTCGAGAGGTTGGCGCGCGTGGCCCGCAGCAGCTTCAGGCGGTCGGCCTTGGGGCCCGAGAGCGTCCGCTCGTGCGGGAGCACCACGCGGTCGTCGTAGTCCTCGAGCCGCAGCGCCGCGAAGAAACCCTCCCGCCCCAGCTCGCGCCCGTCCGGCGCGGTGAAGCGCTGGCGCAGCGCGTACAGGGCCGGCGCCGGCTCGCGCCGCAGCACGCCCGATTCGCGCCAGGCCTGGAGCGTGTCGCTCACCTCCGAGTAGTCGGTGGTGGCCTCTTGGCCCACTTCCCTGGTGAGCTCCATGCGGATCGCGTTGTGCGGATCGCGCTCGTAGAAGGCCGTCCGTTCCGCCGGCGTGATGACGTCGTAGGGCGGCACGATCACGCGCGCCAGGTCGGTGCGGGCGGGGTCGTAGCGCAGGGCGCGAAAGGGTCGGATCTGGGTCATCCGGAGTTGTGCTCCTGTGGTGCCGCAGCCAGGGTTCGGGTGAGCGCGTCGGCCGAAATCGCGCCCGCGCGCAGGATCCGGAGTTCGGGTTCGCACAGGTCCACGACGGTGCTGGGCTCGCCGCCGTGCGCGTCGGCGCGGCCGAGATCCAACAAGAACGGCACCGCTCCGCTCGGCCCCGCCTCGACGTACCGGCGCGCCTCCGCCAGTCGCGCCGCCGGGGGCTCACCGCTCGGGTTGAGGCTGGTCGCCGTCAGTGGACCCAAGCCCGCGGCGTCGGCCGCCCGCACCAGGGCGCCGGCCACGGGATGCGGCGTGCAGCGTACCCCGACCGCCCCGTCGGCGCGGGCCACCCCGGTGGCAAAGCCGCGACGACTCGGCAACACGAGCGTCAGCGGGCCCGGCCAAAATCCGTCCGCCAGCGCCCGGGCTACCGGCCCCGGCTCGCAGCCGAGGCCCGACGCCAGCGCGGTGAACGCGGAGACGAGGATCGACACCGGCCGACCGGCGTCGCGACCCTTGAAGCGGCGCAGACGTTCCATGGCGGCCTCGCTCTCGGCGCGCGCGGCCAGCCCCCACACGGTCTCCGTCGGAAACGCCACCAGTCCGTCGTCCGCCAACCGGGCCACGGCCACGGCAACCGGATCCGCGCCGGCGGCCGGCGTCTCGGAGGCTGTGGTGCGTTCCGGGATCACGTGGACCGCGCCAGCGCCCGGGCCGCGATGTCCGAGCGCGCCTGCACGCCGTCGAACTCGACCTTGGCCACCGCGGCGTAGGCCCGATCGCGCGCCTCGCGCACGCTGGCGCCCCGCGCCGTAACGCCCAGGACGCGGCCTCCGGCCGTCTCGAAACCGCCGTCCACACCCCGGGTGCCGGCGTGGAAGACGACCAGGTCGGCATCGCCCACCAGCGCCTCGAGGCCGTGGATGCGCACGCCCTTGGCGTACGCGCGCGGGTAGCCGCCCGACGCCAGCACCACGCACACGGCCGCGTCGCCCCAGGCCAGCTCGGTGTCGGCGTCGAGCTGGCCGCGCGCCGCCCCCAACAGCACGGGAACCAGGTCGCTCTCCAGGCGGGCCAACAGGGCCTGCGTCTCCGGGTCGCCGAAGCGCACGTTGAACTCGATCACCACCGGCTCGCCGTCCGGGTCGATCATGAGGCCCACGAAGAGCACGCCCACGTAGGGGTGGCCCTCGGCGGCCATGCCGCGGATGGCCGGCTCCACCACGCGCTCGACGATCTTGCGCTCCACCTCGGGCGTCACCACCGGGGCCGGCGAGTATGCGCCCATGCCGCCGGTGTTCTCGCCCCGGTCGCCGTCCAGGGCGCGCTTGTGGTCCTGGGCCGCGGCCAGCGTCAGGATGCGTTCGCCGTCGGTGATGGCGTAGTAGGAGGCCTCTTCGCCCTCCAGGCGATCCTCCACCACCACGCGTTCGCCGGCGGTGCCGAAGCGGCGCGCGCCCATCATCTCGTCGAGCGCGGCGAGGGCCTCTTCGGGGCCGTCGCAGACGGCCACGCCCTTGCCGGCCGCCAAACCGTCCGCCTTCACGACGCAGGGCCCGTTGCGAACGCCGACGTGGATGCGGGCCGCTTCCAGGTCCTCGAACACGCGGTGGCTGGCGGTGGGAATCCCGTGCCGGGCCATGAAAGCCTTGGCGAAGGCCTTGCTCGACTCGAGCTGGGCCGCGGCCGCCGACGGCCCGAAGACCGCCACGCCCGCGGCGCGCAGGCGATCGGCGAGCCCGTCGGCCAGCGGGTCCTCGGGGCCGATCACCGCCAGCGCCACGTCCTCGCGGCGGCAGAGCGCCGTGAGCGCCTCGGCGTCGCCCGCGGCCACGTCGGGAAAGGTCTGCGCCAGCGCCCCCATGGCGTCGCTGCCGGGCGCCGCCAGGACGGCGTCCACCAACGGACTCTGCGCGATCTTCCAAACCAGGGCGTGCTCGCGCCCCCCCGAACCGACGACCAAGACACGCATGGCGGGCGATCCTTCTGCTCAGTGGCGAAAGTGGCGGGCGCCGGTGAACACCATGGCGATGCCGAGCCGGTCGGCCGCCTCGATCACCAGCTCGTCGCGGTTCGAGCCGCCGGGTTGGACGACGGCGCGGGCGCCGGCCTCCACCGCCCGCTCGAGTCCGTCCGGAAACGGGAAGAAAGCGTCGCTGGCCAGCACCGAGCCATCCAGGTCGAGCCCCACGCGCCCTGCCTTGGCCACCGCGGCCAACACGGCGTCGACCCGCGAGGTGGCGCCTCCCCCCACGCCCAGGGTGCGGCCGTCCCGCGCGAACACGATGGCGTTGCTCTTCACGTGCTTCACGACCCGCCACGCGAAGGCCAGCGCTCGCAGCTGTTCCTCGTCGGGCTTCGCCTGCGTGACGACCTGGGCCGTGGCCAGGGCTTCCATGGCCAGATCCGGCTCCTGCAGCAGCACGCCGCCGTAGACGCGCTTCCAGTCCAGCTCGGCCCGGGCCAGCGCGCCGGCGTCGTAGCGGAGGAGCCGGCGGTTCTTCTTCTGCTGGAGTCGCTCCAGGGCGGCGCCGTCGAAGGCAGGGGCCACCAACACCTCGGTGAAGATCTCGTCCACCTTGTCCGCCAGGGCGGCGTCGAAGGGGCGGTTGGACACGATGATGCCGCCGAAGGGCGAATCGGGATCGGTCTCGAAGGCCCGCTCGTAGGCCTCCAGAGGCGTCTCGCCCGACCCGACGCCGCACGGCGTGTTGTGCTTGAGGATCGCGACCGTGGCACGATCGCCGGCGTCGAACTCCGCGATCAGCGCCAGCGCGGCCTGCACGTCCACCAGGTTGTTGTACGAGAGTTCCTTGCCGTGGAGCGGCTCCACCGCCTCGAGAAAGTGCCCGTAGAGAGCGGCGCGCTGGTGCGGGTTCTCGCCGTAGCGGAGCGTGGCCGCCCGCGGCAGCGACACCAGCAGCTGCTCGGGAAACGGCGTCTCCGCCTCCTCCGGCAGCTCCAGGTGCTCGGCCAGCCAGGCCTGGATCGCGGTGTCGTAGGCGGCCGTGCGCTGAAAGGCCTTGAGCGCCAGGCGCCGCCGGGTGGCGTCCGAGAGTCCGCCGGCAGCGCGGAGCTCGTCCAGCACCGCCGCGTAGTCTCCGGGGTCGACGACCACCCCGACGTAGGCGTGGTTCTTGGCGGCGGAGCGGATCATGGACGGACCGCCGATGTCGATTTGCTCGATGGCATCGGCCACACCGACGCCCGGCTTCGAAACCGTCGCCTCGAACGGGTAGAGGTTCACGACCACCAGGTCGAGCGTGCCGATCCCGTGGGCCGACAGGTCGCGGCGGTCGTCCTCCAGGTCGCGGCGCGCCAGGATGCCTCCGTGGATCTTCGGGTGCAGCGTCTTGACCCGGCCGCCCAGCATCTCCGGGCTGTCGGTCAGGGCGGCCACGTCGACCACCGTCAAGCCGGCTTCGCGCAGCGCGCGGGCGGTGCCGCCCGACGCCACCAGCTCGACGCCGGCCTCGGCCAGGCCGCGCCCGAACTCCACGAGCCCGGTCTTGTCGGAAACGGAAAGCAACGCGCGCGCCACCGGGCGCGGCGAGGACTGGGGGGTCATGAACGCCTCCTGGGCGGGGATGTCGAGCGGGTTTCTGGGGTGGGCCGCGGCACTGTTGTACCGAGGCCGCGGCGGCAAGTCAAACCCCCGTTTCGAGAGGGATTTCGGGCTCGTGGGCCGCCCGTGCGGGCCTCACGCGGGGTAGTGGCGCGGCACCCGCCCGCCCACCTGCACCAAGAGCTCGTAGGCCAGCGTGCCCGCCGCAGCCGCGGCCTCTTCCACCGGCAGCGCCCCGGTCTCGTCGCGGCCGAACACCAGGGCGGGATCGCCGATCTCCGGGTCCAGGCCTCCCACGTCGACGGTCACGTAGTCCATGGACACTCGGCCCACGATCGGGCAGCGCTGCCCGTGGATCCGCACCGCCCCGCGATTCCCGGCCGAACGCAGGATGCCGTCGGCGTAGCCGAGCGGCAGCGTCGCGATGGTGGTGGCTTCGGGGGCGCGGTGGGCCGCGCCGTAACCCACCGGCGTTCCAGCGCCGACGCGCCGCAGGGCCGCGACCTGGGTCTCCAGGTGCATGACCGGCTGCAGTCCCGCGTCCGGCAGCGCCAGCGCGGGGCGGGCGCCGTAGAGCATCAGCCCGGGGCGCACGGCGTTGGCCTCGGGCAGCGCGTCCAGCAGCGTCTTGCCCGTGAGGAGCGCCGCGGAATTGGCCGCGTGCACCCACGGCACTTCCAACCCCTGGCGGCGAAGAGCCTCCAGCAGGCGCTGGAAGCGACGCAACTGCTCGAAACTCTGGGCCAGGTCCGGCTCGTCCGCGCTGGCCAAGTGCGTGAAGACTCCCTCCAGGACCAACCCGGGCGTCGACGCCGTCTCCCGGAGAAACTCCTCGGCGGCCTGCCAGGGGACGCCCATCCGCGACATGCCCGTGTCCACCTCGACCTGGACGGGCAGCGGAGCCCGACCCGCCGCGGCCCGCGCCAGCCACTCGCGCCCGGGGGCGTGGTGGACCACCGGGATCAGGTGCAGCGACGCCGCCCGTTCGGCCTCGCGGGCGTCGTGGACGCCGCCCAACACCAGGATCGGCGCTGCGATGCCCGCCTCTCGGAGTTCCTCGGCTTCGCGGACCGTCACCACCGCGAGACGCGTGCAGCCCGCTCCCAGGAACGCGCGGGCCAGGGGCACGGCGCCGTGCCCGTAGGCGTCGGCCTTCACGACCGCGATCACGGCGCGTCCCTCCGCCACGGCCTGGGCCCGCTGCGCGTTGGCCGCCGCGGCCTCGAGATCGATCCTGGCCCGGGTGGGTCGCTCACCGGTCACCGGTTTGAAAACCCCCTTGGGCCTCGCGGCCCGCGCATCGCACCCGTGACGCAGGATGCGCCCTGGGGGCGCCGGCGTCCAGCGCAGACCCCGAGACCGCGCGTTTTCCACGGGAAGCGCGTCCGGGGGTCGGCACGGGCCCCCGGCGGCTGGTAGCCTCCTGTTCGGATCCTCGACGGGAGACCCCTTGGCGACCGAGGGCACGCAGACCGAGTTCGTCATCCAGCTGAACGGCGAGGCACGGCGCCTGCCCGTGGGCACGACGGTGGCGACACTCTTGTCCGAACTCGAGCTGGCCAGCCGCGTGGCGGTGGCGCGCAACCGCGAGGTGGTGCCCCGCTCGTCCTACGCGTCTACGACGCTGGCGGCGGGGGACCGCGTCGAGATCCTCGAAGCCGTGGGAGGAGGCTAGGCATGTCAGAGGGCTACCAACTCGGAACGCATCAGTTCTCGTCGCGCCTGATCATCGGCAGCGGCAAGTACGCCTCGTTCGAGCAGAACCGAGTCTGTGCCGAGGCCAGCGGCGCCGAGATGATCACGATCGCGCTGCGGCGCGTGGACTTCGACGCTCCCAAGGGCGAGCGGCTGCTGGACTTCCTCTCGCCCGAACGCTTCACCATCCTGCCCAATACGGCGGGCTGCTACACGGCCGAGGACGCCGTCACGACCGCACGCCTCGGTCGCGAACTGCTCGACACGGATCTGGTGAAGCTCGAGGTGATCGGCGACGAGCGCACGCTCTTCCCGGACGTCCCCGCCACGCTGGAAGCCGCGCGCGTGCTGCTGGACGAAGGCTTCACGGTGCTGCCCTACATCACCGACGACCCCGTGGCGTGTCAGCGCCTGGCGGCCATGGGCTGCCCGGCCGTGATGCCCCTGGCGGCTCCGATCGGTTCCGGCCTCGGCGTTCGCAACCCCGCCAACCTGCGCATCATCCTCGAGACCGTGGAGGTGCCGGTGATCGTCGACGCCGGGGTGGGCACCGCCAGCGACGCCGCCTTGGCGATGGAGCTGGGCGCCACCGCCATTCTCATGAACACCGCCATCGCTCAGGCCAAGGACCCCGTGGCGATGGCGAAGGCCATGAAGCTCGGCGTGGAGGCCGGTCGCCTGGCGTACGAGGCCGGCCGCATGCCGCGGCGCCTGTACGCTTCGGCCTCGAGCCCGCTCGACGGGATCGCCAGCTTCTGAGCCGCCCGCGGCCGATTCTCGCCCTGGTCGTGGATCGCGCCCTGGCCGGCGAAGAGCCCGCCGCGGCCGTGGCGGCGGCGGTCGCCAGCGGCGTCGACTGGGTGCAGGTGCGCGAACGGGCCCT